>CAZSJU010000138.1:0-8956 GCA_964607235.1 uncultured Anaerolineae bacterium | reverse complement strand
CCCTTCGGCAAGCTCAGGACTCGGCCCTTCGGCAAGCGCCCCTGGCGCTGCCCGTGAGGGCAAGGGGGGGCAGGCTCCTTGATTGACGGACCAACCGTCGTCCCGGTAAGGCTTGAGCGCCTCGGGAGGATAGCCCCGCTCGGCGATCAGCTCTAACTTTTCGCTGTCGGGACGACATAGGGCCAGGAGGCCAGCGGATGCCCCTGTGCTGCCCATCGCGCGCTCTAGTACGAGATTAAACACACGGGACAAATCGAGAGTAGAGCTCAGCTCACGTCCAATTTCCTCTATCGCGGCCAGTTGATCAACGCGGCGGGCCAATGCCCGGTCCGTGCGTTCATACAGCCGCGCGTTTTCCAACGCCAACGTCACCTGGTTGGCAAACATTGTCAAGAGTTCTAGCTCGGACGTGTCAAAATAATGGGGGCGATTATAATACACCGTCAATGCTCCCAACACGCTCTCCCGTCCCCGCAAAGGCAAGTCGACAAAGGCGACAAATCCTTCCGCTTCTGCCACAGACGCCAAATGCTGAAAGGCTTTGCTCTCGCGTATGTCACCGACCACGAGCGGATAGCGGTCCAACACAACCTGGGCGCGGTTGCCCAGGGTAGGCTTGAGAGCGCGACTGCTCCGCATGTACGCCTGGCTCAAGCCGCGCGCCTTGGCCAGGTTTAGCACTCCCCGTTCGCTATCCATCACAAAGATCGCGGCCCGGTCGCACCCAATCGCCTGACTTATTGAATAGACGATAATCTCCAATAGTTCGTTGGGGTTGAGAGAAGCGGTAAGTACGGCCGACAGCGTGTTAAAGGTCGCCATCTCGTCGGTCTGTCGCAGCGTCTCGCTATACAGTCGAGTATTCTCAATGATCACTGCCGCTTGCGTGGCGACAAGCCGCAGCGTGGCAAGGGCTTGCGGGGAAAAAGCGCCAACCTGGTCGCTGACCAATTCCAGGGTACCCACCAACTTGTCTCCTGCCAATAACGGGACGCCGGCATAGGCGCGCACAGCGGGGTCAACTTTTAACTCGGACGCGCTCATATCGTTCAATAGCAACGGCGCACGCTCACGCAGGAGGTAACCGGTGGGACTTGGGTCCAGGGGCAACACCTCGTCTAAAACCGCCGCTCTCCCGATGGAGCCTTGCACAACGATCTGCTCGCGTTCAGGGTTCCACAGCCCGATAAAAGCCCCGGTAAAAGGCATCCGCGCCTGCAATTTGTGCAAGATACCATCCAACAACTCGGGTAATTTCAGACCCGAGTGGGCAAACTGGTTGATCTCTTCCAGCAAAGTCAGATCCTGCTCCCAGCAGTGCATTTTAGCTTGGGGTATCTGGCCCGTCGTCACATCGGTACCTCCACCTGGTCATCCAGATTTCAAAGACCGCTCGTCCCCCCAGCCTTAACGTGGCTTGCATCTCGCGGAGAGATTCAGGAAAGAATAGCCGATCAGCGCTCATCACAACTGTAGAGTGTAGCATAGACCGGCACGATTGACAAGGGAGGATACAATTCCAACAGCAGGTCAATGGGACGTTATAGATCGCTATGCGCTTGTGCGGTTCTGCTGAAAGCATGATGATTTCTTGACAGTTCTCCTTGGGCGTGGTATCATTTAATCTGGTCTTGTTAGCACTCTATGGACAAGAGTGCTAAACTAGAGATGGAATTGACAATGCTATCGGATTTAACTCCAAGACAACAGACGATTCTGGGTCTGGTCATCCGTGAATACGTGGCCGAAATGCACCCGATCAGCTCCAAGATGCTTCTGGAGCAGTATCACTTGAACGTCAGCTCGGCCACCGTGCGCAACGAGATGGCATGCCTGGAAGAGTTGGGATACCTTTGCCAACCGCACACTTCGGCCGGGCGTTTGCCTACCGATATGGGCTACCGTTTCTTTGTGGAGCGACTGCTAGGGGAAACACGGCTGCCGGTGGCTGAGCGGCGGACCATCGCCCATCAGTTCCATCAGGCGCGTCTGAACCTGAACCAATGGATGCGCCTGGCGGCGACCACTCTGGCACAGACGGCCTGCAACGCCTCACTCATCACTGCCCCACAGGCGGCCGAGGCCCATTTTAAGCACATTGAGCTCATCTCTACCCAAGGGCGGCTGGTGCTGCTCATCCTCGTCCTGCAAGATGGGAACGTCCGGCAGCAGATGCTGTCCCTGGCCGAGCCTTTTACCCAGGAGGAATTGAGTCAAGCCGCCGATCGTCTCAACCAGGCTTGCGCCGGCTTGAGCGCCGGTGAAATCCGCACGCGGGTTAAAGATTTGCCCACTTTTGAGTCCGAGATTTGCGACCTCATGTTAGAGATGTTGGAAGACACAGATTCACACATCGCCGGTGAGATCTATCGGGGCGGATTGAGCGAGATGCTCAGTCAACCCGAGTTCATAGACACCGAGATCAGCCAGGGGCCCCTGCGTCTGCTGGAGGAACCCAGCTTTTTGGACAGCTTTTTGTCCGAGACGCTCAGCCCGGCGGTGGGCGGCGTGCAAGTCATCATTGGTGGTGAGGGCCGTTGGGAAGAGTTGAGCAGTTGTAGTATGGTTTTGGCGCGTTATGGTGTGCCTGGCTTTGCCACTGGCGCGCTGGGCGTGCTAGGTCCCACCCGGATGGCCTATGGTCGCGCCATCTCGGCCGTCAGTTACGTGGCCGAATTGATGAGCGAATTGATCTATGAGATGTATACAGAATAAATGTAAAAAAAGCTCTGGAGGTAACGTCGCGTGACAGAAGAAAAAAAGATCTCCTCGGCACCTGAGGGAGAAGCAGAAACAGAACAACCCAATGACAGTCTCTCCCCGCACTGCCCGCAGGCGCAAGTGGCCCGTAAGGGCAAGGAAGAGCAAGAGAGGGCAGACTCTGAAGCAGAGATTTTGAAACCGGAAACAGAAACCGAGACGGAAGAGGTTGAAACACCAGCAACGCCAGAAGAACCGGTCGACGAACGCACGGCGTTGCGCCAACAATTAAAAGAGGCCGAGGCCCAAGCGCAAGAGTACCTGGACGACTTGAGGCGGGAGCGGGCCGCTTTTCAAAATTACAGGAAACGGCAAGAGCAAGAACAGGTCGAGCAGCGCAAAATGGCTCAGGCCAACTTGCTGATGCAACTATTCCCCATCCTGGACGATATAGAACGCGCGCTAGAATCTATCCCCGAAGAACAGGCGGACGAACCGTGGGTCAAGGGTTTTGCGTTGATCCAACGCAAGCTGCAAACCACTGTAGAAGGGACCGGCGCCACGCTCATCAAAGTCGAGCCAGGCCAGCCTTTTGACCCGTTCTTCCACGAAGCCGTGAGTTACGAGGATCACGAGGATTTTAAAGAAGGCGAGATCATTGGCGTGTGGCAAAAAGGATACAAGCTGGGTAAGCGAGTGCTGTGCCCGGCGATGGTGCGCGTGGCTAAATAAGGGCGCGCGTCTTGCGTCTTTAAAGGCTTTATGCGCACCTTGCGTTTTTAAAGGCTTTATCTCGTAACTAGTTCATTCAAGGAGTCAATCACATGAGCAAAATCATCGGCATCGACCTGGGCACGACCAACTCGGTCGTGGCCATTATGGAGGGGGGGGAACCGACGGTTATCCCCAGTTCAGAGGGCGGACGTTTATTTCCCTCGGTGGTAGCGATCAATCCCAAATCTGGCGAGCGCATGGTCGGCCAGGTCGCCAGGCGGCAGGCTGTCGTCAATCCTGAAAACACGATCTTTTCCGTCAAGCGTTTTATGGGGCGCAAGTTTAGCGATCCTGCGGTGAAACGGGCGTTAGAAACTGTGCCCTATCACGTCACCGAAGCGCCCAACGGCGACATCCGCGTGACGTTGGGCAACAAAGATTACTCGCCACCAGAAGTGTCGGCAATGATCTTGCAAAAAATAAAGGCCGATGCCGAAGCGTATCTGGGCGGACCGGTGACCCAGGCCGTCATCACCGTGCCGGCCTATTTTAACGATAGCCAGCGTCAGGCTACCAAAGATGCCGGCAAGATCGCAGGGCTAGAAGTGTTGCGCATCATCAACGAACCCACCGCTTCTTCACTGGCCTATGGTATCGGCGGCGACAAGGACGAAACCATCGCCGTGTACGACCTGGGCGGCGGTACGTTCGACATTAGCATTCTCGACGTCGGCGAAGGGGTGTTTGAGGTCAAGAGCACCAACGGCGACACCTTTCTCGGCGGCGACGACTTTGACCAACGGGTCATTAACTGGGTGGCCGAAGAGTTCAAGCGCGAGCAAGGCATTGACCTGCGCCAGGACCGGCAGGCACTGCAGCGCCTCAAAGAGGCCTCGGAAAAGGCCAAAATCGAGCTTTCGACGGTGATGCAGACCGAGATCAATCTGCCCTTTATCACCGCCGATGCCAGCGGCCCCAAGCACCTGAACATCCTCTTGACGCGTTCCAAGCTGGAACAATTGACCGAGGACCTGGTCGCCCGTTCCATAGCCCCTTGCAAGCAAGCGCTGGCCGATGCCAAGCTGGACCCCTCAGACATCGCCGAGGTGATTTTGGTGGGCGGGCAGACGCGCATGCCGGCGATCCAGCAAGCGGTCCGCGAGTTCTTTGGCAGGGAACCTCACAAGGGCGTCAACCCGGACGAGGTCGTCGGGCTGGGCGCTGCCATCCAGGCGGGTGTGTTGGGCGGCGATGTCAAGGACGTGTTGCTGCTGGACGTGACGCCATTAACGCTGAGCATCGAGACGTTGGGCGGCGTGTCGACTAACCTGATCCCGCGTAACACGACGATTCCCACCAAAAAGAGCCAGATCTTTTCCACGGCCTCCGATGGGCAGACCCAGGTAGAGATTCATGTCGTCCAGGGCGAGCGCCCGATGGCCGTCGACAACAAGAGCCTGGGCAAATTTATCCTGGATGGGATCCCGCCGGCGCCGCGCGGCGTGCCGCAGGTCGAGGTCACTTTTGACATTGACGCGGATGGCATCCTACACGTCACGGCGCAGGACAAGGCCACCGGCCGCGAGCAGAGTATGCGCATCGTGCCTTCCAGTGGCCTGTCCGACAGTGAGATCGAGCGCATGGTCCAGCAAGCCGAGCAACATCGCGAAAAGGACCGCCAGCGTCAAGAGACGGTCGAGGCGCGCAACGCCGCCGACTCGGCTGTCTATTCCACAGAAAAATTGTTAAAAGAGCAAGGCGACAAGATCCCAGAGGAGAACAAGACCCAGGTCAAAGCCAAGGTTGAGACGCTTAAAAAGGCGCTAGAGGGCGACGACATCAATGCCATCCGCCAGGCGACGGCAGAGCTGAGCGGCGCCGTCCAGGAACTGGGCGCGTCGATGTATGAAGACGCAGGGCCTCCCCCACCACCGCAAGGTGAGGGGCCAGGCGCCGGTCCGGCCGACGAGGGCGAAGACGTCATCGAAGGCGAATTCAGCGAAGCATAGATCATCCTTGTTACAATTCTTGACACAAACGATGGGTTGGGCATTTTATGAGTAGCAAACGCGACTATTACAAAGTCCTGGGCGTCAGCCGGGCCGCCGACGCCAATGAGCTGAAACGTTCTTACCGCAACCTGGCGCGGCAGTATCACCCTGACATCAATAAAGCATCAGATGCTGAGGAACGCTTCAAAGAGGTCAACGAAGCGTACGAAGTGCTGTCGGACACTGACAAGCGGCGCGCCTATGATCGTTACGGCCACGCCGGGGTCAACGGTAATGCCGGTTACACCGATTTTGGCGGCATCGGCGACATCTTTGAGGAATTCTTTGGCTTTGGCACCGGGCGCGCACGACGGCATGGCCCCCGGCGGGGCAATGACCTGCAGTACGAACTGGAGATCAGCTTTGAAGAGGCTGTCTTTGGCTGCGAAAAGGAAATAGAGATCCAACGGCTCGAGACGTGCCCCGTCTGCCAGGGGACGGGCGCCGAGCCCGGCACGACGCCGGTACGCTGCAGCCAGTGTAACGGTACCGGCGAGGTGCGGCGCGTGCAACAATCCATCTTGGGGTCCTTTGTGAATGTGGCGACGTGCCCGACGTGTCGAGGGGAAGGGGAAACGATCCCCATGCCCTGCAACCGTTGTTACGGCAACAAGCGCGTGCGGGCTGCCAAGACCATCACTGTCAAAATTCCCGGGGGCGTGAACGACGGCGCGCGCATCCGTCTGGCGAACGAAGGAGAACCGGGGTCGCGCGGCGGTCCGCCCGGTCACATGTATGTGTTGCTCCGGGTACAGCCGCACAACATCTTTCGCCGGCGGGGTGACGACATTGTGCTCGAATTGGCCGTCAACGTCGCACAAGCGGCGCTGGGGGACAAGGTCAAAATCCCCACCCTGGAAGGGGAAGAGACTGTCTCTATCCCCTCTGGCACCCAGACCGGCCGCATCTTTCGCTTGCGCAACCGCGGCGTGCCGCATTTGAGACACGGTGGTCGCGGCGACATGCTGATCGTCACCCAGGTCGTGGTGCCGACCGAGTTGGACGAGGCGCAACGCGAACTGTTTAGCGAGTTGGGCAAGACCCTCGGCAAAGAGGTGATCCCCCAGGAACGCGGCTTTATGGATCGTCTGCGCGAAGCGTTCAATTTATAAGGTCGCCAACGCCCTCGTAAAGCTGGTTGGGCAACATTCGACAATCTTCTCCCCTGGACAAAAAGTTTGGGGGAGATTTTTTGTCCACAAACACTTGCACTTGCTCCACACTCTATCCGTCCATCTCGACAAAAGCACCTGCTCACTTGACCAGATGTGATCCCCCAGTCGTACAGCCGCCAATCCAAGTGCCGGATGCCGGCCAGCGCACTTGCTATAACCAAGTTAAAGATAGCGCTGCGGCCTGGTCAGGTGACCAGGCGTAGAACTCGTCACCTGACCAGACCAGAATCTGCCCACTTGTCCGATGGACCCGGGCAGAATCTGGGGTATAATCAGAGTGACGTTTTTAAACAGGTTGACAAAGCGACCGGGTTTCTGTGAAAATCCGATTGCCCACCATCTAACCTGACAGACGATACAAAATGTTGTACGATAAGGAAAAAGCGATGGATACGCTTCAAGAACTGATCCCCTTGCTCATCCCCTTTTTTTTGTTACAGTTGGCCCTGATCATCATCGCGTTGCGGGATTTGGTCCGCCGCGAGCGGACACGCGGCCCCAAATGGGTGTGGGTCGTGGTCATCCTGTGCGTCAACTTGATCGGGCCGATCATCTATTTGCTAATGGGGCGGGAGGAATAACATGACAGCGATTCGTATCAAGGCGTTACATAAACATTTCGGCGAGGTCAAGGCGCTGGACGGCCTGACGCTCAGCGTTGAGCGTGGCGCGGTGTTTGGCTTTTTAGGCCCTAACGGGGCCGGCAAGACCACGACCATCCGCATCCTGACCGGCCTGGCCCACCCCGACGGCGGCCAGGCCTGGGTGTCGGGGGTCGAGGTCAGCGCCAAATCGAGCCAGCAGCAAGTGGCCGCGCGCGTTGGCTATTTGCCCCAGGACCCAACCTTTTACGCCTGGATGACGGGCCAGGAATTCCTGGAATACGTGGGCCGCGTGTTCGGGCTTTACGGTCGCGAGAATCGGGCGCGGGCGCAAGAGTTGCTGGCGTTGACCGGGTTGAGCAAGGCGGCCGGCCGCCGCATCGGCGGCTTTTCCGGCGGCATGCGCCAACGGTTGGGCATCGCCCAGGCGCTGGTCAACCAGCCCGAGGTGCTGTTTCTCGACGAACCGGTCAGTTCCCTGGACCCCGCCGGCCGCAAAGAGGTGCTGGAATTGATCGAACGGCTGCGCGGGCAGAGCACCGTGTTCATGTCCACCCACATCCTGGCCGACGTGGAGCGGGTGTGCGACACGGTGGGCATTATTAACCAGGGCAAGCTGATCACCCAGGCGCCCCAGGAAGCGCTGATCGAGCGCTATGTGGTGCCGGCGTTCGAGATCGAGACCGAAAATGGGTTCGCGCCCCAGCTACAAGCCTGGGCGGAGACGCTGCGCCAGCACAAATGGGTAGCCGCGGTCTCTACCGAACGGCGCACCGCACACGTGATCGTGCACGACGTCGAGACCGCCAAGCGCGAGTTGATGGCGGCGGCCGCTCAATCGGGGTTGGTGCTGACACGTTACGAGATGGTGCGGCCCTCATTAGAGGATGTCTTTTTGCGACTGGTCAATGGGGAGAAAGGGTAACATGATTTTCTGGACGGCATTACGCAAGGAACTGCTGGAAGGATGGCGCTCATATCGCATGCTCGTGGTTGGGGTGGTGTTGTTGCTGTTTGGAGGGTTTGTCTCTCCCATGACGGCCAAGTACACGCCCGATCTGATCAGGGCGCTGGTGCCGAACGGGGACGAGTTGGTTGGATTAATGCCTGAACCGACGGTGGCGGTGGCCATCCAAGAATATGTGAAAAACCTGGGTCAGTTTGGCGTGCTGGTCGCGCTGCTGGTGGCGATGGGCGTCGTGGCCCAGGAAAAGGAAAAGGGCACGGCGGCGCTGATGCTGGTCAAGCCATTGCCGCGCGGGGTCTTTTTGCTAGCCAAATTTGCGGCGTTGAGCCTGTCCTTCGCCCTGGGCATGCTCGTCACCGCCGCCGTGGGCTATTATTACACCATGGTGTTATTCGAGGCCCCGGACCTCTTGCCCTGGCTGGCGCTCAATGGGCTGCTGTTGATTTTCATGCTGGTCTATGTGGCGCTGACGCTGTTTTGCAGCACGCTGACCGAGTCGCAGGTCGTCGCCGGCGGGCTGGCGTTTGGTGCGCTGATTCTCCTGAGCGTGCTGGGCGCGCTGCCCAGGATCGGCGAGTGGATGCCCGGTCAATTGTCGAGTTGGGCCGTCCGGGTGATGCACGCCGGGAGTCCCACCGCGTGGCCCGCGCTGGCGGGCAGCGTGGGCTTGATCGTCGTGGCCCTGACGAGCGCGTGGCTGGTCTTTAAGCGGCAAGAGCTATAGAATAGAATAGGCACGACGGATTT
>CAZSJU010000137.1:0-8964 GCA_964607235.1 uncultured Anaerolineae bacterium | reverse complement strand
TATAGAAAGGGGTCGAATCAGATTGATAAAAGCAAAACGGCTCGCCAAACAATTCAAGACCTTTGAAGCGGTCAGAGACGTCACCTTTGAGGCCTATCCCGGCCAGGTGTTTGGGCTGCTGGGCCCCAACGGCGCCGGCAAAACGACCACCATGCGCATGTTGTCCACAATGCTCACACCCACCTCTGGCACGGCCTGGGTGGACGGACACGACATCCAAAACGACAGGAATATCGTGCGCGCGCGCCTGGGCATCCTGGTGGAGAACGCGGGGCTCTATGCGCGCAGCACAGCACGGGAACACCTGCGCTTCATCGGCGGCCTGCACAGTCTGGACGGACCCAAACTGGAACGACAAATCGACTATTTGATCGAACTGCTGGACATGCGAGATTTCGCCGACCGCCGCGCCCAAGGGTTTTCACGCGGCATGACCCGTAAAGTCGTGCTGGGGATGGCACTGGTGCACAATCCGCCCAACGTGATCCTGGACGAACCCACCCAGGGACTGGATGTGGTGAGCACCCGCACGGTACGCGGCATCATCCGGCGCTTTAGAGAAGAAGGCCGCTGCGTGATCCTAAGCACCCACCACATGGACGAGGTAGAGCGATTGTGCGACCGGGTCGCCGTCATTCATCGCGGCGAGATCCTGGAACAAGACACCCCGCAAGCGCTGGTCGAAAAGTATCACGTAGACAGCCTGGAAACCGCCTTTGTCACGATGGTGGGCGCAAAAGAAGCAATGACACCAGACGTGAAACGTCCTACTCGGAAGTAAAAGGAACCCACAAGCCTATGCGCTTTAAAGAATCTTTTCGCACGGTCTTTACCAAAGAGTTTCGCGAATTACTCCGCGACCGCCGTTCGCTGCTGTGGCTCCTGGCCCCACCCATCATCCTGCCATTGTTGGGCCTATTTGCCATGTTGTTTATCGACACGCAGACCGGCCGCATCAGCGGTGACGATTTCGCCATCTTGGTCGAAAATGGCGACCAAGCGCCCGAATTGGTGCAACGCTTTGAGAGAGAAAAAACGATAAAAATTGTGGCGCCCTCGGCTGATCCAACAGCGGACCTCTTTGGCGAAGCGCTGTTCATCGTCTCGATACCGCCGGATTTCCAGTCACGGTTGGCGCAAAAACGTACCGCGACCATCGAGTTAATTCTCCGCGACAACTCGATCAAGACCTTTTTTGGCAAAATGGCCCTGGAGGACATGATCGCGGCGTACAGCGACGACCTGCTGACACAACGCCTGGCCACACAAGGCCTGACCCGCGAATGGGTGCACCCGATTGAGGTGCGCGAAAGCCGTCGAGAATCCCTCGAGCCCCAAGACGTCATCGACGTGACGACCGAAAACAGCAGCAACATCCCCGTGGCGCTATTCTTTCTTTTGGCGCTCAGCTCCTGGCTGGTGGGAGGCGGCATGAGCTTGATCCTGGACACGACGGTCGGCGAAAAGGAACGCCAGACCATCGAAACGCTCCTGGTGACCCCTTCCAATCGGGGCGGCGTCGTCGTGGGAAAAATGACGGTCGTCTTTGTCTGCTTGATCGCCGTGATGGGCTTGTGGTTGATCGACATCTTGTTTTTAAGCGTCCTGGGTAGTGCCAGCCCGGCATTGTCCGCATTACAGACGCTAGGACCCGGCGACGCGCTCAAGGTGTTGATCGCCAACAATAGCAATACGCTCATGCTGGTTTTTTCCTTACTGGCTATCATCATCCCCGTTGCCGTGTTGATCAACGGCCTGGTGATGGCCGGCGCCACCATGGCCGCCAACTATCGCGAGGCCAGCCTTTTCCTGGCACTGATACAGTTGGGCTTGCCGGCGGCGGTGGTGCTGATGGTCTTTAGCCTGCCGGTAGAGGTCAACCTATTGATCTATGGCTTGCCTCTCCTGGGCTCTGTGGCAGCGGTTCGCGACCTTTTCGGCAACACATTGCCCACGTGGGGATTGATCATCAACTTTATCGGCACGCTGGCATACGGGGCCGGCGTCATTGCCCTGGTGGCCTGGTTATTTGATCAGGAATGGTCGACCACGCGCGGTCTGTGACACCGCGCATCCTTATTCCACCCTTACCCCACATATAGGTGACACGATTATGAACCCTGAGAACCAAGTACAAAACGGGGGCGGTCCCTCTGGCGCACTGCCTTTCATCTATGGTCACGTGAACCCCACCTTGTTCCCCATCGAGCAGATGCAGGCCGCAGCCCAGGAAGCCCTGGAGCGATACGGTCACCTGGCCTTGAACTATGGCCCTGAACGGGGCTGCAATCTCTTGCTAGACTATTTGCGGGCCAAGATATCGCACGATGAGGGACTTGAACTCGGCCCGACGAACCTGATGCTGACCAGCGGCGCATCGGGTGGGTTGGACGCCGCCTGCCGCCTATACACCCAGCCCGGTGACACGGTGCTGGTCGAGGCCCCCAGTTATCACGAAGCGCTGGACATCATTCGCGACTATCCCGTCCGGTTGGTCGCGGTGCCCCTGGACGAGCAGGGGCTAGACATTGAGGTGCTGGCCGGGCGCCTGGAAAAATTAACGGCCCAGGGCCACCAACCACGGCTGCTGTATACCATTCCCACGTTCCAGAACCCTTCGGGCGTGACCCTCAGCGCAGCCCGCCGTACGGCACTGTTAGAGTTGGCGAGAAGGTACGCCTTTATGATCATCGAGGACGACGTCTACCGCGACCTGTCCTTTGAGGGACGACCGCCGGTCTCACTGTACGCCCTAGACGCCGCGGACGGCGGCCACACGGTCATTCATCTGGGCAGCTTTTCCAAAATCCTGGCTCCCGGGCTGCGCCTGGGATGGGCCGTGTCCGCGCCAAGACATGTGACCCGGCTGGCAGAAAGCGGCTTGGGCCACGCCGGCGGGGGCGCTAATCCCCTGGTCGCCTTTGTGACCGCCGTCTTTTGCCAACGGGGTTGGTTGGAACCTCACATCGCGCGGTTAATCGAG
This sequence comes from uncultured Anaerolineae bacterium, assembly GCA_964607235.1. GTDB lineage: Bacteria > Chloroflexota > Anaerolineae > S140-20 > S140-20 > CAZSJU01. The sequence goes on along the minus strand of CAZSJU010000137.1, from coordinate 5,981 downwards.
GCCTATCGACACCGTCGGGACGTGATGCTGGCAGCCTTGGAAAAGACAATGCCCGCACAGGTCTGTTGGACACGTCCGCAAGGTGGCTTTTTCGTGTGGCTGACCCTACCGGAAACCCTCAGGGCACAACAAGTGCTGGAACAGGCCCACCAACATGACATCACCTTTTTGACCGGCGAACCCTTTTTCGCCCAAGGCGACGGCACCCATCACATCCGCCTGCCCTTCAGCTTTATTCCTCCGGACGAGATGGCGGGCGGAATACACGATCTAGCCCACATTATCCGCGACCTGTTAAAGGACGCATAACGGAGAGCCAAGCAGTGACAACCAGGGAAGAAAAAAGGCGATGGGAGAGTCTCCCATCGCCTTTCTGGAGGGTTACGTTTGCGCTAGTCCCACTTTTAAACTTGATCCGCCTGCATGGCTTCCAGGTCCGGCAAATCCTCCAGGCCCTCCAGTCCAAAAAACTGTAAAAAGTCAAACGTAGTGCCATAGAGGATTGGCCGGCCTACCGTCTCCATGCGGCCCACTTCTTCGATCAAACCCTTGCTGACCAGGGTGCGCAGGACGCCATCCGAGTTCACGCCCCGAACGGCCTCCACCTGGGCACGCGTGACCGGTTGCTGATACGCGACGATGGCCAATGCCTCTAGAGCGGCCTGCGATAGAGTGCTATGTAGCTCTAGTCCCAGAAAACGCTCAATGTAAACGGCCGCTTCGGGAGCAGAGACGAGCTGCACCCGGTCACCGGCGCGTTGCAACCGCACGCCCCGCTGCTGGCACGTCTCCCGCAAGGTCGCCAGGGCCGCCTCAACCTCGTCAGAAGGCGCCTCAAGCGCCTCGACCAACCGCCTGACCGGCACCGGCTCGTCGGCGACAAAGAGCAAACTCTCCAGCAAAGCGATCACCTTGGGTGCCTGATCCTCCGGGGACATGTCCGGTAAATTTTTCGATGGCGCCTGCGCCTCGTGGCTCATTCGTCCTCGCTTGTGCCCTACTCTGTTTCCTCCAAGGCCGCATCCGGCCCGGCCGCATCCGGCCCGGCTTCCGCCACCTCTGAGGCCCACGGCTCCACCTCATCCTCATCCGGGGTGTAAAAGTCGACGGCGTCAGACTCGGACAATGGCAACGGTTCAGGATAGGTCACCGCCCGCAAGTTCAGCTTGGGCTTGCCCTTGAGCTTTAGCCCCATCTCATCCTCAACTACCTGACGCACGACAGCGCTGATCTCCTCGATCTTGGAGGTCATGTCCACCTCGGACGTAATCTCGACATCTAGCGTCACCGCCACGCCCCGTCGCTCCGGCGAAATTTTGGGCTGGACGCTCAGGATACCGTTCAACCGATCGACGTTATACTCTAACCGTTCCACGATGCTGCTGACTGCAATCTGTGCTTCTCCGGCCTCGATTTTTTGGACCTTCACCGCCTTTTTTGAGGAACGACGCACCTGCAGATAGACCAAAAAGACCAACAAGGCGTCGACCAACACCGCGATCACGCCACCGATCAACAAACGCCCCGTTGAAATGGAATCATCCACTCGCTCATCCAGATCGTCGAGCCAATCCCCCACGATCTGGATCGCCTCGTGAGGCACAATCAGTACCACTGTGACGATCGGAATCATGGCTAATAACAACAAGGTGACCAATATCCGGTTAAATAGATTCATGTCTTGCCTCCTTGGCAATGCCCAAGATGACGTCGGACAACAACTTGACGTCGTTCACATTTCCCGCCTACTGGGTTATTATACCACACAGCTGCCCTATTCAAAACTGGGAAATCGCGGTATAATTTCCTAGCTGGCGTTGTTCTTTACAACAAAATATAACGATTAAGGGAAAATCTAATGAAGTTCAGGATGTGGGGAACGCGAGGGTCCATCCCCACCCCTATCCTCGCAGAAACGATACAGGCCAAAATTGAATATGCGCTTTCGGTCGCCGGAGAGGCAGCGGTAGATCTGAACGATCCCAAGGCAATCCACGCCTTTGCTGCCAACCTGCCTTATGCTATCCGTGGCACCGCCGGCGGCGATACCGCTTGCGTGGAAATTCGCAGTGCGGGCAATTTATTTATCCTGGATTGCGGGTCTGGCATCCGTCATTTGGGCTTTGAACTGATGAACCAAGAGTTTGGGCGCGGGCAAGGCACCGCGCACATTTTCATCAGCCACACCCACTGGGACCATATGATGGGCTGGCCCTTTTTCGTGCCTGGGTTTATCCCTGGCAACCAGTTCCGCATCTACAGCCCGCACCCTGACCTGGAACAACGCTTCCGCCTACAGCAAACCGCCCCCACAATGTTCCCAGTGTCACTGGACTACCAACCGGCGGACATCCAATTCATCACCCTCAAAGCGGAAAGCATGATCCAGATCGGCCAAACCCGCATCAGAAACATGCGGCTTAACCATCCGGGGGATTCTTTTGCCTACCGCTTTCAAGATGATGACGGCATCTTTGTTTATGCCTCCGACGCCGAATACAAGTCTCTCGACCCTACAACGACTCAGCATCACGTTGACTTTTTCCGTGACGCCGACGCGCTCATCTTTGACGCGATGTACAGCCTGCGCGAGTCGTACCAAAAGGAAGACTGGGGTCACAGCTCCGCCGTCGCCGGGGCCGACCTGGCCACTCGCGCAGGCGTGCGTCGTCTGTTGCTGTTCCACCATGACCCCGTCTCCAGCGACGAGGAAATTTGGAGCCTGCGTGACATTGCCGAAGAATATCTCAAAGGACACCCCGAGCGCCCTCCTTGTGAAGTGATTGTGGCCTTTGACGGGCTTGAAATAGAATTATGGCGCGAGGCCAAATTAGAGACGCGCCTGGAACACGAGTCCTATGGCGCCGTCGTCTATCTGAGTGGCCGCCTGGTCCAAGAGACCGCCCCAATCGCTCTGGCGACGATGGAACAAGCGGACACACAAAACAAACACCCCATCATCGTTGACCTGACCCAAGTGGTTCACATAGATCAAGACGGTATACAAGCGCTGCTGTCGGTCCGGCGCCGCAAACAGCTATTTGCCCTGTCTGGCCTCTCCCCAGAACTGCGGCGCATGTTTGCCCAGGCGGGCGCGCTGGATCATTTCGCGATCTTGAACACGCCGCTTGACGCCTCTCTGGCGCTCAAGCGCGGTGTGGAACTGCGTCCAGGACAGATCTTGCACGACCGTTACAAAATAGGGCCGCAGTTCAGCCGTGACCCCCTGGGCGCCCTTTACCAGGCCACAGATCAGATGACCCAACGCACCATCACCTTGCAGGTGCTCTATCCCTCGTTAGGATCGTCGCCCACCCAAGCGCTGATAGAGACCGCCCAAAACGTGAAAACCTTGCGTCATCCTCTGATCGGCAGCGTCATAGATGCCGGTCAAGATCATGACATTCGCTACCTGGCTCTGGAACACACACCAGGGCAATCGGTGCGCCAATTGCTCAACGCTCAGGAGACCCCTACAGCCCTTCCCGCCGATCAGGCCGTGCACATTGCCCGTCAAGCCTGTCAGGCCTTGGGCTATGCGCACAGCCGGGGTATCGTTCACGGCGCCCTCAGACCCGAAAATATCATCCTGGGCCAAGATCACGTGGTCAAGGTGACCCACTTTGGTGTCGGTCGGCTCGAGATTGACAAGCCGCTGAGCGAATTAGCAACGCATATGGCGCCCCTCGACTACCTGGCGCCTGAACAGCTCCAGGGGCACAGCAATAGCCCCGCTTCAGACCTATACGCGTTGGGCACCATTTTGTACGAGATGTTGACCGGTCAGCCACCCTTTGCCGCTACGGAAGACGACCTGGACTTGATTGGCCTGCAACTGCGCCAGGCGGCCGTGCCTCTACGGCGCCGCAACCCCAATCTCTCCCATTCGCTAGAGTATCTGGTACTCAACCTCTTGCAAAAATCGCATCGAGGACGGCCTTCGGACACACGTATGGTGTGCAAATGGCTATCCAACCTGACGCCCCCAGCATCCAACCCGGCCCTGTTGGGCCAGGATCCATCGCGCCAAAAACTAGGAGAGCACCTGGAGCGCGTCGCTCATGGGGAAAGCGGCTGGGTCATCGTGCGTGGACCCCGGGGAATAGGCAAAAGCCAACTGGTGTTGTCGGTCGCCCACCCACACCGGAGCAAAGCCGCGCCCATCGTGCTCCACGGCGAACTGTTCGCCTACGAGGACCATCGCCCCTACAAAGTCTTTCTGCAGGCGTTGCGCGGGGCGCTGTTCGAGCTACCGGCCCACCGCTTGACGCAACTGCTGAATGAACTGGGGGACATGAGCACCTCGCTGACAGCCCTCATCCCCGACCTGAAACCTGTGCTCTCGACCTTTGCCGCTTCTAGCGTCAGGTGCGAACAGCTCCCAGAGGCCATTAGCGAGACCCTGCGTCGCCTGACCGCCAATGGTCCAGTAGTGTTGATCTTGGACAACTTGCAGTGGATCGACGTCGCCAGCTTGCGCATGCTGGATGACCTGGTCCGCCAACAGATCCCCAAACTGTTGATCATGACCACTTTTCGCACAAAAGCGGTAGGCCAGCAACACCCGCTACGCCAGACTTTGGAAGCGCTACAACCCTGGCTCGACGAAACGATCCAGGTCGCGCCGCTCAATCCCATTGACGTGCACCAAATGGCCTCCGAGTTGGAAGCTGAGCAAGTGCCTCCCGATTTCGGCCTGTGGCTGTATGACAAAACTGAGGGCAACCCATTACACGTAAAGCAACTCATACAGGCTTATCTGGAAGGCCCCAGCGAGACGCGTCACCCTCAGGAACGCACGACCGCCATGATCTTGGAAGACATCATCCTACGGCGCCTGGAACGGCTCCCCGACAGCACACTGTTCACCTTGCGCCAGGCGGCGGTGCTGGGTCACACCTTCCACCTGGAGAATTTGCGCGCGGCGCTGGATCAACCCGTAGAACAGGTGCTGGCCGACCTTTCTAGCGCGTTACAGGCCGGTTTCATTTGGGGACATTCCTCCGAAGACCGCCTCCACTTTAGCCATCCGCTGATCCGCGAAGTCGTCTATACCGAGATGTTGGGGGGGGTGCGCAAACGCTATCACCAACGGGCGGCCCGTGCCCTGGAGCAACGCGGTCCCACGGGTATACTGGACGAAAAGATTGACCTGCTGGCGTACCATCTTGCCCGCGCCGGTGAACACGAAAAAGCCGTGATCTATCTGGCACGAGCGACCCGCCGGGCCCGGGAGCTGTGCGCCTATGACGCCGCACTCGTCTACATCGAGCAAGCGCTAGAGATCATGGGACAACTGTACCAGGCGGCGCCCGACGAACAAGCGCGCGCGCAACGCCGGGCACAACGCCAGGAACTGCTGGATGCCCGCGACCGGCTGCAAGAACAGATCACGCAATCTTTGTGAACCTTTGGCGCGCGAGCCAAAGCCCAAACCCACCCCAGGCACCCCATGCCATCAGGCTCACCACCGCCCCCAGGCGAAAAGCGGCCGGCCGGTAGGTCCATTCGACCTCGTGGGTCCCCTGGGGCACGGCGACCGCCCGGAACAAGACGTCGGCGCGTTCGACCGGCACTGACTGGCCGTCCACGCGCGCTTGCCAGCCGGGATACCAGGCGTCGCTGAGTAACAACCAACCGTCCGCCGGCGCCGTGACTTTTACGAGTATGCGCTCGGGCTCGTAAAGCGACACCCACGCCTCAGCGGTGGACGCGGCGAAAGCCTGAGCGTCACCAGGCGTGGCCTCTATTTCCCCGATCAACACGACCGTGGTCGCCGGGTCAAAGCCAGGCGCCCGCATGGCGTCCAGCGCCGCCTGATCGTCCGGCACGCGTACCGCCCGGGGCACAAAGGTGACGCGCGGGCGCACATCCAGGTTCTCGTAAATCTTGACGTCGCCCGAGTGCACCAGGCGATAGCGACCACTGTCGGACAAGACCAGGGACTGAAACGTCCCGGTCCGCTCGTCGATCAAGCTCAA
>CAZSJU010000136.1:6553-8966 GCA_964607235.1 uncultured Anaerolineae bacterium | reverse complement strand
TCTAACGAAACGCTAGCATCTTTCTAACATAACTCTAGTCTCCATCTAATACAGCTCTAACACAATCCCGTTATGCTTATGAGCGTAAACGGATAAAACAAACATAACATAACTGTGTAGATTGTATCTGGAAGGAGTGAGGCTAATGTCTAACTTGATTCGTTGGAACCCTGTTTATCGTATTCGTCCTCGGGGCCGCGTGCTGCCCAGTGACTACAGCCGGCTGACGCCCTATTGGGACAGCCGCGTATCGATGCCGCTCGACATTGAGGAAAAAGAGGACCGCTATGTCATCCAGGCTTCGGTGCCGGGCTTTGCCCCAGAAGACATCAAGATCGAAATGGAAGAGGATATCCTGACCATCCGTGCCGAGCGCGAGGGTGAGGAAGAGCAGGCCGAGGGTGAATGGCGCCTGCACGAGCGCTTTACCGGCGCCATCGAGCGCAAGCTGCGACTGGGCAAGCAGATCGACCGTGAGGCCATCGAAGCGGAGCTGGAGCACGGTGTGCTCAAGCTATCGTTGCCCAAAGTCGAAGAAATAAAACCCAAGTCGATCGAGATCAAGGTCGCATAACCTGCCGATCAATTAAAGATCAAGCCCCAGGTCCTGAAACCTGGGGCTTTTTCTTCTTCTAGGTAGTCTGACAATGTCAAATTAGCCGGTCCAAGACCTCCGAGGTCTAGCAAATGGCTTCAAGTCGTGAAAATTGCGCCTTTTGCCAGTGACTTGACTCGCGAAATTGGCTACCGGAGACCTCGGAGGTCTAATGTGACATTGTCAAGGTAGTCTGGGACATCAACCTGGGCGATGCGGCCTCGGCATAGAGAACGCCATTCACCACAACCACGCGACGACCGGCTATGGGCGAGGGCACAAGGCTTTGGGCCAGTTACTCGGACAACTTGGCGTGACCCAAAGAGATCTGAATTTTAGCGCCCTGACCACTGCGGTTTGCGCTTTTCCACGAACGCGCGCATGCCTTCCTTTTGGTCCTGCGTGGCAAACAACATGTAAAACAAGCGCCGCTCGTGCGCGACGCCGCCCTGCAGGTCCGACTCAAAGGCGTAATTGATGGCCTCTTTGGCCAGGCGCACGGCCACCGGCGCGCGCGCGGCGATCTCGTTACCCAGCGCAAGCGCGGCCTCCAGATAGCGCTCCAGCGGTTCGACCCGGTTGACCAGCCCCCACTGACAAGCCTCCTGGGCGGTCAGACGACGGTCATTCAACACCATCTCCATCGCGACGGCCTTGCCCACGGCGCGGGTCAGGCGCTGCGTGCCGCCGGCGCCGGGGATAACGCCGATGCCAATTTCAGGCTGCCCAAACGTGGCGCTCTCGCTGGCCACGATCATGTCGCAGGCCATGGCCAACTCGCTGCCTCCACCCAGGCAATGGCCCGAGACGGCGGCGATCAAGGGTTTGCGAATCTCACGCAGACGGTCCCAATAGCCGATAAAGGGATCGTCCAACATGTCGGTGGGGCTAGCGCCCATCATCTGCTTGATGTCGGCCCCGGCCGCAAAAGCCCGCTCGTTGCCGGTGATCACGATGCAACCGATCTCAGGGTCAGCGTCCATGGCGGCGCAGGCACGGGTCAATTCATCCATCGTCCCCGCATTGAGCGCATTGTACTGCTTGGGTCGGTTAATGCGGACCAGACCCACCCGGTCGTGCACCTCGGTCAGGATAAACGTGTACGCCATCTGTCCTCCTTGTCTCTGCTCGCACGCGATATCTCGCCCACGAACAATGCTAACGTGATCTCTACAACCGCGCGCGCGGCTGTCGTTCAGTGTTTGTCTGTACGCAACTCGTCCTGCACTGCCTGCACCAGCGCTTCGGCCTTGAACTCGGGCAGCGTGTAACAAGGCGCGTCGAGCCGGTCGGCCAGGGTTTGCGCCAGCCCCTGGTCAAAGGCGGCATGCTCCATGTTGATGACCACAGCGCGCGCGTCGGTCTCACGGATCAAGCTGGCGGCGCGGTAAGCCTCTTCTTGGGGCGGCAACGCGTCGGTCATGGAAACATTACCGGCGCCGTCGGTCAACAAGATCATCAGGGGCGATAATTCGGGATGGGTGCGCAATTCCTGGGTGATGACGCGAAAAGCCAGTGTCAGCCCGTGGGCCAGCGGCGTCTTGCCACCGACGGGGATCTCGGCCAAGGCCTTTTTGGCCAACTCGACGCTGCTGGTGGGCGGCAGGACCACGTGCGCGTCGTCCTTTTGAAAGACAACCAGACCGACGCGGTCACGCCGCTGGTAGGCATCGGTCAACAGCGACATGATGGCCCCCTTGGTGGCCTGCATGCGCTCGGCCACCGCCATGCTCCAGCTCGCGTCCACCACAAACAGGATCAAGTTGGCCGTACGGCGCACGCGCACCTTTTTCTGATAATCGCCAGGGCGCAAGGCCA
>CAZSJU010000136.1:0-6453 GCA_964607235.1 uncultured Anaerolineae bacterium | reverse complement strand
AGCTGCCGTTCGCGCGGCAACCATTCTTCACGAAAACCGTCAGGATCGGCCTCAAAAGCCAGGTTACGCGACATGATGTCCATACGGGCGCGTTGGTCGTGGATGCCACGGATATCAACACATAAGGCAAAGCGGTCCAACAACTGTGGTCGCAGGTCGCCTTCCTCGGGGTTCATCGTCCCGACCAGGATAAAGCGCGCCGGGTGGCTAAAAGAGATGCCCTCGCGCTCGACCACATTGACGCCCATCGCCGCCGCGTCCAGCAACAGGTCCACCACGTGGTCATCCAACAAGTTGACCTCGTCCACGTACAACACGCCCCGGTTGGCGGCGGCCAACACGCCGGGTTCAAAATGCCGCTCACCCTTTTGGATGGCGCGTTCAATGTCCAGCGTGCCGACGACCCGGTCCTCAGTGGCGCTGACGGGCAAATCGACAAAGCGGATACGGCGTTGCGCCTGGGGCAATTCCTGATCCAATTGGGACTGTTCCTGGCACTGCGTGCACCAGGTCGTAGGCCGGTCCGGATCACAACCAAAGGGACAACTGGCCACAACGGTGATTTCAGGCAACAAGGCAGCCAGCGCGCGCGCGGCCGTGCTCTTGGCCGTGCCACGCTCCCCGCGAATGAGCACCCCACCGATGCGGGGATTGATGGCGTTCAGCACCAGGGCACGCTTCATGCGCGCCTGTCCAACGATAGCGGTAAAGGGAAAAATTCTAGCCATAGTTCCTCAATATTGCGTTGGGTTTCCAGGCGACTTGATCGCTCACCTGCAGTCGCGGCGCCCCTGGCACTGCCCGTGAAGGCAAGTGAGGTGCAATGATCATCGCAAAAGAAACCGTTCCTCACAAGACAGATTTAGAATTGCTGCGACAGCGCCTACCGAGTTTGCACAGAGACGCTCACCTTGTCACTCTCGACCTGGTTACCGGCCGCGTCGTAAGCGATGACGTAAAAGGTAAAACGACCGGGATTGGGGATCGTCCAACGCACGTTAAAAGGCGCGACCTTGCGCACCGCAAAGGGCTGCAACACCTGGCCCTCAGGCAAGGGTGTGCCGTCCAGCACGAAAAATTCGACCCGGTCCATCGACAAGTTGTCAAACACCTCGGCATTGATGGTCACCCACTCGTCGTCACCGTACACGTACGTATCCCCATCTTGAGGATAGTTTAAATCCAACGTGGGCGAAACCGTGTCCAGCGTGACCTGGATCGTGGTCTGGCGGAAGCCCTGGCTCCGATCCACGACCGTCAACTGCAAACTGTACAGCCCATCCTCCAACCCGGTGACGTCCCAAAACTCTAGCGGGCCATTGTCGACCTGATTATGATGATCGCCGCCGATCTGCACCCATTCGGTGGGATTTAGCCCTTTGCCAAAAGCCAACGTGTAACGCTCAAACTCACCGCCCTTGGCATTGCCCTCGACCACCGTCGGTTGGTTGATGTAAGAATAGGTCGGCGGCTTGGTGATGGTCACGTCTCCCGCCTCCGGGCTGGGTCCAATGGTATCCCACTCGGCCGGCGGTTGCTCGATCTCGGCCTCTATGACCCAGTCCTGGGCCTCGGGCGGATAGATCTCGAACACCTTTTCTTCGACCAGCTCGGGCGGCGTGTAAACGGTCGCCAGCTTGCCCGTCTCGCGGTTGACGGCGATCAACTTGTAAATGTTGTCCTTTTCCGTCGGTTCGGTGCCCGGAATGAACAACTCGCGCACAGTCGGACAATACTCGGTGGGCAAAAGCCCCGATTTGTCACAGACCGCCATCTCGATCAACCCTTCGGGGCGCTCAAAGGCAGCCGCCGGTTCGTCCCGCAACGCGTAGGACATGACCGCGTTCCAGATGGGTCCGGCGCCTTTGGAACCGGGCGTGTTCTTCATCCACGAGCTGTCCGAATTGCCCACCCACACCCCGACCGCCAGTTGGGGCGTATAGCCCACCGTCCACGCGTCGACATAGTTGTTGGTGGTGCCGGTCTTGACCCCCGCCGGCCGCACCTGTCCGTCCTGCGTGTTCAGCTCCAGGGCGTTGGGGCAACCAAAGGCCGCACAGCGCGAGCCCCGGTCTGAGAGAATGTCATTCATCAAAAAAGCCAGGCGGGGATCGAGGATCTCGCGGCCCTGCAAGGTCTCCTGGCTAAACTCCCACAAGACCTGCCCGTCCCGGTCCTCGATGCGCTTGATAAAGACCGGATCCAACTCGCGAAAACCACTGCGCACACGGGAGGCCGGTTTTTCCACGCCATACATATAGCCGCCGTTGGCAAACACCGAAAAGGCATACGCCATATCCAACAAGTACACTTCGCCGCCGCCCAACGTCAGGGACAAGCCGTAATAGTCCAGCCCACGGTCCAACGTCTCAATGCCCATCGCGTGAGCGGTGCGGATCACCTTGTCAATGCCCACCAGGGACATGGCTTCCACCGCCGGGATGTTATAAGAACGGGACAAAGCCATGCGCAAGCGCTGCGGGCCATGATACTCGCGGTCGTAATTCTCTGGCACATACGGCGCCCCACCCGGCTGGGCAAAAGCGTTGCGCACGTCGAGGAACATCGTGGCCGCGTTATAGCGCGTGGGGTCATTGGGGTAATTGGGATTGCTCAACAGCGTCAGATAGGTAAAGGGCTTGAAAGAAGATCCAGGCTGGCGCAACCCATCGGCTGCCACGTTAAACTTGCCGTCAATCTCTTCGTCCCAATAATCCAGGCTGCCCACCATAGCCAGCACCTCACCGGTGCGCGGGCGCAGGGCCACCACCGCCGCGTTGCTGACCTGGTGATCGACGCCAATGTCCTGAGCACGTAGCGGGTAGAGATAATCCGCCGCCACGCAATCAGGGCCACCGGCGGCGCGGGCGGTCTCGTAATCCTGGCCCTGCAACAGGGCCACGTGGACCTGGGCAGCGCACTCGGCCTGGCGCTGCAGGTCCAGGTCAATGGTGGTGTAGACCTTGAGACCACCGCGATAGATCATGTCGGTGGTCAAGCCATAGCGCTCTTTGTTTTCTTCCAGGATGCGCAGGACATATGTGGAAAAATGTGGCACCTTGACGTCGTAGCGCTGCTCCAACTTGCGGTAGATCAGCGTCTCGGCTGCGGCCGCTTGGGCCTCTAGCTCGGTCACCTGGATACCGACGCCCTGGCAACGGTCAACGACTATGCGCTCCAGCGCCTTATCTTGTCGCAACTTGGCGCTCTCGCGGATCTTTTCACTAGATGACAAAGGTGTGATGGCCGGGCTCTGGGGAATGGGCGCCAGCATCGCCGCCTCGGCCAGGGTCAATTCAGAGGCGTGCTTGCCAAAGTAAACCTGGGCCGCCGCTTCGATGCCATAAGCGAGGTTGCCGTAAAAGTTGGTATTGAGGTACCATTCCAGGATCTTGTCCTTGCTGTAACGGCGGGTGATCTCGGAGGCCAGGATGGCCTCCTGGCCCTTGCGCACATAGTCTTCCAGGTCTGGCCCTTCTAGTGAGACGGTGCGGCGCTCTTCGGGGATGATCACATTTTTGGTCAACTGTTGAGTGATTGAACTACCGCCTTGGACCGGTTTGCCCTGCAGGTTGTTCCACAAAGCGCGGAAAATGCCTTGCAGGTCAAAACCGGGGTTGACGTAAAAGGTCTTGTCCTCCAGGGCGATCGTAGCGCACAAGAGATAGGGAGAGATGTCATCCAGCGAGACCCACGAACGGTCACCGGCATAGGGGTCGATGACCTCGTACAGCACCGTCTGCCCGCTGCTGTCATAAATGACAGTAGTCTCAAAGTTCTCTTCAGCTTGCTGGATCTCGTCCGGGTCTGGCAGGTCGCGGGTCAGGTAACCATAGACCCCCGCCGTGCCGGCCACGGCGACCGCCACCAGCAATACCAGCGAGACGCAGCCACACGCGAACGCGCCGCTGAACAAACGCACAAAAACGCCGGCCGGGGTGAGGCGCTGCCGTTGAGTCCGCTGGCGCTGACGCGCGCGGACCAGTTGTTGAACACTGTTATAAGCCATAAACCAACCACGTCATAAGATGGAAAAATGGTAACAGAAAAGGGGGCTTTTGGCAAGCAACTACCCTTTTATTCCCAAACCCGTCATGGTGTACTGATCTACTCCCACTCGACCGTGGCTGGCGGCTTGCCCGATACGTCGTACACCACGCGCGTCACCCCCGGCACCTCGTTGGTGATGCGCGCACTGGTGCGCGCCAGCAGTTCCCAGGGCAGGCGGGCGAAATCGGCAGTCATAAAGTCGTCCGTCGTGACCGCCCGCAGCGCGACCGTCTGCCCATAAGCGCGGCGATCGCCCATCACACCAACGCTGCGCACCGGCAACAGCACCGCAAAAGCCTGCTGCGTGGCCTCACGCAGCATATCCGCGGCGCGCAGTTCCTCGATAAAGATCGCGTCGGCGACGCGCAACGTCTCTAGCCGCTCCCAGGTCACCTCGCCCAGGATGCGCACCGCCAGGCCCGGCCCCGGAAAGGGCTGGCGCCACACGATCTCGTCCGGCAACGCCAGCGCCGCACCCACCCGACGCACCTCGTCCTTGAACAGGTAGCGCAACGGTTCCACCAGCTCGAATTGCATATCGGGCGGCAGGCCGCCGACGTTGTGATGCGACTTGATGCGGCGCGCGCTGGGCCGGTCGGGGGCCGCGCTCTCGATCACGTCGGGATAAATCGTGCCCTGGGCCAGGAAATCGGTGTGGCCCAGCGCCCGCGCCTGAGCTTCAAAGATGCGCACAAATTTTTCGCCGATGATGCGCCGCTTGTGCTCCGGGTCGGTCACCCCTTGCAGCGCATCCAAAAAGGCCTCAACGGCGTTCACTGCCACCAGCCGCATGCCGTGCACGCGCTGAAACGTCTCGACCACCTGTTGCGGTTCCCCCTGGCGCAGCATCCCCGTGTCCACGAAAATACAGGTCAGTTGGTCGCCCACGGCGCGGTGGGTCAACGCGGCCACCACCGCCGAATCCACGCCGCCGCTCAGGCCCAACACCACCTGCCCGTCGCCCACCTGCGCGCGGATCGCCGCCACGCTCTCCTGGATGAACGCGCCGGCGGTCCAGTCGGGGACGCAGCCACACACCTCGACCGCAAAGGCGCGCAATATCTCACCGCCCTGCGGGGTATGGATCACCTCGGGGTGAAACTGGACGCCGTACAGCCCGCGCGCCACGTTTCCCATCGCCGCACAGGGCGAATTATCGCTGGCTGCCAGGGCGCTCAGGCCCACCGGCAAACGATCCACCCGGTCACCGTGACTCATCCACACCGGGATGGGTGCCGCCGCGTCAGCAAAGGGGAACAAGGGTACCTCCCTGGAAGCCAGCAGGCGAATTTGGGCCGGCCCGTACTCCCGCCTGGGCGTGGGGGCCACCCGCCCCCCCAGGACGTGGACCAACAACTGCATCCCGTAACAAATGCCCAGCACCGGCACCCCGCTGTCCAGCACATAGTCCGGCAGCGTCGGCGCGTCTGGCTCGTACACCCCGGCCGGACCGCCAGACAGAATAAAACCCCGGGGATGCAACGCCAGCACCCGCTCAGCCGGCGCGTCCCAGGGGAACAACTCGCAGTACACGTGCGCCTCGCGCACGCGCCGGGCGATCAACTGGCTGGTCTGCGAACCATAATCCAAGACGACAATCGTATCGTGCACGCGCTTACCCCCAAAAACTCACCGCCGCTCTATCTCAATCCACTGCGCTCAATCTATCGCGCTCAATCCACTGCGCTCAATCTATCGCGCTCAATCCGCCGCAAACTCGATGCGTCCGTCTTTCATGGACGTGATCACCGCCAGCGCCTCGACGGGCACACTTGAATCCATCAAGTGACCCCGACCGCCTTCGAATTGCTTCTCGATCACCGCACCCACGCCCACCAGCTCAGCCCTGGCGTGCTGCACGATGCGGATCAGCGCATTGATAGTCTGCGCGCTGGCCAAAAAATCGTCGATGATCAGGACCCGGTCACCCAGGCGCAAGAACTCGGGTGAGACCATCAAAAATGTATCCATGCCCTTGGTGTGCGAGGGCGCCGCCTCGACATAGACCGGATCGGTCATAGTGACCGGCTTGGTCTTGCGTGCGTACACCACCGGCAGGCCCAACTCTAGCGCCGTCATCAGCGCCGGGGCAATGCCCGAAATCTCGGCGGTGAGCACCTTGGTCGCGCCCAGGTCCGCAAAGCGGGCCGCAAAGGCCTTGCCCACCTCGGCCATCAGCGCCGGATCGACCTGATGGTTGAGAAAACTGTCCACCTTGAGGATCCCGTGATTTAGGTCCTGGCCCTCGGCCAGGATACGCGCCTTGAGTGATTCCATGATACCCTCCTCTGCAAATATGATTAGGGCCATTCTACACCGACCTGCCAAGAGACACAAGCGCGCATCGCTCTCCCCACGCTCCCGCAGGGTGTGCCACCCTGCGGCCAGTTCTAAAAATCCCGG
>CAZSJU010000135.1:2411-8970 GCA_964607235.1 uncultured Anaerolineae bacterium | reverse complement strand
GTGTTATATTATAATGGGCGTTCTATGTCAAGCATCCCTCTAATTTTACACACTTTTATCCTGGCGCTTGGGGTGGTTACTGCGCTGGACATAGGGCGCCCTATAGATAGAAGGGCCATTGGCACGCTTTGGGGCTACCCCAGGTAGCCCAACGCGCGCAGCCGCTCTTCTATTTCGTTGGTATCCTCTTCCGAGAGCGCCGTCTCTTCACCGTCCTTTCCATCTTGGGTTTCAACGACGCGTACCGGATGCTGTGCCAGAAACTCGGGGCGTAGGGCCTGTGTTAGCACCTGGCCGTCCATGTTGCCCGGCACAGATAGGTCTGCTAGATGCAAAATCGTCGGCGCCAGGTCGATGATGCGGCTGCCATTGACTCTTTCGTTCTTGCAAAAGCCAGGACCGTAACCGATAAAGATGCCGTTACTGCGGTGGCAGCCGGAATCACCGCGAATCTGGCGGGTGATGACCTGATTGCTTGTGGCAAAAAGTGGGAAAGCGATGCAATGATAGCCGTCAAAAATGAGATGTAGGTCAGGTGCTTCCCGTGCATAGGGGCCATGCGTCACATCAGAACCATAAATGACCTCGTCTAACAACGGTTCGCCGGTCTCAGGGCGAGTAATCTGACGCAGGGCTGATACCACGCGCTCGCGCACGGCTTTATATTGTGCACCATCCCCGACGATGCCGTGCGGTTCTCTATCCCGTCGATTGAGATATACCTGTCCCACGTGTCCCATTGAATAGGCTACAGTCTGGCTCCAGTCCACATCGGCGAAAGATAGAAAATTAGACACGACCCGGTTCCGCGACTGTTTGGAGACGCGGGCGACAACATTCTGCAAACCTAGCTTTTCCAAAACGTGGTAGACGCCAGCGGGTGAAAAGCCAGCGCGAAAGAGCAAGGCTTTGAGTTGCGTCCATGGATGGCGCTTGAGCCGCAGCAAACCTTGCCGGTAAAAGTGGACATTCAAGTTTACGATGTAGTGGAGCGGACCAAAGCCATGGTCCGACATCACAATGACATTGACCGCTCCATCCAGTTCCTGAGCGCGCTTGACCAGTTGCCCCATCTGAGTATCAATGCACTGGTAAGCCTGGAGCAAACCCTCCCCATATTTTTTCGCCATGTCGGGGTGATAGCGAGGATGTGTCGGGTCGATAAACTTCCAGAAGGCGTGTTGCAAGTTGTCCAAAGTGATAAAATGGACCATAAAGGCGTCCCAGGGTTGATCTGTCATCAAGCGCAAGGCATAGCGGCCCCGCGTCTCGATCAGGTCCAGCGCATCTTTCAGAAACGTTTCCTCATTGCCTTCTTTGTATTGCACACGCAGCGCCACTCGGTAAGGGCCAAGCTCGGCCTCATAAGGGGACAGTAACCCCGGCGGACAAGTGATCTCTCCACCTGTAGGGGAAAGCATTCCTGCAATCATAAACCCGTTAATGGGCTGGGGTGGGTAGGTGACCGGCACGTTCATCACCCCCACGCGCAGCCCTGCATCAGACATGATTTGCCAGATGGTCGGCGCGTGGATAAAAGTGGCATTGACCAGCGTAAAGTCACCGGCGTTAGGCCGGATAAAGTCAAACACGCCGTGCTTGCCGGGATTCATACCCGTCATAAAGGAAGGCCAGGCCGGCGAAGTCACCGGCGGCAACGTCGACGCCAGGTCGCCCGATACGCCCTCTTGTATCAAACGGCCCAGGTTGGGCAAATCGCCTTGTGCCACCCAGGGCCGGATCAAGTCAAATGTCGCGCCATCGAGCCCAAAGATCAGTTGTTTGTTCATATAACCTCATCAACCTCGTGTATATTTAAAAAAAGACCTTTGAGATTGTCATTGCTCAGCCTAGCCCGAAAGCCGGGTCACGGACCCGCTCAGAAGCGTGAGGCTGAGCAGTGCCCCACGGTTCATAAAGGACAGCATTGATCAACCTTGGAGGTCTGAACCCTCACTCTTGTTCTTCTATCGAACGGATGTGATAAATCGACTTTTCCTGCGTCTCGTGATAGGTGCGAGTCATGATCTCACCCAACAAGCCCATCATCAAGAACTGGACGCCAATGATCACCAGCAACACTGCCAGCATCAACAACGGCCGGTCCCCAATCTGGTAGCGATAACCATAGATCAACTTGAGCGAAGCCAGGTAAAGGTTCAAAAGCACCCCGATGCCGCCCGAGACCAGGCCCAGCAACCCAAACAGTTGCATGGGGCGCCCGCCATAGCTGAGCAAAAAAGTGACCGTCAGCAAGTCCAGGATGACGCGCGTCGTGCGAGACAGGCCATACTTGGACTGCCCGTGCTCGCGCTCTCGGTCGTTGACGGGAATCTCGGCCACGGTCACGCCAAAGCGGCTGGCCAGCGCCGGGATAAAGCGATGCAGTTCCCCGTACAAGTTGACGTTTTTGACCACCTCGAGCCGATAGGCCTTGAGCGAACAGCCATAATCGTGCAGCCGCACGTCGGTGGCCTGAGAGATCAAGCGGTTGGCCATGATGCTGGGCAGGCGCCGGGTAAAGAACGGTTCCCGGCGTTCGCAGCGCCAGCCGCTGACAATGTCATAGCCCTCTTTTACCTTTTGCAGCAGGCGGGGAATATCGTTCGGGTCATTTTGGCCGTCCGCATCCAGCGTGATGACGACGGCGCCTTGCGCCAGGTCAAAGCCGGCGGCAAAGGCAGCCGTCTGGCCAAAGTTTCGCCGCAGGCGGACGATTTTCAGGTGCGGGTCGTGCGCTTGCAGGCGGCGCAACACCGCGATGCTCTCATCCTGACTGCCGTCATCGATGGTCAGAATCTCGTAACACAGGTCCAGGCCCGACAGCGTCTGGGTCAGTTCAGCGTGCAGTTTGGGCAGCGACTCGGCCTCATTGTAGATGGGGATGACGACCGACAGGTCCAGGGTGGGGAGGGGCAGCCCTGGATCAGGCGAAAACTTTAGCTCCCCGGATGGAAAAGACTCTTGGATTGGGTGAGTATGGGTTAAATCATTCATCTCTATTCTATGTCCGATTATAACATTGAATACTAGATACGCAACGTCGTAGAACGCAATGGATGTGGGGCGAAAATTGACGTCGTTATGCATGCAAACTTGGAATTGCTGGGCGTGCCCTATCGCGCTTGACACAGCGCGGGTTTTGTAGTACATTATTAGTGTTTAATCAAATACTAAAATAAACCTATGGACCAAATATACAGTCTAGCCCGCCTTTTCAAAGCCCTCGGGGACGAGACCCGGTTAAACCTGGTGATCCTGTTGAGTCAGCAGGAGTCGGGCAATGCCTTTTGCGTAGGTCGTCTGGCCCGTGAGTTGGATACCTCTATTTCCAACGTATCTCAACATCTACGTGTGCTCAAGGACCTGGGACTGGTGCGAGGCGAACGGCGGGGTTACCGCATTCACTATTTTCTGGATCAGGAACGTATGGCAGCTTATCAGGAGCTGGCGCGAGCGTTGCTGGGACAGGCCCTTCGGCTACGCTCAGGACAGGCGCTGCTAGTCAGTGCCAATCACTGAAAGGAGTCAAACCCCATGTGTTGTAAAAAGTGCGAGTGTGATCACCAGAAACAAGACCCCAAAACCTGCACGCCCGAGCAAATTCAAGCGTGCCATGGCCAAGCGGCTGAACACCCCTGTGAAAGCAAAAAAGCGCCCGAGTCACGATAGCCAATGATAGAGACAACACCGCCTGTTCCTACCGGGGATGGAAAGCGACAAGGCGCCGCTAAGCCGCCCTCTGCCCGGCGCCCGCCAGGGCAAGTGAGGACAGGCCCGGTGTGGCCGATCTTGGTCCGCCTGTTGCGCTATATGCGGCCCCACGCCGGCATCTTGAGCGGCGTCGTGCTCGCCGCCCTGGCGACCACCGCCGCCGAGCTGGCCCCGCCCTGGATCATCCGCTGGGCCGTCGACCGCCTGGTTGTGGGCGAGTCGCCGCAGTTGATCTGGTGGGTGGCAGGGGGACTGCTGGTTTTGGCGCTGGTTCAGGGCGCGGTCGACTTTGCGCGGTTGTACCTCAGCGCGTACACCGGGCAGCAGATCACGTTTGGGATCCGCAATGCCATATTCCAGCACCTCAGCCGCCTCTCGTTTTCGTTTTACGATCAGGCCCGCACCGGCGACCTGATGACGCGGGTCACCGCCGACGTCGACGTGCTGAACAACTTTTTCGGGCGGGCCGCGGTCATTGTGTTGACCAACCTGCTGACCCTGATCGGAATCCTGGTTGTGCTGCTGACCTGGGATTGGCGTTTGGGCCTGCTATACCTGGCCTTTCTGCCCCTGGTCGGCCACGCCTTTTGGATCTATTCGCGGCGCGTGCGCCCGGCGTGGGGCCGCGTGCGGCGGATACTGTCCGGCTTGACGGGCGCGCTGCACGAGAGCCTGGCCGGCATCCTGGTGGTCAAGCTCTTTGGGCGTGAACCCTTTGAGGCGCAGCGGCTCGACCGGCAGAGCCGCATGTATCTAGGGGCCAACCTGGAGACCGCCCGTATCGCCTCGCTGTGGTTGCCTTATGCCCAGGTCTTGATGGGCATCGCCACCGGCCTGGTGCTTTGGATCGGTGGGCAGAACGTCATTGGCGGC
The DNA here is from genome assembly GCA_964607235.1 of uncultured Anaerolineae bacterium. Taxonomy (GTDB): domain Bacteria; phylum Chloroflexota; class Anaerolineae; order S140-20; family S140-20; genus CAZSJU01. The sequence continues at coordinate 4,383 of CAZSJU010000135.1, read as the reverse complement.
GCCATCTCGCTGGGCACGCTGATCGGTTTTATGACCTATGTCCAATTGTTGCTGCGCCCCATCCGCCAGACGGGGATGATGTTGAACGTCGTGATGCAATCGCTGGCTGCTTCCGAGCGCGTGTTCCAGGTGTTGGACACCCATCCCGATATCCAAGACGCGCCCGGCGCCACGCCCCTCCCCCCCGTCCGGGGCCATGTGCGTTTTGAGGGCGTGACCTTTGCCTACGCGGACGCTAAAGGCCAGGCGGTCCTTGAGGCGTTGCGCGACGTGGACCTGGAAGCAGCGCCGGGTGAGATGGTCGCTCTGGTCGGGCCTTCCGGCGCCGGCAAGACCACGCTGGTGCATCTGCTGCCCCGCTTTTACGAGCCGCAGCGCGGCAAGATCACTATCGACGGGCACGACATCTCACAAGTCACGATCGAGAGCCTGCGCCGCGCCATCGGCATCGCCCTGCAGAGCGTCTTTTTGTTCGACGCCTCTATCGCGGAAAATATCGCTTACGGCAACCCCGAGGCCAGCCAGCGAGAGATCGAAGCGGCGGCGCGCACCGTGCAGATGCACGACTTTATCCGCTCCTTGCCGCTGGGTTACGGCACGCCCGTGGGCGAACGGGGCGTGCGCCTTTCCGGCGGGCAAAAGCAGCGCATCGCCCTGGCCCGCGTGCTTCTCACCGACCCACGCATCCTGATCCTCGACGAGCCGACCTCCAGCGTGGACGCCGAGACCGAGCGGCGTATGCAGGCGGCGCTGGCAGAGGTGCGCGCCGATCGCACCACCTTTGTGATCGCCCACCGGCTGTGGACGGTGCAGCAAGCGGATCAGATCCTGGTGTTGCGCGATGGTTATATCGTCGAGCGGGCGCGCCGCACAGCGGGGGAATCTGCCCATGAGCGCTTGTTAGCGGCGGACGGTTTGTATCGACAATTGTACGCGCTACAGTTCCAGACCGAGACGCTGGCGACGACGGGGCAGCAAGGGGAGGCACGCTAATGGCCATTCGTGGCGGATTTATGACGCGCCTGCAGGGGCGTGAGGAGGATTACCGGCTCTCCGACCTGGACCGCCAGGCCATCGGGGTGCTGTGGCGCTATTTGGGCGTACACCGTGGCCGGCTATTGCTGGCCACCCTGGCGATGCTGACCGTCACGCTCACGACGCTGGCCCTGCCTTACCTGGCCAAGGTCGCCGTCGATAGCGCCATCGCCCAACGCGATGCGCGTGGGCTGGCCCAGATCTCGCTACTGTACCTGGCGTTGAACGGTCTCTATTGGCTGGCGACCTATTGGCAGGGCTACCTGTCAGCCTGGGTGGGTCAGCACGTGGTCTATGCCATCCGGCGCGACCTGTTCCAGCAGGTCCTGCGGCAATCCATCGCTTTTCACCAACGCGAGCGGGTCGGCCAGATCGCTTCGCGTCTGACCAACGACGTGGACGCGCTGGCAGAGGTGGCGTCTAGCGGCTTGCTCAACCTGATCAATGACCTCTTGTCGTTCGGCGGCATCTTTGTGATCATGGCTTTGCTAAACGCCCGCCTGGCGCTGGCTGTCCTGGCGACCATCCCGCTGGTGGTGTTGAGCATGGGGTGTCTGGGGCGGCAGATGCGCAGCGCCTATCGCAAGGCGCAAGGGGCACTGGCCGCGGTCAACGCCGGGGTTGAACAGGGGGTGGCCGGCATGCGCGTCGCCCAATCCCTCTCCCGCGAATCGTTTACGGTGGAGCAGTTTGAACGGTTGAGCATGCAGAACATGCGGGCCAACCTGCGCGCCGGCCTGCTGTTTGCAGCCGTGTTCCCGATCATGACCATCACCAACATGCTGGGCACGGCCCTGGTGCTGGGTTACGGTGGGGCGCTGCTCGCCCGCGGGCAGATGACGGTCGGCGTATTGCTGGCTTTTCTGGCCTACACTTATCGTCTGTTTGGCCCGCTGCGCGAGTTGAGCCTGGTATACAATACCTTCCAGGCGGCCGC
>CAZSJU010000135.1:0-2311 GCA_964607235.1 uncultured Anaerolineae bacterium | reverse complement strand
CATCTGCGCCGCCTGGTCACCATCGTGCCCCAAGAGATGTTTCTTTTCCGCGACACGATTCGCGAGAATATCCGTTATGGAGACCCTGCTGCCAGCGACGCGCAGGTAGAACGCGCCGCCCACCGCGCTCAAGCGCACCCATTTATTGCCAAGCTGCCCGGCGGTTATGAGAGCCCGGCCGGCGAAGCGGGCGCGCTGCTATCCGGCGGACAGCGGCAGCTTTTGGCCTTTGCCCGCACCCTGCTGGCAGACCCCAAGATCCTGGTCCTGGACGAAGCGACCGCCAACGTGGATGCTTACACCGAGGCGCTGATCCAGGCGGCACTGGAAGAGATACGCCGGGACCGCACCCTTCTGATCATCGCCCACCGTTTCTCGACGCTGCGCCAGGCGGACCGCATCGTGGTGATCCAAGAGGGGCGCATCGTAGGACAAGGAAAGCACGAGGCGCTAATGGCCACCAATCCCGCCTATCAACAGTTGTACCGGCGTGAATGGGCCGGCAGTGAACCGGAAGGAGATATGCTCTAGTGCCCGAACGCAACCCCGTCATCGAGGTTTCAGGATTAACCAAACGTTACGGCCCACCTGGCATAGGCGTGCTGGCTGTGGATCACATTAACTTTGACGTCTATGCCGGAGAGGTGTTTGGCTTTTTGGGCCCCAATGGCGCGGGCAAGACCACAACCATCCGCATACTGACGGGACTTTTGCAACCCACCGCCGGGAATGCCCGCGTGCTGGGGATGGATCTATTGCAAAAAGTGACGCGCATCAAAAAGCGCATCGGCTTGGTGCCCGAGACGTCAAACCTGTACGGCGAGCTGTCCGCCTTGGACAACCTGGTTTTTTCTATGCAGCTCTACGGCGTACCACGCAATGAGCGCGTCCAGCGCGCAGAAACGCTGCTCGCCCGCTTCCGGCTGTCCGACAAGCGAGACACCCCCTTTGCTCGGCTTTCACGCGGCATGAAGCGTTCCCTGACTATCGCTGCGGCCCTGGCGCACCGTCCGGCGCTTATCTTTTTGGACGAGCCCACAACCGGACTGGATGTGCTTAGCGCGCGGAAGCTGCGCCGGGCCATTGCCGATCTGCGCGCAGAGGGTGTGACCGTCTTTTTGACCACCCACTATCTGGAAGAAGCAGAGCGATTGTGCGACCGGATTGCGCTCATTGTGGACGGGCACATCGTGGCCGTTGACACGGTGGAAGAATTAAAAGGACAGGCGCAAGGCGCAACAGCCGTTGAAATAGTACTCGACGGCGCGGTCAACGGCACAGAGACGCGGCGCATCATGGGCAAAGATGTACCATCGGCTATACAAAAGGCCCTGGCCCAGGCGCAGGCAGAGGGACGTCAGATCCTGGCGCTCAACACCCTGCGGCCCACTTTGGAGGATACCTTTGTAGAGCTTACAGGTCTGAATGCGGATATCATGCGAATGGAAAAGGGCGGGAAGGGAAAGCAAGATGCCGAGAGATGATCTGCGGGGAATTTACTATATCATGCTAAAAGACCTGCGGGCGTATTACCTCAAACCGCCCAACGTTAGCTGGGGCATCTTGTTTCCCTTTGCCTTTGTGCTGGCCTTTGCCATCCGCGACCCTGGAGAGATGAGAGACATGATCCCCGGCCTGCTGGCGCTGACGCTCCTGTTCAGCACCAGTAGCATGGAAGCAATTGTCATCACTTTTGAGCGACGCATTGGTGCGCTAGAGCGGTTAATGTTAGCGCCTATACGGTTGCCGGCGCTGCTGGCAGGCAAGCTGCTAGGCGGGATGGTCTTTGGATTGATGATTACGCTGGTCGTGTTGATTGTCGTGATGTTGGTCTATGAAACCGGCCCTATCAACTGGCTGGTGCTGACTCTGACGATGCTCCTGTCGGCAGCAGCGTTCTCGGCGCTAGGCGCGCTGATCTCTGTGAGCGTCGAAGAAGTGTTCGAGGCCCAAACGCTGGCCAATATGTTCCGTTTTCCAATGATGTTCCTGAGCGGTATTTTCCTGCCGATAGCCTCACTGCCGCAGGGACTGCAAATCGTCGCCCGTGTCCTGCCGCTGACCTATGCAGTGGAAGCACTGCGCGTGGCGTTGGTAGGGGAACCCATTGGCACTGCAGTTCTCGACATCGGGATGCTGGCAGCCTTTACGGCGGCGTGTTTTGTGTTGGCAGTGCGTATACTCACGCGTCGTATAGCCTGACTGTCCCGTTGTGGCTTTGTAACAGATAGTCAAGAGGCACGCAACCGGGAGTGTCGCCAGGTCTTTGCCCGCTTTGGAGGCGACCGCCGTTTCTAGGCGAGAGCGCCAG
>CAZSJU010000134.1:7314-9177 GCA_964607235.1 uncultured Anaerolineae bacterium | reverse complement strand
GATTTTTGACGCGGATTTTGTGCCACCGTGTGACTTTTTACGGCGTGCTGTCCCGCCCTTTTTCGACCGGCCGGCGTTGGGCCTGGTGCAGGCCCGCTGGTCTCACTTGAACACTGATTATTCCGCGTTGACCCGCGCGCAGAGCCTGGCCCTGGACGGGCACTTTGTCGTGGAGCAGACCGCCCGTAACCGCTCTGGGTTGTTGATGAATTTTAACGGCACGGCCGGGGTATGGCGGCGCGCTTGCATTGAGGCCAGCGGCGGATGGAGCGGCGATACCCTGTCCGAGGATTTGGACTTGAGCTACCGCGCACAACTCGCCGGTTGGGATTGCCTGTACCTGCCCGGCGTGTCGGCGCCGGCGGAATTGCCCCCGCAACTGGCGGCTTTTAAACGCCAACAGTTCCGCTGGGCCAAGGGCTCTATCCAATGCCTGCGCAAGTTATGGAAAGTGATTTGCCAGGGAGGGCAACCGGCGCTGGCCGTTGCGCCAGCGCCACGCCGGTTGACCCTGGTCCAGAGGGTGGCGGCCTTGGTGCACCTGAGCAGTTACCTGGCCCACCCGTTGATGCTGATTTTGCTATTGTGTTCGTTGCCGCTCTTTTTGTATCCCCGCGCTGCGCATCTGCCGATGGCGATGGCCTATTTGGGCCTGGCCAGCCTGGGGCCGCCGCTGGTCTATGCCCTGGCGCAACACGCGCTATATCCCGATTGGCCCCGGCGCTTGTTGTATTTTCCTGTTTTGGCCTTGTTGGGCACGGGCATCGCGCTGAACAACACGCGGGCGGTGATAGAGGCATTCAGCGGGCGGAGCGGACCCTTTGCCCGCACGCCCAAGTTTCACCTGGAAGGCAAGGGCGGCCGGTGGGCCGACAGCGCGTATCGCCTGCCCGTCGGGTGGACGACGTTGGGCGAGGCGCTCTTGGCGTTGTATGCCCTGCTCTCCGTGGCAGTGGCCTGGCGCACGGGTAACCTGTACGCGATTCCCTTTATGGCCCTGTATGCCGGCGGCTTTGGCTTGACGGCGTGCTTGGGCGTGTGGCAGGCGCGGGGCCGGTGGCGCGCTGGACGTTCCTTGGGCCATCTGCGCCGTGGGGATTCGCGGGGCGAGGCCCGGATTGATTTTCGACAATCCTGAGGATATGGTGTAAAATCAGTTTATTATGGTGGCTGTGATCTGATTTTCAGGAGTGGAGCCATGCCTTTATTCCGTCTCCCCAAACGTTGGTGCGGCGTTGCCCTGGCGTTGGCGCTGGGCTTGCTGTCCGTTTGTCTCTCCCTGCATCTGCCGGCGGCCGCGCATTCTGCTGGCGCGCGTTCTGTTGCCGCGCAACACTCCGCTTTGGTGTTCTTGGGCGCGGCCCAAGGCCTCGACCCGGCCGAGGGCGAGGTTGGTCAAACCTTTTTTACTTTTCAAGATGGGCTGGCCGCCGACCACGTGACCGCTTTGCTGCGCGACGAGCGTTCGCTGTGGGTCGGCACGCCGCTGGGTCTCAGTCGTTATACGCTTGAAGGGCGGGAGGGCGGCTTGACCTGGCGGACTTTTGGCGGCAGTGATGGCATGGCTGTGGACGCCGTGAGCGCCTTGTGGGGCGATGACACGGGGGGAGTGTGGGTCGCCCATCCCACGGGCGAACAGAGTTTCTTTGACGGCGTGAACTGGACGCGCTATGAAAATCTGACCGAGACGCTCGAATTGGCTTACAATCGAATCGTCGAGACCAACGCCCAGGGCCCCTTTTGGTCGGTCGAGGATGGCGTCCGTGTGTGGGTGCTGTCCGGCGGGACCGTCGGTTATTATGTGGGTTCGGTGTGGCGGCCCTATGGCCGGGACGCCGGCCTCCCCGCCGGCCGCCTGACCGC
>CAZSJU010000134.1:0-7214 GCA_964607235.1 uncultured Anaerolineae bacterium | reverse complement strand
TTTGTTGATTTGAGCGTCTGGCAGCGCTTTTCGCTGGCGACGTTGGAAGGGACCGCCGTCAGCGCGTCTTGGCTGGACCAAAATGGCAATTTGTGGCTAGGGTTAGCGGGGGATGCGCGTGTTCCGGGCGGACTGTTGCGCTACCGGCCGCCCCAGGGTGTCCGGCCTGCCCAATGGACCCGGGTGGAAAATTTGGGCGGCGTGCGCGACTTGTGGGGAGACGAGCAGGGCGGTTTGTGGGTGGCGACGGCGGACGGCGTCAACCGCGTCAACGTCGAGAACCGCCGGGTAGTGAGCTATACCCGGCCCGGTGCGGTGGATCATGTGGCCGGGGATCAGGCTGGGAATGTGTGGGCGCTGGCCGTGGGCCGTCCAGAAGCGGGCGGGGGGCTGTGGCAGTGGGATGGGCAACTGTGGGCCAGCCATACCCTCAGCGACGCGCAAACGGGTGGGGCCAGGTTGCAAGATGGGACCTATGGGGATATGGAGGTCCTGGCCGATGGCCGGGTTTACCTGGCCGGCGATCGCGGGTTGGAAATCTGGGATGGGCAGGAATGGCAACGCTTTGCGGCCTTGCCGGGGCGATACGTCGAGGGATTATGGCAAGATACGGCGGGTGACTTGTGGCTGTCCTCGGTGGTGACGCCGGGCAGGCCCTTTAACTTGAGCCTCTACCGGGATGGGTTGTGGCAGACGGTGCTGAACGAGACCCGCAGCGCCGAGATGGGCGCCCAACCGTTGGCGTTGTGGCGTGACCGTCGCGATCAGGTCTGGTTGGGCGCGTCCGCGGGCGTGTTTCGCTACGCGTTGGCGGGGGAGGGTCGCTGGCAGGGCCTGGGACCGGCAGAGGGCATGCCGAGCGGGTCCGTCACGGCGATTTATGAGAAAGGCGCGACCGTTTGGGTCGCCGTTGGGGAGCAGCTTTACCGCACGGATGGTCAGCGTTGGCAGCGTTTCGAGCCTCAGGTGGGTGTCGTCGACTATATCGCGGCCGGGCCGGGTGACGGCGTGCTCGTTGCAGGGACGGCCGGCGTCGCGCTATACGACGGCCGTGCGCCGGACCTGCGGATTGAGCAAGTGGTCAATGTGATCACGGGAGAGACCGCTGATCGGCGCGCGCCGCTCGTCTTGACGCTGGGCCAGGACGCTGTGCGGATCGACTTGCTGGCTGCCGCGCCGACGTTGAGCGTGCGACAACTTTACTATCGCTATCGGCTGGAAGGGATAGATCAAGCGTGGCGCATCGTCCCGGCCCCTGCGCTGGGGGGCAAGCGCGCGGCGCTCACCTACGCCGGCTTGCCGGGCGGAGTGTATACCTTTACCGCCGCTGCCGGCAACGATGTGCTGGATTATGGCCCCGGCCTGAGCGTGACGTTGTACGTGTTGAGCCGTCCGCCCCAGCTCTTTTTGGATCGGGTGACCGTCGCCGGGCGGCCCGTCGAGGAACCGAGTCACGTGCAGGCCTATGTGGCCCAACCACTCCAATTCCGGTTGAGCGGTGCTGACGATCAATTGACGCCGTTGACCTACCGTTATCAAATCCAGGGGTTGGACGACGTATGGACCGAGACGTTAAAATCCGATATCGCTTTTACGCTGACCAACGCCGGCACTTTTACCTTTGTCGCCGCCGCGCTGGACGGTGAGGGCCAATCTTCCATGCCGGTGGGCGCGCAAATTGTCGTCAGGGAGCGCGAGGTCGTGCAGCGTTCCGGGGGGTTTCCTATCGAGTTGCTGGTGATCATCCTGGCCGGGGGCGCGGTGTTGTTGCTGGGTGGTGCGGCCTGGTTGGCCATCCAGCGCCGACGCCGGGAGAGCTGGTAGCCGAGAATTTTAAGGTATAGGCTATTGACAATTGCCCTCCAACGTACTAGCATGTAAGGCATAGCATAAACCTCGAGTGATAGAGTTGGGGTGGGTAGCGTCGATTCTGGTCAATCCGGCATTGCGTGACGTTCCGCCAAAGTGCAGAACCTCACAAACCCCAGGTGGTTTACTGGCCGGTCAACAGCAGAGCTGCTGCACCTTATTTGGCAAGGGGCCCTCGTCATTCGGGGTTTATGTTTTTTTGTGTCTCCCCGGATACTTCACGCTTCGTCTCACGCGTCCTGCGGTTAGCGTCTTTGTGTTTCGTTTATCGCTGGGGAACGAGACGCGCTATATCAGCCGTTGATCTCGTACACACAGGCGATGTCGCCATCGGGGATGTGCGCGATGCGCTCAATGTCGGCCTGGAGGAGCTCTCGAAAGAGGGATATTTCACAATCACAGGGCTGCTCGAACCTCTCGGCCACTTTTAGTATAGGACAGTTGTGTTCTCGCAGGAGAAATTTTTGGTCGCTCAACTGCTCCCAGGTCGTCATCCGCCCCTCTGCTTCCAGGATCTGTGCTAAAGAAGCGACCCGCTCGCTCAGGGAATCGCCGCTCATTTGCGCGACCAGGCGCTGGCGTCGTTTCTCCTGGCGCCGGCAGAAAAGCTCATCCAGCTTTTCCGTCCCTTCTAATTCGATCAAGTCTTCCATGATGTTAGTGGCAAAGGCGGCATAGCTCTGCGGAAACACTTGGGAAGCGCCAGCCGTCAGTTCGTAGACAAAGCTAGGGCGTCCCATGCCTCTTTGCTCGGTGCGGTGGGCAATCAGACCTTGGGCTTCCAGGGTGTTGAGATGACGCCGGACCGCCGTGGCGCTGATGTCGAGCGCGTCGCCCAAGTGGCTCGTTGTCAGTCCACCATTGATCTTGAGTAAGGTGAGGATTTTTTGCTTGGTGTCTTGCATGGTTTACTCCCAGCACAATCTTTTACCTGGCGTCACTGTGCAGCCCGTGCATTCTATCACGGAAAGAAATGTTTGTAAACTCTTCGTTGGCCGAGAAAAAGTCCGTCATTGCGGACGCAAAACCCGTCATTTCGAGCGAGCCCGAACGCAGTGAAGGGCGAGTCGAGAAATCTCCAGGCCAAGGCTACCTTTTCTTGGAGGGAAATGTTTGTCCCAAGCGGTCAACAGTTGTATAATAGTTGCCACTAGATGAGCCTGAATGGTAGTGATGTGATGTCTCCAATTCTCGACGCGCACAGCCTAGAATGTCCCAGCCATAGCCCGGAGCAGACCCGCCGCTTGGGTGTGCGCCTGGGTGAGTTGTTACGCGCTGGCGACTTGATCTGTTTAGAGGGGACGCTGGGTGCGGGCAAGACCTGCCTGGCGCAAGGGATCGGGCGCGGGTGCGGGGTGACCGAAACGCTGGTCAGCCCAACCTTTACGCTGATACGCGAGTACGAGCGGCCCCAGAACGGCCTGGCGTTGTATCACGTCGACCTGTACCGTATTGCGGGCGTTCAAGAGGCGCTGGGTATGGGTTTTGAAGATTATCTCAGCGAACCCACGGCCATCGCATTGATCGAATGGCCTGAACGGGTCAAAGCGCTGCTGCCCCAAGAACGGTTGTGGATCCAGATGCGCTACATCGACGGCAACAAGCGTATCCTGTTGTTTTCGGCCCAGGGTGCGCGCTATGAGGCATTGTTGCGCGAGTTCCGCAAGCGGGCCTTTGGCGTGTGAGAGAACGGCCAAGCCACAGAGCCAGAGAGGACACGGAGAAAAGAAACATAATGATGCGACTTTGTACAAATGTCACCCCAGAAAAAGCGTTCGGGGCTCGCGATGACATCTCAAACTGAGAATTGTTGCTTTGAAAACTTCTGTGCACTCTGCGCCTCTGTGGCAATCATTTTTAGAAAGTGATGGGAATGGAAGGTCTTTTATTAGCGGTGGATACCTCGACCCGCGTGGCCAGCGCGGCGCTGTACGATGGCGTCCGGGTGCGCGCCGAGGAGAGTTGGGAATCGCCGCGGCGTCACACGGTCGAGTTGGCGCCGCGCGTCGTCCAGATGTTACACGGTCAGGTGTCGGCCCTGGTCGGTTTGGCCGTGGCGACCGGGCCGGGTTCGTTCACCAGCTTGCGCATCGGCATGGCGTTGGTCAAGGGGCTGGCGCTGGCGCAGGGGTTGCCGCTCGTCGGGATCCCCACGTTGGACGTGAGCGCCTATGCCGTGCGGCGGCACCGGGCGACGCTTTACGCGACGTTGCACGCCGGACGTGGGCGCATTTGCCTGGCCCCTTATCGCTGGCGGCGCGGGCGCTGGCGGCGCTCGGACGATATGCGCATTTCGACCTGGGAAAAGTTGGCCGTCGAGGTCAAGGGTAATGCGGTCTTTTGTGGCGAGATTGACGCCCAGGGGCTGGCCGCGTTACAAAGTCGCACGGCCAAGACGTTTATCCCTTCGGTGGCGCACCGGTTGCGCCGCGCCGGTTACCTGGCGGAATTGGGCTGGCAGCGCCTGGCACAGGGGCAGCGGGACGACCCCGCCACGCTCCAGCCGATCTACTTGCACACCTCTTTGACGTGACCAGCGTTAGATGATAATGTTTGATCTGAATGCCCCTTATGTCGTGACGCCTATGCGTTGGGCCGACGTCGCCCAGGTCATGGCCATCGAACGCGAGGCCTTTCCGCTGCCCTGGCCCGAGCGCGCCTATCGCTACGAGCTGTTCGAGAACGAGAATTCGCACTATGTGGTGCTGCGTCACGCCGCTGCCGGCTCGCCCGGCGCCTGGCATTGGCTACAGCGGCTGTGGCGACGGGATCACCGCGCGCCCATTTTGGGCTATGGCGGCTTGTGGATGATCGTGGGTGAGGCGCATATCAGCACGTTGGCCGTGGCCGCGGCCTGGCGGCGGCGCGGCCTGGGCGAGTTGTTGTTGTGGCGCATGCTAGAGCTGGCCGCCGGGCTGAAGGCCTTTGAGGCCACCCTGGAGGTGCGCGTCTCTAACCAATCTGCCCAAAGCCTGTACCACAAGTATGGTTTTGAAAAGGTCGGCCGGCGGCGGCGCTATTACCAGGACAACGGTGAGGACGCCTGGATCATGACGGTGACAAATTTTAACGACCCGGCTTACCTGGCCCGCCTGGATCAATTGGGCCAGGCGTTACAGCAGCGGCTGTGGCGCGATTTGAAAGAGTAGCAAGCGACCGGGTTTTTGCTGAAAGCCTGGTTTCTGGACAAAGCACCTGTGTTAAGCTATAATCGGCTCGCGTGAGGGGCAAGTTTTAAGTTGCGTGTTCCCGCCGTTAGAGCCGAGGATGGGTTTAGCACAGACGAGCGAGGCAGGGAGGGTGGCAGCATGTCGGAATTGGAGCGTTTGCACGAGCAGATACGCGCCTGCACGCGATGCAAGTTGCACATGGGCCGGACGCACGCGGTGCCGGGCGCAGGCCCGGAACAGGCCGACGTCATGTTTATCGGCGAAGCGCCGGGCTTTCACGAAGACAAGCAGGGTTTGCCCTTTGTCGGCGCGGCGGGCCGGTTTTTGAACGAGTTGTTACAAGGCATCGACCTCAAGCGGGACGATGTGTTTATCACCAACGTGATCAAGTGCCGGCCTCCCGCCAACCGCGACCCCGAGCCGGACGAGATTGAGGCGTGCCAGGGCTATCTGGACCGGCAGATCGCATTGATCCAACCCAAAATAGTGATCACGTTGGGCCGGTTCTCGATGGCGCGCTATTTTTCCAACGCCAAGATCTCTCAAATCCACGGCCACCCCAAAAAGATGGGTGGGGTGATTTATTATCCCATGTACCATCCGGCGGCCGCTTTGCACCAGCCCAGCCTGCGCGGGACCGTGCAGGCGGATTTTAGCCAGATTCCACAGTTGTTGGCGCAGATCGACCAGATGACCGAGGAAGAGCCGCCGGAGCAGGTGCAACAGTTGAGTTTGTTTTGATCGATTTGATCGATATCGAGTCGGCCCGAGATTCTTTACGTCAGGCTATTGAGCGCTATGGGATGGAATTGTGATGCAGCTCAGCCTCACGCTCCTGAGCGGGTCCGTGACCCGCGATTTGGCCAAAATCCACATTCTCGGCGGCGCAACGCCGGGTCGCGGACCCGGCTTGAGCACTAGGTTGAGCAGTTGCCGCACTTGATTGGCGGGCTTTTTCGCCATCGGTGCATTGTTGTAAATCGCCTGGGTTGTGAGGACGGCGGCGTTTGGGATCCGTCCCAAACCGTCCGAGTCCGACCCCATTATAGTATTGTATATCGGAGCAAGTATGGAAGAAGAAATTGATCTGCGACCCTATATCGAGACGTTGATCCGGCGCTGGCGCTGGATCGTGGGGCTGGCGTTGGTCGCGGCCCTGGCGGCGGCGGCGGTGAGCTTTTTCGTGCTGTCGCCCACCTATGAGGCCACGGCGTTGGTGTTGATCACCAATCCGCGCTACCAGTTGAATTTTGACCCGCGCCTGGAGACGCTGAGCGAAATCAGGACCACCTCCAAGGTGTATCCCCGGCTGGCCACCAGCAACGATTTGCTGGAGCGGGTGTGGGCGGCGTTGGACCCGCCGCTGGAAGACGTGGAGCATCCCCTGCAGGCGTTAAAAGAAAAGTTTGACGCCAGCGCCAGCGACGACCCCAGCTTGCTCGAGTTGACGGTGCGGGATGGGGAAGCAGCGGGCGCGGCGCGCCTGGCCAATACATGGGCTGAGCAGTATGTGGCTTATGTTAACGAGCTGTACGGGCGTCGGGATCAGGACCTGGCGTTCTTTGGCGCCCAGTTGGAAAAAGCGCGCGCGTCCCTGGCCGAGGCCGAAGAGGCGCTGATCGCGTTCCAGGCGCGCAACCAGGTCAGCATCCTCAACGCCCAACTGGGGTCCGTGCGCCAGCAACAGTCCGAGTACCTGGCCGAGCAGCGGAGCATCATCCGCATCGTGCAGGACATCCAGAGCTTGCGCGCCCAGTTGGCGGGGCAGCCGGCCACGCGCCCCGCATCTCTGGCCGACGACCTGACGGTGCTGTTTCTGCAGGTCAAAGCCTTTAACGCCCAATCTTCGATGCCGCTGCAGTTCCAGGTGTCCAGCGCCGAGTCGCTGTCGGACGAGACGGTGGCCGAGCAGATCGCCTTTTTGGACGAGCTGGTCGAAAACCTGGAGAACAAATCGGCGCTCCTGGACGAGCGCCTGGAGACCTTGACGCCCGAGATCCTGCGCTTGCAAGCGGCGGTAGAAGAGATCAACGTCGAGCGGGATCGCTTGAGCCGCAACCAGGCAGTGGCGCGCGAGACCTATATGACGCTGGCCAGCAAGGTCGAAGAGGTGCGCATCGCGGCCCAGGACGAGACGGGCGAGGTGCAGTGGGTCAGCCGCGCGGCCGTGCCGCC
>CAZSJU010000133.1:6211-9197 GCA_964607235.1 uncultured Anaerolineae bacterium | reverse complement strand
GATTCGGGATTGAGCGTTTTGAGGACCGCTTTGCTGACGATAAAAGTGGTCGCTACGATGGCTGTGCTGAGCAGTGCCAACCCATAACCCAAAAAGCGAGTTGGCAGGCGTCGTTGTTGCGGCAATGTCGTGCTCCTGTTCTCCCACCTGTGCTGCCCGACCTGTGCTGCCCGAAGGGTCAGTAAGGGTCAGTAAGGGTCAGTAAAAAGGCCCCCCGCCTTGTCGGGAATGCCCACGGCGCGGTAAAGTGTGGCCGGCGTGGTCTGTTGCGAGGGGATGCTATTTACCGTTTTTACAATAACTGCCTACCATGTCTAGTAGTTCCATCGCCCGCACCGGTTTGGACAAATAGTCGTCGCAGCCGGCGCTCAAAAAGCGTTCACGGTCGCCTCGCATCGCCGAAGCGGTAAGCGCAATGACCGGGATGCTGCGCAACGCCTCATCATCTTTGAGCCGCGCGACGACTTCTAGCCCATCCATGCCCGGCAAGCCGATGTCCAGCAGGATGACCCTTGGCCGGAGGCTTTCTGCCATCTCTAGGCCGGTAGGGCCGTCTTCGGCTTCGGCGACCTCGTATCCGCGAGATTGCAGGACTTTGCGGACCAGACGGCGGTTATGCAAGTTGTCCTCAATGTACAAGACCGATTTTCCTGTGCTGCCCGAAGGGTCAGTATTCATACGTTTACTCCGACAGAATGGTTTCGACGTGGGCCAACAAGCTGCTGCGATCCAACATCCCTTTGATCCAGATGGAATCGGCCTGGGCGGCTAGTTTGGCGCGCATTGGCGGCTCCAGGTCTTTGGCCGAGACGATGAGCACGGGCGTGTCGCGCGTGGCCTCGTTGGCGCGTAGCATCTCTAGTAGCTCATCACCGTTGATGTCGGGCAGCATCAGATCCAAAATAATCAGGTCTGGCGGTGTTTGCTCGATGGCGTGGAGCGCCTCGGCGCCGGAATGCGCTTCGACGACCTGGAAGCGTTGTCGGGATTCGAACAACCGTCGCATCAGTCGGGCGTCCACCGCACGGTCATCGATGACCAGGATGCAGGGCCAACGGTCTTGACCAAATTGTTCAATATCTTGAATATCTTGATCAGCGGTCGCCACGGGCGCGGATGTTTCCTTGGATTTGCCATTGGCCTTGGCCGGTTTTTCAATCTTGTCGCCCAAGATTTCCGCCACGTGATACAGCAACTCGCGGGCGCTGAAATTGCCCTTTTGCCAGATGGATTCGGTGTAACGATGCAGGTTTTCCCATTCTTCGGCGGTGGGCGACTTGGCCGAGACGATGACGACCGGGATCTCGCGGGTGCGTGCGTCGGCCTTGAGCGCTTGCAAGACAGAGAAGCCGTCCATGCCCGGTATCTTGAGGTCCAACATGACCAGGTCAGGCTGGCGCTGGCGTACCAGGTCCAGGCCGTCTGGTCCGTTATGGGCCTCAAAGACGCGATAGTTTTTCAGACTCTGCAACAGGCGGCGGATGAGCCGGCTGTCACGGGGGTTGTCGTCGATAACGACGATGGTCGTGATTTGCTCGTCGAGCTGTTCCAGTGCCGCCGCCAGACCTTCCTGTGAAAAACTGGGAAAGTTTGCGGAGGTTGGCTTGGCTCCGATCGTAGCGGCCATCGGTGTGTCAACCGACGTCGTCTCGACTTCCAGGCTCAGGGTGTAGCGATCCTCCAGCGCGTGCTTTTCGGCGCTAAAGGTGTGACCTGAACAGTTGATGATGACCTGTTCACCGGGCTGGATGTAGCCCTGGGTCAACAGTTTTTCGCAGCCGGCAAAGGCCACGCTGGCTGCCGGTTCCATGGAAAAGCCTTCGGTGCGCGCCACGCGGCGCATAGCGCGAAAGGCTTCGCCGTCGCTCACGGCGACCATCGCGCCGCCGTAGCGGTCGCTGGCTTGCTTGAGTATCGTATAAGCCATACCGGGTTTGCCTGTGCCCAAGATGGTGATGAGCGTATCGGGTTGGTACACCGGTTCGGCATCGCTCAAGTCCTTTTCCCAGGAATGGACCATGGGGGCGCAGCCTTCTACCTGGACCACGGCTATCTTGGGCACGCGGTCTATTAATCCGGCTGCATACAGGTCTTGAAATCCCTTGAGCACGCCCAGAGGGCCGATGCCGCCCGAGACGGCTTGCACGTACCAGTCGGGCGCACGCCAGCCCATCTGTTCAGTGATTTCCAGGGCGATGGTCTTCATGCTCTCTTTGCCGGTGATGCCCTTGGCGCCTTTGTCATAGGTGATGCCATGGCGTGTGGCAAAGTCGGCCGCGATCTTTTTGGCTTGATCGTAGGTGCCGGTGATTTTGATCACCTCGGCGCCATACAGCGCCAGCTCGCGCATTTTTTCGGCGGGCACGCTGCTGGTGAGAAACGTCCATAGCTTGATCCCGGCGCGCGCGCAATAGGCCGCATAGGCCGCGGCTGCGTTGCCGGTGGAGGCCAGTACTAGCTCTTTAACGCCCTGCGCCTTGAGGGCGCTGACGGTAAAGGAAGCCTGGCGGTCTTTGAAGGAACCGGTGGGGTGCCGGCGTTCGTCCTTGATCCATAGGCCGGTGTGTCCCAGCTCTTGCTCTAGCCGTTCGGCGCGGAGCAGTGGCGTCCAGCCTTCGTCCATCGTGACCGGCTGGACCGTGTCGGGAAACGGCAACAGCTCGCGGTAGCGCCACATGCTGGCCGGGCGCTGGGCCACCAGGGCTGACCAGTCGTCCGGTAGGGCGCTGCAGTCGTAGCAGGCTTGGAGCCAGACGCTACCGCATGCGCTGCAGCGTGCGGTAAACAGGTCCGCGGCCATTTTGTGGCCGCATTCCAGGCAGCTAACGGCGTTAAATAGCGTCTTCATCACTTGCTCCTTGCATTCGACTTGCAGTTTCTAACAATTTCTGTTCCATCTCGTCTTGGGGATAGGATGGGCGCATTGATGCGCCCATCCTATCCCATCCTATCCCATCCTATCCCATCCTATCCCATCCTATCCCAT
>CAZSJU010000133.1:0-6111 GCA_964607235.1 uncultured Anaerolineae bacterium | reverse complement strand
CCCATCCTATCCCATCCTATCCCATCCTATCCCATCCTATCCCATCCTATCCCATCCTATCCCATCCTATCCCATAGTTTGTTTTTGTCAAGCCATAGCTGGTTCGATCGGCGCTTGTTCCTGGCGCTCGATGGGCAAGCGTACGGTGAACGTGCTGCCTTTGCCCGGTTCACTTTGCACGTCTATCGTGCCGCCGTGCATGTGCACCAGGTGGCGCGTGATGGCCAGACCCAGTCCGGTGCCCTCGGCGCGGCGCGCGTTAGAGCCGTCAGCCTGCTGGAAGCGCTCAAAGACTTTGTCCAGATCTTCGGCGCTCATACCAATGCCGGTGTCTTGCACTTCTAGATTGATCCATTCGCCCTCGCGATAAGCACACAGGTTGATGTGTCCCTCTTGGGTGAACTTGACCGCGTTGGAGATCAGGTTATTCAAGATCTGGTTGATGCGCACCCGGTCGGCCCAGATGGCCGGCAGGTCTTCTATGATCTCGAGGCGCAGCTCGAGGGGCTTGTTGAGGAACAGCCCGGCGTTGCTGGTCTTGACCTCGTTGAACAGCGGCGCAATGTCGACCTCTTCGAACTCGAGCGTCATCCGTTGGGCCTCGATCTTGGCCAGGTCCAGGATGTCGTTGATCAGGCGCAGCAGGTGCTGGCCATTGTCATAGATCGCCTGGACGTCTTCTATTGTCTCGGCGGGCAGTTCGCCATCGATGCCCATCAACATGATCTCGGTGTAACCCAGGATCGAGTTGAGCGGCGTGCGCAGCTCGTGGCTCATATTGGCCAGGAACTCGCTCTTTAGGCGGTCCACCTCGCGCAGGCGCTCGGCGGTCTTTTGGATCTCTTTGAACAGCCGGGCGTTTTGGAACGCCTGGGCTATCTGTCCGGCCAGGGTGCTGAACACGTTCAGGTCAGTCTCGGCAAAGCGGTTGGGCGCGTCGTCCTGCACGTCCAGCACACCCACGACCTCATCACCGGCCACAAAGGGCACCGCGACTTCGGAGCGCGTGTTGGGCAGCAGGGGGTTGGCCATAAAGTCCGGCTCTTGGGTCGTGTCGTTGACCAGGACGGTCTTTTTGGTGCGGGCCGCCCTCGCCACCAGACTGCGTTCCTGGTCGAACGGGATGGTATGACCTTGTTCGCGCATCGTCTCGCCCACCTCGCCGGTGCCCACTTGCATCACCAGCGCTTCTTGTGCTTCGTCGACGGTATAGACGTGCACGTGGTACAGGTTAAAGCGTTCCTGGACCAGCGGCACCACTTCTTCCAGCAGTTGCCCTGGATCGAGGATGGCGCTGGCCTGTGCGGACACGTCGGCAGCGGTGCCGAGCTGGGTCGTAAAGCGCTCGCGCTCGGCCTCGACCCGCCGGCGCTCGGTGATGTCCTCAACGATGGACCAGACCAGCTCGCGGCCGCTCGGGTCGGTCACGACCACGCCGTTGAGCACCACCGGCACCAGGCTACCGTCCTTACGGATGTACTCTTTTTCATAGGGGCCATAGCGCCCGGTGGTGTCCATCGAGCGGATCTGCTCGGCCTCGTCTTCGGCGTACTTTTCAGGCGTCACGTCCCAGTAGGAGAGGGCGTTCAGCTCTTCTAGCGTATAGCCCATCATCTTTAAGAAGGATTGGTTGACCTGGATATAGTCACCGCTCGCCTTGTCGTTGAGAATAAAGCCCAGCGGCGAGTTCTCGTACAGGATGCGGAAGCGTTCCTCGCTCTCGCGTACCGCCTGTTGCGCCGCCATACGCTCGGTGATGTCGCGGCTGACATTGATAAAGCCGGTGGGGTTGCCTTCCTCGTCCCGCAGCAGCGCTGCGCTCAACTCGCCCCCAAAGGTGCTGCCGTCGCTGCGCAACAGTTTGAGTTCTTGGAGCCCGCTGCTGCCGCTTTGCAGCGCTTGGGTAAAGCTTTCGGCGGCTTGGGAGCGTTGCTCGGGCGCGATCATTTCGATGGTGTTGCGGCCCAGCAGTTCTTCGGGGCGCTCATAGTTGAACAGCCGCAGGCTGGCCTCGTTCAGGTCTGTGATCTCGCCCATCATATTGCTGACGGTGATGCCGTCGGTGATGGCGTCAAACATTGCGCGGATCTTTTCGGCCGACTCTTTCAGCGCCAGCTCGGAGCGCCTCTGCTGCTCAAAGTAGCGCGCGTTCTGAAAGGCGGTCGCGATCTGCCCGACCATCGTCTTGAACACGTCCAGGTCGGCTTCGGTAAAGGCCTCGGGCTGGTCCGATTGCACATCAAACACACCCAGCACCTGGTCGCCCACGATGGCCGGCAACGCCACCTCGGAGCGGGTGTCGGGCAACAGCATGTTGGGCAGGTAGCCCTCTTCTTGCGTCACGTCGTGGATCACAATGATCTCTTTATCGCGCGCCGCACGCGCCACCAGGCTCTTGTCGCGGCCCAGCGGGATCTTGTGCCCTTGCTGGCGCATGATGCGTCCCACCTGGCCATAGCCGGCGCGCATTATTAGGTCCTCATTCTCTTGGTCCAGCTCGTAAAAGTGCACGTGGTACAGGTCAAAGCGTTGTTTGGTGAGCGAGACGACGGCTTCTAGCAGCGCGTCGGTGTCGAGGATGGCGCTCATCTGGGCCGAGATTTCCGCCGAAGTGCGCAGTTGATTGGTAAAGCGCTCGCGCTCGGCGGCGGCCCGTTGTTGTTCCGTGATGTCGCGCATAATCGTGGATATGAACTCGACTTTGCCATCGGACGTGTGATGGGTCATGATCACCTGCGAGACCGGGATCTCGCGCCCGCTGCGACTCAGCAACGCCGTCTGTCCGGTCCAGGTCCCACTGCGCATGGCGGTGGGGATGCCTTTTTGTTCGACGATCTTGGCGGCCCATAGCGGGTAGATTTGGGAGATGTCGAGGGTAGAGACCTCGGCCGCATCATCCAGTCCTAACATCTCGCGCCCGGCGCGGTTCATATAAATCAACTGGCCGTCAGGGGTCGAGATGGATACCAGGTCAGTGGTGGTCTCGAGGATGGCCGTCAGTCGAGCCTGTTCCGCTTCGGCCTTGACGCGCTCGGTGATGTCGCGGTTACTCGCCCGCCGTCCTAACCACGCGCCTTCCGGACCGTAGACCGGCTGGCACGCGTGTCCAATCCAACGTACCGCCCCGTCCTTGTGCACGATGCGGAACTCTGTCTCTGCCACCTCTCGCGCCGTCGCCTGCGTCTCTGGGTTCTCGTGATAGTTGTGCATGTGCTGGTGCAACAACGCGCGATCCTCGGACGACACGATTTCATCCAACAGGTTCGGGTTGTCTATAAACTCGTTTACGGCGTAGCCTGTGATTTTTTCACACGCCGGAGAAACGTACAGCATCTCGTTGTCTACGCCCAGCCAGTATTCCCAGTCGTAGGTAAAGTCGGCCACCGTCTTGAACTTTTGCTGGCTCTCTTGGATCGCTGCCTGAGCCTGTTTCTGCTCGGTCATGTCGGCGGTGATGGCGACGGTGCCGATGCGGTTGCCGTCGGTGTCGAGCAGCGGGGCGGTGCTGGTGAGCACCGGGGTCACGCTGCCGTCGGGTTTGCGGATGCCCAGGTCGTCGGCCGAGTGGGGCTGGCCGTCGGTCATTGTTTTTACGATGGGCATCTGCGTCTCGTCATAGGGGGCGCCGGTGGCGGTGTCGATGACGTCGTACTGCTCGGTGTGGGTGCGGCCTTGCAGGTCTTGGATCTCGCGCCCCATCATGTTTTGCTGGTATGTGTTGGTCAATAGCACGTTAAAGTCCATGTCGGCCACCCACACGCCCACGGGCAAGTTGCCCAGGATGCTGTCATAGAGCGTCCGGTCGTGTTCTACTTGCTCATACAACTCGGCGCTCTGGAACGCGTTGGCGATCTGGGCGGCCAGGGTCTGAAACACGTCCAGGTCGGCCTGGGTAAAATAGTGCGCTTGATCGTGCTGTACGTCAAAGACGCCCAGCACCTGCCCACCAGCGATGGACGGCACCGCGACCTCGGTCTTGGTGTCGGGCAACAGCGGGTTGGGCATAAAGTTCGGGTCCTCTGTCACGTCGGGCACGTGCACGACCGCTTTGGTGCGTGCGGCGGTCGCCACCAGTGAGGCTTCCCGATCCAACGGGATGCTATGCCCTTCGGCCAGCATCTTTTCTCCCGCTTTGCCGTAACCCGCGCGCAGATTCAACATGCCCGTCTTCTGGTCCAGCGTGTACACGTGGACATAGTAGAGGCCAAACTGCTCCTTGATCAGCGGGATTACAGTGTGCAACAGTTCGTCCGGATCAAGAATCGACCCGACCTGCTCTGAAATCTGTGCCGCCGTGTTCAGCCGTGTCGTAAAGCGCTCGCGCTCGGCCTCGGCTTGCTTGTTCTCGGTGACGTCGCGGTTACTGGCTCGTCGTCCCAGCCATTCGCCTTCCGGCCCGTAAACCGGCTGGCAGGCGTGGCCGATCCAGCGTATCTCCCCATCCTTGCGCACGATGCGGAACTCTGTCTCGGCCACCTCGCGCGCCGTCGCCAATGTCTCCGGGTTTTCGTGATAGTTGTGTATGTGCTGGTGCAATAGCTCACGGTCCTCGGGCAACACGATTTCATCCAACAGGTGCGGGTTGTCCATAAACTCGTCTACGGTGTACCCTGTGATCTTTTCACACGCCGGGGAAACGTACACCATCTCGTTGTCTATGCCAAACCAGTACTCCCAGTCGTAGGTAAAGTCGGCTACCAACTGGAAGCGTACCTGTGCTTTAGCCGTTTCGGTCAGTAACTCGGCGCTGTGGAAGGCGTTGGCGATCTGGGCGGCCAGGGTCTGGAACACGTCCAGGTCGGCCTGGGTAAAATAGTGCGCCTCGTCGTGCTGTACGTCAAAGACGCCTAGCACCTGCCCACCGGCGATGGATGGCACTGCGACCTCGGTCTTGGTGTCGGGCAACAGCGGGTTGGGCATAAAGTTCGGGTCCTCTGTCACGTCATCAACCAGCACGACCTCTTTTGTACGTGCCGCCGTCGCTACTAGCGAGGCTTCCCGATCTAGCGGGATGCTGTGGCCTTCTGCCAGCATCTTTTTCCCGGCTTTGCCATAGCCCGCCCGCAGGTTCAACGTGCCATCTTTTTCATCCAGCGTGTAGACGTGGACATGGTAGAGGCCAAACTGCTCCTTGATCAGCGGGATTACAGTGTGCAACAGTTCGTCCGGATCAAGAATCGACCCGACCTGCTCTGAAATCTGTGCTGCCGTGTTCAGCTGCGTCGTAAAGCGCTCGCGTTCGGCCTGGGCTTGCATCCGCTCTGTGATGTCCTCACCAGAACTCAACGCACCGATGATGTTGCCCTTTTCGTCCTTGAGGAGCGAATTGTGCCAGGCAACGATGCGTACATTGCCATCCTTGGTGATGATCTCATTTTCATAGTACTCGGCCTGCGCCATCTCGCCGGCCATGATCTGTTGAAAGACCGCTTTGACGTCCTCTCTGATTGCCTCGGGGACGGTCAGGTCAAACCAGCTTTGTCCAATGGCTTCTTCTTTCTCATAGCCGAGAACTTGGAGCCCGGTCTCGTTGAGCAAGGTCACGTTCCCTTGGTCATTCATTGCCACAATGATGGTCCCGGCCATATCCAGGTACATCTGAGCGCGGTCACGCTCAGCTTGTACCTCGGCTTCGGCTTGCTTGATGGCGCTGATGTCGCGCGCGACGTTGGCCAGATACTGCAGGTTACCGTCGGCATCCTTTTGAGCGATCAGCACCATCAAGACCGGGATTTCTCGACCGTCCAATGCCTTGATCACACTTTCGCCGCTCCACGTGCCCTCGCGCATCGCGATGGGCAGCGCTTCCTGGTTGATCCTGGCTGCCTCGTGGGCTGGCTGCAAATCTGCGATATTGATGGCGCTGATGTCATCGTCCTTGCTCATCCCGATCAGCTCACGCCCGGCACGGTTCATATAGGTGCCCTGACCTTGAGCGTCGGCGATGCCGATCATATCGGTGGTGGACTCGATCACGCTGGTGAGACGTTCGCGCTCGACCTCGGCCAGCTTGCGTTCGGTGATGTCACGGGCAAAGGCGCTGTTGTATTCCTGGCCGCCGTACTCGATATAGTTGATGGCGACCTCGACCGGGACGAGTCGTCCGTCTTT
>CAZSJU010000132.1:0-9227 GCA_964607235.1 uncultured Anaerolineae bacterium | reverse complement strand
CTCGCGAAATTGGCTACCGGAGACCTCGGAGGTCTAATGTGACATTGTCAAGCTATTCAAGGGCCGTCAAGACTGACGACAGTGCGCTAGTCAGGCCTCGATCTCTTCTAGGGCGCCAGCTTAGGCGCCGGCACCACCAGCACCTTGTCCACGCGCAGCCCGTCCATATCGACGACCTCAAAACGTATCCCGCGCCAGGTAAAAGTATCGGCGGACGTGGGAATACGACCTAGAAACTTCATCACAAAGCCCCCCAGCGTCTCAAAGTGTCCTTCAGATTCACCGGGCAACACCTTGATGTCAAAAATTTCCTTAAACTCGTCAACGGGCAATATCCCATCCACCAACCAAGAGCCATCCTTGCGCTGCACGACCTCCGGCTCAAAGACATCGCCCTTTAACGGGATATCCCCCACAATGGCCTCAAGGACGTCATAAATCGTCACCAACCCCTGCACGCCGCCATATTCGTCAATCACCAGCGCAATGTGCGAGCGGCTCTCCTTGAAACGCTCCAGCACTTGCAACGCCGGCATGTTTTCAGGCACAAACAGCGGCGGCTGTAGCATTGACTTGAGGTCTATGGGCTCCGTGGTTCGACGGCGCTCACCACAGGCGGACAGATAACGGTTCAGCAAATCCTTGGCGCGCACCACGCCATGCACATTATCCAGGCTCTCGCGGGCGACCGGAAAACGGGAATGCACGCTTGTGGTGACCTTGCGCAGAATTTCTTCTTCGGGCTCGTCAATGTCCAGCCACACGATCTCGGTACGATGTTTCATCAGGGCGCTAACCCTGCGATCGCCCAGGCGGAACACGTGTTCCAGGATGTCCCGCTCTGCCTTTTCAAAGATCCCCATCTGCGTCCCCTCGCGGATCATGATGCGCACCTCTTCCTCAGTGACGGCTGGCTCTGTAGAAGGCTGGACCCGCAATAAACGCAGCACGGCCTTGGTTGAAAAGCTCAACAAACTCACAAAGGGCGCTGAAACAGTGGACAGCCGTTTCATCGGCACCGCCACCGACGCGGCGATCCGTTCGGCATTGTTCAAAGCCAACCGCTTGGGCACCAATTCACCGATGACCAGCGAGAGGTAGGTGATGCTCAAAACGACGATCGCGACGCTGAGCGCTTTGCTATAGGGCGCCAGCAACGGTATACGGCCCAGTTGTACGCTCAACCCTTCAGCAATAGTCGCCCCGCCGAGCGCCCCGGCCAAGATGCCGACCAGGGTAATGCCGATTTGGACGGTCGACAGAAAGCGATCCGGCGTACCGGCCAACTCGAGCGCCATCCGTGCGCCTTTATCCCCGCTCTCGGCGCGCTGCTGAAGGCGCGCCTTGCGCGCCGAGAGGACAGCAATCTCGGACATGGCCAGCAAGCCATTACAAAGCGTGAGCAGAAAAACGGCCAACACTTCCAAAACAGCATCCCTCATCTCAAAAACCCCCTCGGTCTCGTCACTCAATAAGCCCAACGCGCAGCTTAGACACTCGGTACTTGTTGCGGGTGTGAGCAACTCTCGTGCTGAAATTCAAAGCGCCGCCAGGCCATGAGGAACGCCCCTAGAGCTAGCGCGCTGGCCAGTCCTCCATACATCCACAATGGCCAAGCGTCCAGGATGATCCCCCCCACTAGCGGCCCAACGATTTGAGCAAAGCTATCTACCGAGGCAGACAACCCCATCACCCGGCCCTGCTGCCATGGATAGACCGATCAACTCAGGAATCCCGTGAGAATGCCGCGAGAACAAGAGGCCGCAAAGCTAACCGCGCACAGTATCACCACAAACTGCACCTGGTTGTCCACGTATCCGAGCATAAAGAACACCACCACGAAAATGCCCAGGCCCAGCAGTGAGGTTTTCCTCTCACCCAACCGGCGCAACAATGGAACGAAAAAGACAAAGCGATTGAACACACGCACCGCCCCGGCCACCATCAACAACTTGCCCACTTGTTCAGCGTTCAGGCCCAGCTTGAGATTGGCAAACAGGGTAATAGAAGAGGTATACATCATGAACGACAGCGTGTGGAACCCCCACTGGATAAGCAGAAAGCGGGTCGTTCGATTCTGCCAGATTTCTCTAACGCTCTGCAGGCTGAGCCCGTTGCCGGCGAAAAGCCGGTCCTGCTCCCAAGAGGTTTGCGCACTCGTCATCCATCCGGGTCTGGAAAACGACCTCAGCAGCGGATGTGTCTCTTGCAAATAGCGCGCCGTCAAGACCATAGTCAGGCACGTCAAAGCGGCAGAAAAGAGCCCCGGTGCGACAATGCCCCACCGCGAAAGCAATCCACCCAGACCCGGCCCAAGCAACGCGGCCAACACGTGCGCGACGCCAATGTTGGTCATTTGCTTGCTGCGCTCCTGGGGAGGAATCACGTCCCCGATGACGGCCTTGGCAATGGGATAATTGCCACCAAAAACCCCGTCCACCATCCGCGAGACGAACAACATGGCCATGCTGTTGGAAAACGCCAGCATGAGAAAAGCGAGCAACGTGCCAAACTGTGAGATCAGCAGCATGGGCTTGCGCCCGCGAGCGTCGCTCAACGCGCCCCAAATCGGCCCCGCGAAAAAACCAAACAGCGCATTGGTGGACAGCAACAACCCTATCTGCCAGGCCGGCGCGTTGAACTTTTGGCTAAAAAAGGGCAAAAAGGGGATCAGGATGGAAAATCCCAGAATGTCAATAAACACCGCGATCCACAGCGGTGTCAGTTCTGGGTAATCTGTTTTCGATTTTATCTTTTGCAGCCACATCCGCCAGTCAGCTCTCCTGACACCCGTTCACCAGGGAACCAGAAACCAGCTCTAGATCATAGTTTATGGCCTATGCCCTTGAACGCTTGCTTTTCAACACCCTTGGTGCGTTGCACGTCTTGAAACATGATGTGCTAGACAGATAGTGTTATCATACCTCAGAAGCGGCCCGTTGACAATATCCAGCCCGAACGGACACGGGTCCCCCACTTGCTGGCGCCCAACTTTTAGAGTACAATCCGGGCGCTCGTTCTCTCCACCTTGTTAAACGCACAATCTACACATTACATAAGGAGGTTCCCCGTGCAAGCTGAAATCACCACAGCAACTATGCCTGTCAGCGAAAAGCGGTATCGCCAGATGATCAGTGCGTGGTGTATGTACGATTGGGCCAACTCGGCCTTTGCCACCACCATCCTGGCTGCCGTGCTCCCCGTTTACTATAGCCAAGTGGCCGGGTCCACTTTGCCTAGCGAGGCCGTCGCCACCTCTTACTGGAGCCTTGGCCTCAGCCTCTCGCTCTTTATCACCGCGATCATGTCGCCGATACTGGGCACCGTCTCGGACGTGATGCGCGGCAAAAAACGTTTCCTGAGCGTCTTTGCCGGGGTGGGCATCGTCGGGACGGGATTGCTGATATTGGTAGACACCGGTGACTGGCTGCTGGCCTCAATCCTGTTCATGGTGGGACGGGTCGGCTTTACCGGCGCCAACGTCTTTTACGACGCGCTGCTGCCGCATGTCGCCAAAGAACAAGATCGGGACCGGGTCTCGACGCGCGGCTATGCGATGGGCTACCTGGGCGGCGGCCTGCTGCTGGCGATCAACATAGTGATGATCTATATGCTGCCCGGCACCTGGGGGCCGCGGCTTTCCTTCTTGAGCGTGGCCATCTGGTGGGCGATATTTTCCATCCCGATACTGCGACAGGTCCCTGAACCACCGGCCGCCGTCGCCAGACTGACCCACGGAGAAAACGTCGTCACGGTCAGCTTTAAGCGTTTACGGGCCACGCTCCAAGACATCAAGCGTTACCGTGAGCTGTTCAAGTACCTGATCGCCTTTTTGATCTACAACGACGGCATCGGCACCATCATCGGCGTCGCGACCATCTATGGCGCGGAACTGGGCTTTGGCGCCATAGAGTTGAGCCTGGCGCTGTTGTTGGTCCAGTTCGTCGGTATTCCCTTTAGCCTGATCTTTGGTCGACTGCCCAGCAAAGACGAAAACCGTCGCCCCTTGTTCCTGGCTTTCATCTTGTTCAACCTATTGGCGCTGCCGCTGGTCGGCATCCTCGGGGCCCGAGCGCTGCCGGCAGAGGCCACCGGCGCGCCGCTGCCGCCCTACGCGGACACTGCCACGGCCGTCGGCGAGGGCACTTTTCTCGTTGGGGACGACGCCCTGCAATTCGGGGGCGCGTGGGCGGACGAGATCGTTTCCGCGGACAAGCTCGGCGCCGGCGCGGACGTGGGCTATCGCGTCAGCAACGAGCCGGGCGCGCGCTATGATTTCACCTTTAACGGGCAAGAGGTTGATGTCACCTACAGCACCGGACCAGACCGAGGCATCTGGCGGGTAGAGATCGACGGCGCACCTTACCTCGACCCGGACAGCAGCGACCCGCTAGAGATCAACGCTTATCACAAGGTCGTGCGCTATGGCGAGGTCAAGACCATTCAGACCACAACGCCCGGCGAGCACACGTTGCGCTTGATCAACACCGGGGAGCGCGACGCCAAGAGCACAGGGACGGTGATGACGCTGGCCCAGATAGAGGTCTTGTCGCCCATTCGCCAGAACAACCTGCTGCTCATCCTTGGGGCCATTTTGGCGCTAGAAATAGTTGGCGTGATCTTGGCGCTGGCATTGAGGCGATTCAAGTTGTTTACCGATCTGGCCGCCAAAATGGACACGCGACGCAGCATCATCCTGGCGCTCATCGTTTACGCCGCCATCTCGATCTGGGGCTTTTTCCTCAACTCGACCTTTGAATTCTGGTTTCTGGCGTGGATGGTGGCCATGGTCCAGGGCGGCAGCCAGGCCCTCAGCCGCAGCCTGTACGCCAGCATGTCCCCGGCCGCCAAGAGTGGCGAGTTCTTTGGACTGTACGGCGTGATGGAAAAGTTCTCGGCCATCATTGGGCCACTGCTCTTTGCCGCCGCGGCGGCGACCTTTGACAGCAGCCGTCCAGCGGTGCTGAGCCTGATCGCATTGTTCTTTATCGGTATCTTTTTATTGCGCCGCGTGGACATTGAAGAAGGGCGCCGCGTGGCACGGGAAGAGGACGCCGCAACGTTGGGCACGGTCAGCACAGCGTAACCATAGCACACCCGGGGGCCAGCCTTGGCCCCCGGGTCACCTTGCCTGGGTGAATGTGGCGACAATTTCCCGGTGGACGCCCACGTCTTCTAAAAACGAGCGCCGCCTACCCATCTTTATCTTGGCCGCCTGCGCCTGCAACAGACAATAGGCCGTGCTCAAGACCTCGGCGGCGCGGGGGTCTTGGTTGGCCCGCAGGACCTGATAGCACGTCAGGTAAATCCGAAAAGGCTCATCCGTCCCATCCAGGGTATGGGCTTGCAGGTGACTCAGAATTTCCTCGACCTGCGCCTGCGCCTGGTCCAGGTCGTCCTGCAGCACGTGCAGGCGCGCCAAACCGGCCCGCGTCTCCATCACTATGTGGGGGCAACCCAACTCGAGGCGCAAGGCCAGCGCGCGACGATAAGCGGCAGCGGCCTGAGAGAAACGGCCCTGCGCGGTGTACACCATACCCAGCCGGGTCAAGGCATAAGCCTGGTTGGGTCGATCGCCCAATTCCCGTGAGAGCGACAGCGCCCGCTGACCGTAATCCAACGCCGCCGTGTCATCGCCACGTAGATAGGCCAGCAAACTCAAGTTAGATAGCGCCTCTGCCTCACCTTGCCGGTCACCGATGTCACAGCAGATACGCAGCGCCCGCTCGTAACACGCCCAGGCGCGAGCATAATCGCCTTCGGACCAATAGAGCGCCGCCAAATTGTTCAGCGCAATACTCTCTCCGCGGCGATTGCCGACCGTCCGGTTAATATCCAGCGCCCGTTCGTAATAGGTCTCGGCCACCGTGTAATCGCCCAACACGGCACAACAATTGCCCAGATTGTTGAGCAGTTTGCTCTCACCCCACAGGTCATTCCGCTCACGATAAATCTCCAAGGCTTGCTCAAGATAAAGCTGGGCTTCAGCGTGGTTGCCGCGCCGGTAAAGCACGTTACCAAATCCGTTAAGCACGGCACCCTCGCCCTTGCGATCCCCAAGTTGCTCATAGATAGACAAAGCCTGACGGTAATAGCCCTCAGCCTCGTCCAAATCTCCCCGCTGATAGCCGGTATGCCCCAGAGTGCGCAGGCCCTCGGCCTCAACGTCCCGCATCGACGCCTCGCGTGCCAACATCAAGGCTTGCTCTAGTTGTGCGCACGCTGACGGATAGTTCCCTTGCAAACGTAATGCTTGCCCCCAAATCAAATGTGCGGTCGCTTCGAGGCCGGTTACAACACACACGTCTTCCAGGCCCTCCCCCTGATTTCCGGCGGACGTTTGCCAGCTTTGGCAGCCCGAAATCCAGCCAATGGCTTCCTGCGCCGTCGAAACGGCCTGCGGATAAAAAGCCTGGGCGTTCAAGAGACGCGCCTGCTCGACGAGCAATTTGACCAGCGTGACCTGCAAATGCTCTACTGACCCGGCGGGCCACTTGCGCCGCACGCTAGTGCAGGTGACACTTGCGCCGCACGCTAGTGCAGGTGGCACGGGTGGCGATGTCCCTGACTCAACGCGCCGCCGCACGCGGTCCACCGCGCCCTGGATCAGGTCGCTGCCATCTTGGAAGGGGCCCCTCAAAAGATAAAAGTGGGACAATCCAAGCAGGCCCCGCTCTAGCGCCGCGAAATCGTCCCGCGCCATCGCGCAGCGCCACGCGGCCTTGACGTTCTCGAGCTCTTTTTTCATCGCGGCCAGCGCCAGGGCCGGATCGGACCCCGCGAGTTCAGCCTGATAGCTCTTGACGAGATCGACATAGTAGGCACAGTGTCTCGCTTGAACGACCGCCTGCATTTGTGGATCGTCCGCCAATTTTTCAGCGCCATACTGTTGCAATAGCGGGTGAATCTGAAAGCGCGCTGCGTCTTTTCGCTCACTTTTAGCGCTTCCAGGCAGAAACGATTTGTACACCAGCGACTGCAGCAACTCGGGCGTCGCGCCTGCCACCTGCTCTGCCGCCTCCCGCTCAAAGCCTCCTACAAAGGCCGATAGTTTTACAAACAGGTGTCGCTCTTGCTCCGTTAGCAGGCTCCAAGAATACGCCAAGGTCGCCCGCATGCTGCGGTGGCGCTCAGGCACGTTACGCCAGGTGGTGGACAGCACATCCAGGTTGCGCGCGATCTCTTGGGCAATCTCTTCCACAGAGCGCACGCTCACCCCTGCCGCAGCCAGCTCGATCCCCAGCGGCATACCGGCGACCATCTGGCAGATGCGCACCACGTGCGGCGCCGTCGCCTCGGTCAGCGCAAAACGACGGCTGGTACGCCGGGCGCTCTGCTGAAACAGGCTCACGGCGTCACAGCCTGCCAGGACATCCAACTGTTCCCCGGGCGAGTCTGGGGCCAAGCGCGGGTAACACAAGCCCTCTACCTGATAGACCCACTCCTCTTGCAAATTGAGCCGCTCGCGAGAAGTGACCAATATAAGCACCCCTGGCGCCCGCCGCAGTATTTGCGCCAGCAGGTCGCCCCCTTTCAAAACATGCTCCATGCTGTCCAACACTAACAGCATCTCCTTGTCGCGCAAATAATTCAAGAGTTGCGCTTCGGTCGCTTGCTGGCCGTACAAAGAAAGCGCTAACGCATCCGCAATTTGGGGGACAATCCGTTCGGACGAGCTGAGCGCAGCGAGGGATACAAAATAGACCCCATGGGCAAAAGCGCCCACCTGGTCCGCCGCCGCCCGCAGCGCCAGACGGGTTTTGCCGATGCCACCGGGTCCAACCAGGCTTAACAACCGGCAATCGGGATCGACCAGCCAATCGGCCAGCTCGGCCAATTCTTCCTGTCGTCCAACCAGGGGAGTGGGAGACGGCGGTAAATTGTCCAGCCGTGCAACGGCCCAAGGCAACACAGCAGCGACGGCCTGCCCCACCCTCCCTTCTGGCTTGCCATCCCGGATACGCTCGTACAGCGCTACCGTCTCGGCAGTAGGGGGAACCCCCAGCTCTTGCTCCAACATACGGCAACACGTTTCATACTGGGCCAGAGCAGCGGAGCGCTGCCCATCTAACGCCAACAGGCGCATCAGTTGGCGGTGCGCCTCTTCGCGCCAGGGGTCCAGTTCGACCAACCGCCAGACATATTGGCGCGCCAATGCATAATCACGGCGGCGCTCATGATACGCGGCCAGGCAAGACAGCCCCTCCACGGCTTGACGGTGTAGCCACTCGCGTTTAAGCAGCGCCCACTCTTCAAAAAGCGCGCTATCCTGGAGGAAAAACTGCTGCAAAAAGCCCCCGCGATACAGCGCTGCCGCTTGCTCCAACCGTTGCATACACGAAAGACAAGTCTCCAGACGGCGATGACGGTGAGTGCGACATGCCTCCACAAGGTTGATAAAGGCCGCAACGTCTAGCCAATGTTCGCTCTCGCGATTAAACTGGACCGCTTGACGACTGACCAGCAGGAAAGGCGTCTCCTTATCCTGATCTTGGATCGCCTGACGCAAATGAGAGAGCGCCTGACGCAGGTTATGGCGTGCTTTGCGCTGCGGTTGCTCAGGCCACAACAAGCCAGACAGCGTATCCCGGCTGTGAGGACGATCCGCTTCGACAGCCAAATACGCCAACAAGGCGCGCGCCTTGTCAGTGGCAAATTCGGTGATCGGATCACCGCCCAGGTTAACCTGGAAATGGCTCAATAGCGAGATCGACAGTTGCTCCATACTTGACCATCAAAGCGTCATAATCAGAGAACGGCAAAGGACAAACTGTAGGGAAACTATAGGCATTATACCGTCATTGCACACCGCAAGCAAAAAGCCCGCTTGAG
This sequence comes from uncultured Anaerolineae bacterium, assembly GCA_964607235.1. Taxonomy (GTDB): domain Bacteria; phylum Chloroflexota; class Anaerolineae; order S140-20; family S140-20; genus CAZSJU01. Next base: position 395 of record CAZSJU010000132.1, on the reverse strand, counting down.
CCCCACGGTCACAACGGCAAAACACGCGACGGATGAAGAGCCAATGGACAGCTCGCTGAAAAATCTGACCCGCTATCCACACCGGTTTTGACGTCTTTTTGACGCTGAACGACTATGCTTAATGTGACCTATCACGGTATACCTGAGGCGATTATGAGCGGAAAAAAAACGCACTACTTGTCATACTTGTTGCGTCTGTGGGAAACCAGCAACGACGGAGAACAAATCTGGCGCGCGTCTCTGGAAAGTCCAGGGAGCGGAAAGCGGCGCGGATTTGCTGACTTGGCAGAGTTGATCGATTTTTTGTACCAGCAGACGACACAAGCCAACCCAACTTTAGAGGGTACACAGCATCACGAGCAAAAGAGGGAGAAAAGAAAAAAGTTCTAAATTTG
>CAZSJU010000131.1:7035-9238 GCA_964607235.1 uncultured Anaerolineae bacterium | reverse complement strand
TATAATGCACCTGACGCAAGCGCGCCAATGAAAAGGTGCATAGCGTTCTAGCCGCACTTGAACGCCAGGAATGTCTGTTTGGCTTTCTCTGTGCCGCGTTCGACAAACGCCACGCTGAGCGGTGTGCCGATCTTGATGTTTTGTGGCTGTTGGACATCGACGTCCAGGATTTGGGCGCTGATGGCCGGGCCTTCTTTTAGCTGCACGATGCCGGTGCAGTAGGGGTTGTCGCGACCATAGCCTTCTGCCAGCATCGCCGTGGGCGCAATGTGTACCGTCGTAAAGGCGATCAGTTGGCCCTGACCTGACATCTCGGCCCATGCCAGGTCTTTACTGTGGCAGGCGGTGCAGATGGGACGGGGCGGCAGGTGCAGTGTGCCACAAGACTGGCAACGGGTGCCCATGAGTTTGTGTTCGTCCAGGTAGGCATAGAACGACGCGCTGGTAAAATCTCGCATGGGCTATCTCCTCTCATAGATGTGCACGACGCAGGTTTGGCCTGTGCCGCCGACATTGTGGGTCAAAGCCAGGTCGATGTCGCCGTCGATCTGGCGCTCGCCGGCCGTGCCGCGCATTTGCTTCCACACCTCGATGACCTGTCCCGCGCCCGAGGCCCCGACCGGGTGACCTTTGGATTTGAGCCCGCCGGAGGTATTGATGGGCCTGACGCCCTGTCGTGCGGTCAGACCGTCGCGGGCGGCTTGAACCCCCTGGCCCGCCGGGAAAAAGCCCAAGTCTTCGGTGGCGATGATTTCGGCGATGGTGAAACAGTCATGCACCTCGGCCAGTTTGATCTCGTCGGGGGTGACGCCGGCCATCTCATAGGCGACCTCTCCGGCCACGCGCGCCGCGCCGATGCGGGTCAGGTCAGGGCGATCGTGCAGGCTACAGTCGCTGGCCTGACCGGAACCGATGATGTAAAGCGGGTCATCGGTGAAGGATTTGGCCAACTCGCCCCCTACCAGCAGCACCGCCGCCGCGCCGTCCGAGATGGGCGAGCAGTCGTACAGTCGCATCGGCCAGGCGATGACCGGGTTGGCGCGCTCGTCGTGCAAGAACGCCATCTCGTCGGCCCAGGTGGGGACGGGATAGCCTTTGCGCTCGGCGCGCGCCTTTTTCTTGGCCATGATGTCGGCGATGCGCGCCCCGAACTGCGCCTTGTCGTTGAGCGCGCCGTTTTCGTGATTCTTGAGGCCGACCCGCATGAAATCCTCGGGTGTGGCGCCATAGCGGTGCATATAGGCGGTGGCCATGGCGGCGTAAAAGCCGGGGAAGGTAAAGCCGGCGGGGATCTCGTACAGCACGTCGCCCGCGGTGGCCAGCGTGTCGGTGACGCGTTCGGTGGGGAGGTTGCTCATCTTTTCGATGCCGCCTACCAGCACCACGTCGTACATCCCCGAGGCCACGGCGATAAAACCCTGGCGCAGCGCGACGCCGCTGCTGGCGCAGGCATCCTCGACACGAGTGGCCGGGCGGGGTGTCAGACCCACCCAGTCCGCCATGATGGGGGCGGTATGTCCCTGGCCTTCGAACATGTCGCTGCTATAGTTGCCGATATACAGTGCCTGGATGTCCTCGGGGTCAAGCCCCTTGTCCACCGAGGCGCACATCTCGCCAAAGGCGGTGACAAACAGATCGCGCGTCGTCAAGTCGGGAAAAGCCCCGAATTTGCTCATCCCGGCGCCGACGATGGCGACGCTGCGGGAGGGGAAAGTCACTTTCATAGTTGAAAACTCCTTGAACGTGTTCAGAATGCAAGTTCTTGAGGTCTTGCGATGGCCTCGGGAGCCTGGTGTCTCTAACCTTGGGCCTTTTCCAAAAATTCGCCCAAGAGCGCGTTAAATTTCTCGGCCTGGTCGATGTTGGGGCCGTGACCCGAGTTCGGGATGGCGTGTTCCTCAAAGCTGCCACTGTCGGCCGCATACTTTTGCAGCACGTCGCGGGTCTGGCTGACCATAGGCTGGGGTGGGTAAACCGCGTCACCCGGCCAGCCGGGCACCAGCCCTAACTTGCCCAGCGCGCCAAAATCGAACATTGAATTGTCCGAGACGATTTGATCGTCTTCCCCGCGGATCCACAGGATGGGGGGCTTGGGCTGCGTCGCGATCAAGTCGGGCACTTCTTCGATGACATACTTGGGCGAGCCCGCGTTGATCGGCCCCCATACGCCCGGCGCGACGTTGGGCCAGTTTTCAGAAGCGAC
>CAZSJU010000131.1:5848-6935 GCA_964607235.1 uncultured Anaerolineae bacterium | reverse complement strand
GCGGGGCAAAGCGCGTCATCCGTTAATCCCGGTCATCCTGTTCTTCCCCCGTCTAGCGGGTCAGGCGCCTGGTTCACAAAGCTGTCCCGTAGCTCCCGCTTTAGAATCTTGCCGGCGGCTGAGATGGGCAATTCGGGCAGAAACTCGACGCTCTTGGGCACCTTGTAGCGGGCCAGGTGATCGCGCATAAATTCGATCAACTCTTCTTTGAGCGCCTCGGGCGGTTGCGCGGCTGCGTCGCTCTGCAGCACCACGCACGCCTTGCCGACCTCGCCCCACTTGGGGTCCGGCACGCCGATGACGGCGCACATGTGCACCGCCGGATGCTTGTACAGCACCGCCTCGATCTCGGCGGGATAGACGTTCTCGCCGCCCGAGATAAACATGTCTTTCTTGCGGTCCACGATGTAAAAATACCATTCCTCGTCGTGTTGGGCCAGGTCACCGGTGTGGAACCAGCCCGCGTCGTCCACCGCGCGCGCGCTCGCCTCGGGGTTGTTGAAATAGCCAGAGCAGTCACTCGGCCCTTTGAGCACCAGCTCGCCCACCTGGTTCGGACCCAGGGGCCGGTTGTGTTCGTCCACGACCCGCGCGTCCACGAAATAGTTGGGCCGGCCGATGCTGCCGGCCTTGCGGATGGCGTCCTCGGGCGCCAGGGCAAAAATGCCCGGCCCGAACTCGGTCATGCCAAAACCTTGCTTGAAGCGGATGCCTTTTTCGCGCACGTACTTTTGGACCAGGGGCACGGGCAGCGGCGCGCCGCCGCTGGTGCAAAAGCGCAGGCTACTCAGGTCTGCCTTTTCCCAGTTCTCGGCCTGGGTCATCATCTGGTACATCGCGGGCACGCCGCCAAAGATCGTCACCCGCTCGCGCTCCAGCAACGTCAGTACCTTGGCCGGGTCGAATTGCCGCAGCAGGATCGTCGTCCCGCCAAAGATGATCTGGGGCAGCGTGTACACAAACAGACCGCCGGTGTGGAACATTGGAAAGACGTTGAGATAGACGTCATTATGGGTGACGTCGTGAATGACCGTGTTGAGCGTGTTCCAGGCGATCATGCGGTGGCTGACCATCGCCGCTTTGGGCA
>CAZSJU010000131.1:0-5748 GCA_964607235.1 uncultured Anaerolineae bacterium | reverse complement strand
ACGCCGTCGCGGGCCAGGATGGCCACCCGGTCGCCTTTGTCCACACCGGCCACGTCGTGCAGCCAGTTGGCCAGGCGATTGGCGCGGGCGTTCATCTCGCGATAGTTCAGCCGCCACTCGGGGGCTTTGCCAGTGTCCACGATGGCCAGCTTGTCAGGGCTGTAAATCTCGCGTCGCCCTAGATAATCGCCGATATACATGTTTCCTCCTCGTGTGCTCAGGCTATGGCTTGATCGTTGGCTTGCGTCCAGCGCCACACCGTGGCTGCCATCGCCATACCCCCACCGGTGGCGCAAAAGACCACATTGTCCCCCGGTTTGGGACCCGTGCCGTGCGCTAGCGCATCGTCCAGCGCGGCGGGGATGCAAGCCGAGCCCAGATAGCCCCACTTGTCCATGATCCAATAGGTCTTGTGCATGGGCTGGCCCAGGTTTTCCATGACGAACTCGATGGTGCGCAGGTTGAGCTGTGTAAACAAGAAAAAGTTGATTTCGTCCACAGTTAATCCGGCCTTGCGCACGACGTCTCGGACCAGGGGCGGCCAGTTGTCGCTGTTGAACGTGGCGGGGAACTTTTTGACAAACTGCACCACCGGTTTGCCCCGTTCGTTGACGACCTCGGGCGTCGCCGGGCGGTAGGTGCCGCCGCTATAGATGCCCAACGCGTCGTGGTACTGGCCGGCGGCGGTCAGTTTGCCGCTGAGAAAGCCGGGCGCGTCCCCGGCGCCGACCACCGCCACCCCGGCCCCGTCGGCGAACAGCGTACAGGTGTACTTGTCGCTCCAGTCGACGTATTTGCTCATGCCGTATCCGCCTGCCACCAGGATATGGTGATAGTCCGGGTCGGTGGCGATGTAACGTGCGGCCATGTCCATCCCGGTCACCCAGGCGGCGCAGGCGCAGTTGATGTCATAGGTGCCGGCGTTGGGCGCCTCTAGCTTGGCCTGCACGGCCGAGGCGGTGGCCGGGCTGATATAGTCCGGCGTGTCGGTGGCGACGATGATCAGGTCCAGGTCCGCCGGTGTGATCCCGGCGCGCTCTAGCGCCGGGCGCGACGCGGCCAGGATCATGTCCGAGGTCGTTTCGTCGTCGGCCATCACGTGCCGCTCGCGAATACCGACGTTTTCCACCAACCAGTCGCCCACATTTTCACCCAGCATCTCGTTCAAATCATCGTTGGTGATCACGCGCTCGGGGATGTAGCGGCCGGTACTGAGAATTTGTGCGTAACGGGTCATCGTTCGTTGCCTACCGTCCTATTTTTCTATTTGCCTATTTTAGAAACTCGACCACGGCCGCGGACGCGGTTTGCGGCGCTTCGACCGGGAACATGTGCCCGGCGTTGGGCAAAATCTTGATGGTGGCGCCGGAGATCTCGCGCGCCAGCAGGTCGGCGTTGCCCGGCGGCACAACTTTGTCGTGTTCGCCGAACAGGATCAGCGTGGGAGCTTGGACGTCTTGCAGCCTGGATTCAAAACAGGCCGCAGCGTCCATCAGCGCCAGCCCGACCGCCATTTGTGCCTGGTACTGGGCCGGGGGCACCGGGTTGCTGAGCCGATAATCGATCAACGTTTGCACCACGTCGGGATTGGCATCGGCAAAGCCCGGCGCGCAGGCCACCGCAATGCCGCGCCGGATCACCTGGATCGGGTCGCCCTCGCGGTTGATCATCACCGCCAACGCCTCCGGGGTGACGGGGATGCTGTTAGGGCCGCCAAAGTTGGTGGACGACAGGATCAACTGGCCCACCAGGTCAGGCCGGCTGAGCACCAACTCTTGGGCTACAAAGCCGCCCATCGAGTGGCCCATCACCGCGGCCGCTTGGATGTCCAGCGCGTCTAATAACCCGGCCGTGTCGGCGGCCAGCATTTGCACCGTGTACGGGCCGTCGGGCTGCTCTGTCTGTCCGGCGCCCCGGTTGTCGAAAGCGATGACGTCAAAGTGCTTTGCCAGGCCGGGTATCATCCTGTGCCACATCCACAGCCCATATCCCAGGCCGGCGATCAATACCAGCGGTTGGCCCTGGCCGCTGCGCTCGTAATAGATGTCTATGCCATTGGCTCGTACTTTTGGCATGGTTCTCTCCTCTCGATCTCGTACTATTTACTGATGAACGCTGATCTTTTTAATCTGCGTGCATCATGAAAATCTGCGTCCCATTGTACTATCGTACTGTCGTGGTGCGTTATGTGCCGACCACGATGCCGCCATCCACGCGCAAGACGGTGCCGGTGATAAAGGCGGCCTCGTCCGAGGCCAAAAAGAGATAGCCGTTGGCAATGTCGAGTGGTTGGCCCAGGCGGCCCAGCGGCGTGTGGCTTTTCATGTTTTCCAGCACCTTGTCCGGCATAGCCAGCACCATCTCGGTGGCGGTAAAGCCAGGGGCGATGGCGTTGACGCGGATGTTATAGCGGCCCAGCTCGCGCGCCCATACCTTGGTCATGCCAATCACGCCGGCTTTGGTGGCCACGTAATTGGTCTGGCCAAAGTTGCCATCCAGGCCCACGACAGAGGTGGCGTTGAGGATCACGCCGCCCTGTTGCCGGATCATGACCGGGGCCACGGCCTGGGTACAGTTGAACACGCCCTTGAGGTTGACGGCGATCACCAGGTCAAAATCGGCCTCGGGCATTTGCTTGACCAGTTCGCCCGCCTTGACCTTGACCAACAGGTTGTCGCGCAGGACCCCGGCATTGTTGATCAGCACGTCGATCTGACCGTACTGCTCCGCCACGTCGTCGATCCACGCCTGCACCGCCTGACGGTCCGTGACATCCACCTGGTCAAAGCGGTGCACGGCTTTTTGGGCGTTAAGGGCCTGGACCATCGCTTCACCCGCGGCCTGGTTCACGTCGCAGATGGCGATCCGGGCGCCCTCTTGGGCGAAACGTTCCGCGGTGGCCTTGCCGATGCCGGCGGCCCCGCCGGTGATGATTGCGACTCGATTTTCTAGTCTCATGTGCGTTGCTCCTTTTATCTGTCTTTATATGCGCTCTACACTCATCGCCACGGCTTCGCCGCCGCCCAGGCATAGCGCCGCCATACCGGTCTTGAGGTCGCGCTGTTTCAGGGCGTACAGCAACGTGGTCAACACGCGGGCGCCACTGCAGCCGATGGGATGGCCCAGGGCGATGGCCCCGCCGTTGACGTTGACATTGTCCCACGTCCAGCCGTCCTCGGCCAGCATGGCCGCGTCGCCCAGACATTGGGCTGCAAAGGCCTCGTTGATCTCGATCAGGTCATAGTCGGCTAGCTGGGTGCCGGTCTTTTGCAACAGGTTGCGGATGGCGTACACCGGCGCGGTGAAAATCTTGAGCGGCTCGACCGCACCGTAGGCATAGCCGGTGATGCGCGCCATAGGCTGGATGCCCAGCTCATCCGCCTTGGCCTGGCTCAACACCACGACCGCCGCGGCGCCATCGGTGATGGCCGAGGCGTTGCCCGCCGTGACCGTGCCATCCTTTTGAAAGACGGGACGCAACCGGGCCAGCTTTTCCAGCGACGTGTCCGCACGGGGATTTTCGTCCGTGTCAAACATGATGGGGTCGCCCTTGCGTTGGGGGAGGGGGATCGGGACAATTTCTTCCTCAAAGCGGCCGGCCTGGATCGCGTCTGTGGCTTTTTGGTGGCTCTTGAGCGCGAATGTGTCCTGCGCCTCGCGGCTGACGCCGTACTTGCGGGCGATCCACTCGGCGGCGTTGCCCATGTGTTGACCCTCAAAGGGGCACCACAACCCGTCGTGCACCACGGCATCCAATATCTCCCCGTGGCCCAGCCGGTAGCCGTCCCGCCCGCGCTGCAGCAGATAGGGCGCCAGGTTCATATTCTCCATCCCGCCCGCCACGTAAATGTCACCGTCACCGGCTTTGACCAGCCCGGCCACGGTCATTATGGTTTTCAAGCCCGAGCCACAGACCTTGTTCAGGGTCACCGCGCCCACCGTCGGCGGCAGACCGGCTTTGATGGCGGCCTGGCGGGCAGGCGCTTGGCCCACCCCGGCCGGGACCACACAGCCCATAAACACTTCCTGCACGCTGCTGGGGTCAATCCCGGCCCGCGCCACGGCGGCACGGATAGCCACCGCGCCCAGCTCTGGCGCGGGGATTTTGGAAAGCGTCCCGCCGAAACTGCCGATGGGCGTCCGGGCAGCGCTGACAATGACAGGGGTTCGATCGTCTGACATGGGTTTTACTCCTTCGATGAGCTCAGGACTTTGTCCTTACTTGGCATATTGTTCGATTAACTTGCGCTTGTCGACCTTGTTGGCGCCGGTCTTGGGCAAGGCGTTGGCAAACACGAATGATTTGGGCACCTTAAAGTGGGCAATACGTTCGCGCAACCAGGCGGTCAGCGCGTCGGCGGACAGGCTCTGACCGGGCTTGAGCACGATGATGGCGCGCCCGACCTCACCCCACTTGGGATCGGGCGCGGGGATGAGGGCGGCCTCGGCGATGGCGGGATGGCTGTGCATCATGTCCTCGACCTCGGCCGGGTAAATGTTCTCGCCGCCGGATTTGATCATGTCTTTGAGCCGGCCCACGATCGTGTAGCAGCCGTCGGCGTCGTGGCTTGCCAGGTCGCCGGTGTGCAGCCAGCCATCCATGATGGTGTCAGCCGTCTCTTGAGGCCGGTTCCAATAGCCGGCGCACACGTGCGGCCCACGGATGAGCAGGTGTCCTACCTCATCGACGCCGACCGGTTGTCTATCCTCGTCTACCAGCTTGACGTCGATGTGGAACAGCGGGCGCCCCACCGAGCCGATCTTGGTCTTCATGTACTTGGTCGGCAACCAGAAGGTGTTGGGACCGGCTTCGGTCAGCCCGTAACCGCTCTTGAACGGCACCCCTTTAGCCCAAAAGGCTTCGTATATCACCTTGGGGCACGCCCCGCCGCCGGCCATCGCCAGGCGCACGTTGGACAGGTCTAACGACGCCCAGCGCGGGTGCTGGATCATCATCAGGAACATGGTCGGGATGGCGAAAAAGACGGTCACGCCCAGGTTCTCGATCTGATCAAAGATCTGATCCACGTCAAAGCCCTGGCACACGATGCTGGTGCCACCCATGTGGACCAACGGCGTGGTAAAGACGTTCAGCCCGCCGCTGTGGAACAAGGGGGTGTTGAGGGGCGTGATGTCGGTGGACTGTAGCCCCCAACTGACGATGGTGTTGACCGCGTTGGCAGTGATGGCGCGATAGTTCAGGATGGCGCCTTTGGGCAGGCCGGTCGTGCCGCCGGTGTAGCAAATCACCCACGGGCCCTCCCAATCCAACTCGACCGGCTCCGGTTGAGTCTGCGGCCAGTCCTCGCGCACCTGGGGCCAGAGCACGTCTTTGTCCTCGGTCACCACGTCCAGGCCCACAAACCGCTCGACCGTCGGCAGCCGGGAACGGAGCGCGTCCACCTGCGCGGTGAACGCCTGGCTGTACAACAGGACGCGCGGGCTGACGTCATTGATGACGCCGTCCAGCTCGCGCACTTGTAGACGCCAGTTGACCACTTGGAGGATCGCCCCCAGTTTGTTGCAGGCAAAGATCGCGTTCAGGTACTCGACGCGGTTCATCGCATAGATGGAAACGCGGTCGCCCTGGCGTATGCCCAGCTCATCCCTCATAAAGTGGGCCATCCGGTTAGCCTGCTGGTTCCATTCTTGGTAGGTGATGGGCTGGTTGCCGTTGATGGCGTCAATCAGGGCGACCTTGCTGGGCGAAAGCATTTCACGCCGTTGCAACCAATCGCCATAGAACAT
>CAZSJU010000130.1:3716-9421 GCA_964607235.1 uncultured Anaerolineae bacterium | reverse complement strand
TGCAAGACGCCGCGGCATCTTGCTCTGGGTCGTTGACCGGGTTATACTGGCCCATGGCCCAGATAGGGTGGTCGTCATACTGTTGTTGGGCAAGGGGGCGCTAAAGAGGGGGAATAGTGAGGTATCCGGTGGAAACGCTCAAGTGGTGCAAAGGGCGCCGGTCACGGTGGGTGCGCTATGGGCTCATGGTGTTGGTGGTGTGGGGCGGCTGGGCGCTGCGTCTGTATGGACTGAACTGGGATCAGGGGCACGGCCTGCATCCGGACGAACGTTACATCACCTGGGTGGCGTCCAGCGTGCGCTTGCCGGAGCGCTGGGCGGATGCTTTTGACCCTGCCCAGACCACTCTGAACCCCTATATGTGGCCGCCTGACGGGCGGCCGGCCGCAGCCCGCGCGCGGCTTTTTAGCTACGGGCACATGCCTCTCTACTTGCTGGTCTTGACCGCCGGGGGGGACGTCAATGAGGCGCGGTTGGCCCTTGTGGGACGTGTGTTGTCAGCGTTGTTTGATACGTTAACTCTGGTGCTGACTTGGGCGCTGGGGCGCTTGCTCTACGGCGCGACGGTGGGCGTCTTGGCGGCGGCCGGGGCCGCGCTGACAGTCCTCCACATCCAATTGGCACATTTTGCGACGTTTGACACCATCGTGACCGCTTTGATCTGTGCCACGTTGTTAAGCTTGGCTCGCTTTGTGCGCGATGGACGGCGACGTGACGCATTGGCAGCCGGGTTGTGTATGGGGTTGGCGGTCAGCGCCAAGTTCAGCGCGGTGTTGTTGGGGGTGCCGTGGCTCATGGCCCACGCTTTGCGTTGGGAGCAGATGGGCGGAGAGAGACGAGGCCTGCGGGGGCTGTGGGCGCTTTTGGCGGTCAGCGCGTTGGTGGCAGGATTGGTTTTTGCTCTGACCAACCCCTTTGCCTTGCTCCAGCCTCGCGCTTTGGTAGACAATCTCAGGACCCAGGGCGCCATGTTGCAGGGAGGTAAAGACTTTTTCTTTACCTTGCAGTATCACGGTACCTGGCCTTATCTGTATCCCATCGAGCAACAACTGCGCTGGGGTATGGGGCTGCCATTGGGCGTGATGGCTTGGGCGGGATTGATTTATGCGGTGGCGCGAGCCTGGCGCCGTGCGCCGCGACCGGAGGAGTGGCTGCTGCTGACGTGGGTGGTGATTTATTTTGGTTTTGTCGGAGGGCTGCCGGTCAAGTTTATGCGCTATATGTTGCCCGTGTTGCCGGTGGCACTGATTTACGGACTAGGGTTGGGGGTGACTGTAGGGAAAAAGGGCTTGTGGGGCGGTCGATTTGCCGGTCGCAGACTCAGAGCCAGCCTCGTCGTAGGAGTGCTGGCCTCTGCATTGTTGTACAGTCTAGCTTTTCTCAACGTCTATCGTGGCGAGCACCCTTGGCTGCGGCTGTCCCGTTGGATGTATGAGCATATCCCATCCGGCGCGACGATCGCACACGAGCAGTGGGATCACCAACTTCCCTTGATGTTGCGCGCCCCTGGCACGTTCCAATCGCAGGCGCTGGATATGTATGCGCCGGATACCCCGGAAAAGCTGCGCGCATTGTTGGAAGGTCTGGCGAGAAGCGACTATATGGTCGTGGCCAGCAACCGGCTTTACGGCAGCCTTGCGCGTTGGCCTGAGCGGTATCCGCTGAGCCGGCGTTATTACGAGTGTCTGTTCTCCGGGCAGTTGGGCTATCATTTGGCCGCGGTGCCCGGCCTCGAACGCCACCCGCAATTGGGGCCGGTAGCGTTGGTCGCGGACCCTTGGGCAGCGGCCAGATTAGCATCACCGCTGCCGCCTGAACGGGCGCAGCCGGCGCCCTGGACGCTTGATTTGGGGCGTGCCGATGAGAGTTTTACGGTCTATGATCATCCGCGCCCGTTGTTGTTCTGCAACGTGGCGCGGCTTTCGTGGGATGAAATGGCGCGTTCCTGTGGAGAGTGGCCGGCGCTGACGTCCCTGGAATCGTTAGAATAAGGCAAGAACGCTAAAGCGCTGTGCTTTGCTGCCGATATTAAAAGAGTGCATAGCAATGTTGCTCATAAACTGGCTACCGTATATAATGAGCGGATGCAATCTGCCCCATCGTTCCATGGTGGAACACAAGAGGGCGAGCAGTTTGATGAATTGAAATTGATGACCACATTCTAATCATGGAGAAAACGTTGCTCGGCGAACAGATCGGCAGATACAAGATCATTAGCTGCATTGGCCGTGGGGGGATGGCCGATGTGTACAAGGCGTTACACCCAGAGCTGGACCGCGTCGTCGCGCTCAAGGTGTTGAACCGCGCCCTGGTGCACAGCCCTGAGATGCTGGAGCGGTTCCGGCGCGAGGCTCGGGCCATTGCTGCGTTGCGCCATCCCAACATTGTCCAGGTTTTCGACCTGGACGTGATAGATAGTATTTATTTTATGGTGATGGAGTTTGTCGAAGGCGAGACGTTGAGCCAACGCCTGAGCCGTCTGCGCCAGAGTGGCGAGCATATGACGCTCAACGAGGTCATGTATGTCGTCACCGCGGTGGGTAATGCGTTACACTATGCCCACGAACAGGGCATGCTACACCGGGACATCAAGCCCAGTAACATCATGTTCCGGGACGACGGTAGCATAGTATTGACCGACTTTGGTGTGGCCAAGATCCTCAATGCCTCCAGTGACATCACTGCCAGCGGCGCCGTGGCTGGCACACCGGCTTATATGGCGCCGGAGCAATGGACCACCGACGCCCCAGACCGGCGCAGCGATATTTATTCCCTGGGCGTGGTGTTGTACCAGATGGTGACGGACCGCTTGCCCTTTAAAGCGGACACACCGGGGCGTTTGATGTTCCAACATATCTCTGAGCCGCCTCCCTTGCCGCGCAAGATTTCTCCAAACGTCCCGCTGGAACTAGAGCGTGTGATTTTACGCTCGATGGCCAAAGACCCCAGCGACCGTTACCAGACAGCTCAGGAATTGGTCCAGGACCTGCGAGACGTGGTGTATCAGATTGAGCGCACGGCGCCGACGGGCGTTTTCTCCAAAATGGTGCGTCCTGGTAAACGCGCCAAGGCCGCATCGCAGGAAACGCGGCCGCGGCGTTGGCCGTTGCTGGGGCTGGGTATTGGCGCGTTGGTGCTCCTGGCGGGCGTCGTAGGCTTGTTCCTGGGCGGTTTTATCGGCTCTAGCGACCCAGAGGAAGCGCCGGACGTTACAGGTACAGCCATCGCCGTGCGACTGGCGACGTTGGAAGCGACCCTGTCAGCGACACCCGAGGCTACGACAGCGGGGGCAACGTTGTCACCCTCCCCGACGGCAACAATGCCCAGCCCGACCGCGTCGCCAGTAGTGGCTTTACCGACAGAGACGTTACAGTTGTCGCCCTCGCCAACACTTACGCCTACACCCAGTCATTCCGCTTGTGTGGCAGAGATGGCGCTGTTGCAAGATGTGAACTATTTTAATACCAACTGGTGGGGGACGGTCAACGCTAACTTGAATAAGGTGTGGCGGTTGGGTAATGAGGGACAATGTGCGTGGCCAGAAGGGACAGTGTTGGTGCACCTGGATGGGCAAGATTTTGGCCTCGATCAACCGTTTGAGATTGGCGTTTTGGAGGTTGGGCAGGATTTGCAAGTGGTGCTGCCTTTGCGACTGCCGAGTGAACCGGGCGCGTATGAGGGGCGCTTTCAGTTGCAGACACCGGCCGGCGAATCCGTCGGCGAGCCGTTAAGCGTCGAGGTTGAGGCGCGGCCGCTTGTGATTGCTACGCCTATCGGGGGCGTAGAGCTGCCCTTGAAAATCGTGGGTTGGGAGCTGATCGAGTGGCAGGATTTTGAACAAGAGCACGTCTGGCGCGGCAAGATCAAGCTAAAAGCGCAGGGTGGTGTGGGGAACTATGTCTGGTATCAAGACACGTTGGAGAGCTCACCACTTACCGGGGATATTTTAGAGTTTGAGTGGGGTGGGGGGCGCGACTTTTTCGGCAGTGTGTGGGTCACCTCGGGTGATAAAGTGGATCATCAGGACCTGCACATCCCTTATCCGGGGGCGGGTAACTGAGAGCCAGGTCTATGCCGTTATTCAATACGGATAAACGCAAGCCCTCACGCTTGTTGTTGGCCCAGGCGTTACTCGTGACGATCGCTGCCTGGCTCGTCTATGCGGGCAGTATCTCGCTGCCCTTTTTCTCGGACGACGTTTATCATTTGCGGTGGGTAGAGACCCATCGCGCGGTTGAGCTTTTTGTTCCCTCGAGTTCTTTTGCCAGTTATCGTCCGCTGCCTTCCCTCTTTTGGTACGTCTGGCGTCACACGCTAGGGTTTTACAGTGCGCCGGCTTTTCACACCTTTAACTTGTTATTGCACGTGGTCAACGCCTGGCTCGCTATGGCGCTGGCCTACCGGCTTTCCCGTGGCGAGCGTGGCCGGACCGTCTGGGTTGCCGGTGCAGTGGGATTTATCTTTGCGTCCTTTCCCCTGGCCTACCAGGCAGTGCTGTGGTGCGGGGCCTTGACCCATGTGTTGGGCGCTTGCCTGTTGCTCTTGACGCTATTGTTCTATGATTATGGTCGGCGGGGACATCGGCGCTGGTTGGTCCTTTCCTGGGGGCTGGCTATGCTGGCGCCCTTTGCCAACGAGGCGGGATTGGTCGCGCCGGGGTTGATCGCGCTGTACGAGTGGTGTGCGCCGGGGCTGCGTTCGCGTCGCCATCTGAGCCTGGCGCTGGCTTTTCTGCCGGCGGCGCTGGTTCAGCCGCTCATCTGGATGAGTGGTCCTGCCCAATCTTCTGGGTTGTCCATAGGCAATGTGTTGCGGGTGTCTCGCTTGCTCCCCAAATTGGCCTATTTTGCCCAGGGGGCCACGTTCCCGGTGCAATTTGCGATGGGCTGGCTACGTACCTGGCTGAATTGGGAGGGCTGGTTGGCGTTGGGCGTTGGGGTGGCCCTGGCATCGCCCTTTATAGCGCTTGCTATCTGGCGCGGGCGAGGGCGTCAGGTGGCTCTGGCGTGTGGTTGGTTCACGTTGACGAGTCTGCCGCCTGTGGCGGCGCTTGCGACGGATTATATCACCTCGGCACCCCGGCTGTTGTACATCCCTGCCGTGGGCATCAGTTTATTGTGGGCGTGGGTGCTGGTGGCATTAGTCGATCGCTGGCCGCGCGGGCGTGGGGCGCTTTATCTGGCGTTGTTGGGAGTGGTACTGGTGCCGGCCACGGTCTTTGTGCGGCAGCGTGTGGGATTGTACCGGTTGGCTGCCCGTCCGATGGAGCAGGCGCTGGCGGTGAGCCAGGACCAGGAGGTTGAAGGTGCTTTTCTCTTTGTCAACATGCCGGCGTGGATGGCCTACAAGACCGCGGCCTTGCCGGTGGGCCAGGAGGGTGTGCCGTTGATGCCCAGTTACGTCGACATGTCGGATTTTATCTGGGCCAACACCGGCCATACGGTGGACGCCAGGGCTGTGGCCTTTGCCAACGTGCGTGACCCGCAACCTTATTGGTATGGGGCATGGCGCGCGGAGCAGAATTGGGAGACGCTGGCCCAAAAGATCCGCGTCAGCGAGCGGGTGTACTTGTGCCTGTGGCAAGGGTGGGATGTGCGGCTGATCGAAGCGGGCAGGGTGACCGTCGCGCCCGCTCCCGAGCTGAGTCTTGATGGTTCGACGGAGCTCACCACAGGTGGTTCGACGGAGCTCACCACAGGTGGTTC
>CAZSJU010000130.1:0-3616 GCA_964607235.1 uncultured Anaerolineae bacterium | reverse complement strand
TGGTTCGACGGAGCTCACCACAGGTGGTTCGACGGAGCTCACCACAGGTGGTTCAGCAAGCTCACCACAAGGGCTTGCCAAAGGACAACCTCTGGCCGTGTTTGACGGGGCATTAACGCTATGGAACGCGTCGCTTGTCTCTCAAGATGAGGGCGCGGACCTGCGTTTACAATGGACAGCGGCGCGCACGCTCGAGATACCGGACTCGGTTTTCGTGCACGTGTTAGATGAGCAGGGGCAGTTGGTGACGCAAGCCGACGGCGTGCCCCTGGCGGGATTGTTTCCTTTCTGGTTGTGGCAGGTAGGGGATCAAGTGCGAGACGTGCGCTGGCTGCACGTGCCGGGTGAGTGGCCGTCTGGGACTTTTGCAGTTAGCCTGGGTTTGTATAATCCGTCTACCGGCGCGCGCCGGGCGGTTTATGACGTGGCGGGGGAACGTTTCCCCGATGACGTCGTGCCGGTCTTGCAATTCACGCTCGACTGAGTTTGCCGGACCGATGGTTTGATGTGTTCTGTCGGTTTATGTTATAATCGGGCCAACATAGGCCAGCACAATAAAAGGAAAGGCTCATCTTGAACAAGCACAGCCGCGCCCTCCAATTCATACTTTTTCTTTCCTTGTCCATCAGCCTGATCCTGACCGCGTGCAGCGATGCCAGGACGAGCATCGTCTTTGTGTTTCTTAGCAGCAGCCCGGACACCTTGCGCGCCTATTGGCAAGACGTCATCGTGGACTTTGAGGCTGCTAACCCTGATGTGCGGGTCGACCTGCGCGTCTACAAGTGGAAAGACGGGCAGCCTGAAATCAACCGCATGATCGAGGAGGGTCGCCCCCCAGACTTGATTAACGAGGGGGTGCGTCGCGTGCCCGAGTACGTAGCGGCGGGTCTGGTCGAGTTGGTAGACGATTATCTGACGCCCGAGTTCAAAGAACAGTTCATCCCGCTCTTTATCGAGGAGGGCTCGCGTTACCAGGGGCGCACCTTTGGGTTGCCGATGTCGTTATCAGCGCGGGTGCTGTACTATAACAAAGACCTGCTAGCGCGGGCTGGCTATGACGCCCCGCCCCAGAGCTGGGAAGAGCTGCGCGCGGTCGCTCTGGCAGTGAGCCGGTTATCGCCTGCTGGGGAGAACTCGTTCAAATCAGAGTTATACGGCTTTGGCATTCCCGCCAGCCCGGGCACAATTGAGACCAGCACCTACTTTTACTATTTTCTATGGGGCAACGGCGGTCAAGTGTTTTCTCCGGATGGCACCAAGGCCGGCTTTGGCGCGTCGGAAGGCGTGGAGGCGTTGACCTTTCTGAACGAGCTGGTGCAATCGGGCGCTACCCCACCTGACCCGTGGGTCTATACGCGGCAAGACATAGAGGACGCGTTCGTAGCCGGCAAGTTGGGCATGGTGATCACGTTGCCGGGCCTGGTCAATCGCCTGGCGCAAGAGGCCCCTGATCTGGATTTTGGACTGGCGACCATTCCTTTTAACGTCGCGCCGGTGACGCCGTTGGTCGAGGACACTTTGATCATGTTCAAGACCTCGGAGCACAAAGACGTCACCTGGCGCTTTATTGAGTTCATTTACCAGGATGAGTACCGGCGCGCGTACGCGGACCTGGTGGGGGTGCTGCCTGAAAAGATCACTGTGGCGCAGGACCCGGACATTGCTGCGCGCTATGCCTTTTTTTTAGAGTTGGTGCCGGATGGCAAGTTTGAGCCGCTCAATATTGAGAGCGCCGAGGTGGGTAATCTGGTCGGCGAAGCGGTACGCCAGGTCTATCAGGGCCAACTGGACCCTGCAGCGGCGTTGGAAGCAGCAGCGGCCCAGGCCGTCGAACGGTTAGCCTATTCGGCCGGTTCCTGGTGAGCGCCTGGCGCTACTGTTGGATGATGCGGTTGATGATTGAATTGAATTGACAAGGGTGAAATACTATGAAGCAATGGCTGACGTCGGGACTGTTGCGGCGCATATTGGCCGCGATCCTTTTTGCCTCTCTCGTACCGCTGGCAGTGCTGGCAATGCTTTCCATCGAGGGCTATGAGCGCAGCAAGGTCCATGCGCGGCAGCAGAGCACCCGCGACCTGGACGAGAAATCCTTCGAGATGCTAGAGACCCGAACCCGCGACATCGCCCGCAACGTCGCAGGTTTTATGACTGGGCGCGAGAATGACTTGCGCTTGCTGGCAACGTTGCCCCGTACCGCTGAGGCCTATCTGGACTTTTCCCGGTCGTTCCAGGGTACGTTGTGGACGGTGGACGAGCAGGGCCGCACGCTCTTTCTGGATCTGCCGCTGTACAGCGAGGTGGCTTATATTGACGCTGACGGCCAGGAGGTGCTCAAGGTCGTCACCCGCTGTGACGAATTGCAGGGGGGTTATCCTTATGGCTGCCGTCCGGTCGTCGCCGAGACGTTGGTGGACGTCAGCCGGCTGGAGAATACGACCTACAAGCGTGAGACATATTTTGCCGACGCGATGGCCCTGCCGGCGGGCGAGATTTACACAGGTCGTCCCATTGGCTTTTACGTCGAGTCCGGCGATGCCTATGCCGGTGGGCAGAACCGGGGCGGGCAGCGTTATCGGGGTGTCATCCGTTTCGCCGTCCCTGTGATAGAAGGGTCGAGTCCTGGAGGAGAAAGGGTTGGCATTGTCATGTTGGCCCTCGATCAGACGCATCTGCTCGAGTTTATCGCCCACGTCATACCCTCTGACCCCGAACTGCAGGCCGAGGTCGATCCCCGCTACCTAGAGTATGCGTACATTGTGGCCGACGACGGCTGGACGATCGCCCATCCACGTAGCTTTAACATCGCGGGCGTGGACGAGCATGGCGAGTATGTGCCCTCGATCAGTGCCGATGCGCCCAAGCAATTGAACCGCCCAGGGAACCTCAAACAGATGGGCTTCCTGGACCCCAATTTCCCACACCTGGTAGAGCTGAATCAACAGGGTCGGGCGGGCTACCTGGACGTTTATACCATCCAAGACCGGGAGCGGGCGCTGGCCTATGCCACCATTCCCTACTATACCGGCCAGTACGATAACGCCGCCGGTATGGGGATGGTCATCTTGACCACCGACGGCGCGCGCTTTCATCTGGAAGCAGAGCTGTTGGGGCGACAGATCGACCGCGAAATCCAGAGCCTGATCGATGACCTGCGCTGGCTCACGGCCGGGACGATTGTAGCGGTCTCGATCATTGCCTTTTTGCTGGCGCGGGGGGTCGCCTGGCCGGTTTTGCGCATCACTCGCGCGGCCGAGACGATGGAGGAGGGCGAGTTAGAAGATGCCGAGATCGTGTCCCTCAAAGAGACCGAGGGGCGAGATGAAGTGTCGCGCCTGGCCCGTGTGTTTGCCGAGATGGCTGAGCAGGTGCGCACCCGCGAGCGCCAGTTGCGTCAACAGGTGTCCCGCCTCAAGATCGAGATCGACGAGGTTAGAAAGACGCAGATGGTCAGCGAGGTCGTCGAGTCGGATTATTTCCGCAGCCTGCAAGAGCGGGCCAGAGAGATGCGCCGCCGCCGCGGAAAAAAGGACGGTGACCGCGAGGACGCGGCCGGATAGCGGGCTATGGCGGAACAGCACGTCGATCGGGCGCGGCCGAGTCCTGATGGTTCGAC
>CAZSJU010000129.1:4271-9491 GCA_964607235.1 uncultured Anaerolineae bacterium | reverse complement strand
ATAAACTATTGACACATCCTGCATTTTCATGTATAATGTAAGCACCTTTGGAGTTCTTTTGTCTATAACATTTTGACAACGATCTATATAGGGTGTTGGTGCGACTGTTTTTGCCCTTTTGGCAAAGGGATCGTTTAAAACTCAATATGCGGGCTACCCTAACGGATGGGACCGCGAGGCTGTGCCATATGTCCCGATTTTATTCAGCCGAGCTGCCAAGATATTTGCAGCTCGGCTTTTTGGTCTCCCATAGCGGGTTATAGATTGGCACGGTTCAGTTCGAGTTGTTAAAATCTCTGATCAAATGTTGTGACGCATAGACCGGCTCTCTCTCTACGCTACGTCTTGCTTCTATCACCACAAGAGCCGACTGGTACCTGATAAAACACTAACTTGATTGCAAATCAGCCGGGAAAGTATCGCGGGTGACTATTTTTTTGATAGTCAACTTTTTCACCAGATGATGTTTGTCACCCTCCAAGTTAGCGGTGGGGTTCTCTCTAGTTTTACACCATATCTTTATACTTTATTGACGACCCGGTTCGCCGACTCGTTTGGTTGGCACGCCTGACCTGGCGTGTTCAGTCAAACCTACCTGTATCGAGTTGCCAGATTTAACAAGCCCTGCCCATGCTGACAAGGGTATACGTTTTTGGCACTTTCAGCGCCAGGGACATGTTTGAGAAAGGAGGTCGTTTATCGAAAGATTCTAGAGCTTGCAGATTTACTGTTTGTCTTCTAGTGCCCGAACAACTTTTAAATCAAGGAGTGAACCGAAAATGTCCGTTTACGAAAAAATGATTAATGAGGGAATTGGTGCCGCCTATTCGGTGATGGGTGTAATCAAGGAAAAGCGCGGTGGAAAGTTCTTGCTCACCGACTGTCAGCCCTACGTGGACGCCGTCAACCAGATGAAGCCGGGAGAAGGCCAATCCAAAGAGGTCTTTGACCTGCACGTCGAGTCGGTGAACGCGCACTATGAGATCTTGACCGGCTTGACCGACACCATCCGCCCCGAAGATGATCCCTTTGTCGAGCACTACCAGACGCCGCCCATCCTGGAGATCCTTTACGAAGAGGACCCTGACTTTAAGGCATCTATGTGGAAGTTCATCGACGCGGTCGAGGCAAACAAGGCCCTCATCGGCCGCGAAGCGGTGCGTCGGTACGGCGGGATGTACGGCCTGACGTGTGTGGTGGACTTTGCCCTGTCCGTTGGATCGGTGACCAACATTGTCAACCGCATCCTGCGCGATATGGATATTCCCGACGATCACAAAAAGACCATCCTGGCCTGCAAGTCCTGGGGCATGAACACCTCCTACGGCTTTGGTGGGGCGTTCCGCGCCGCCATTGAGGCCGGCAAGACTGTCTCTGAGGCAGAAAAGGCCGAGATCGAGCAGATCAAGTTTGTGTATAGCGAGCCCGTGGCTGCCCAGAACAAGCTGATGGCCACCCATAACCTGGGTGGGCATGGTCCGCACACCTCCTTTGATACAGCCAAGTATATGGCGCAGTACAAAGAAAAGATCCGCCCCTACGTCAAGGCAGCCATGAAGGCAGGCGTGCATCAAGCCAATATCACGGCGGTGCCGGCCTACTGTGTGGGCGACATTGGCCACCACATCGCCCAGTCCGCCTACAACATGTTCAAGGACGACATGGTCTTTGGAATTTACGAAGGCGTTATGGGCGTCTTTGAGAACACGCTCAAGCGCGGCATCGAGCAGGATGCCTACAAGAGCGAGTGGGACGTGCTGGCGGTCGCCACCGGCGCCCCGGCCTGCGCGGCGGCCTATGTCTTGTGGCTGGACAGCTTTACCGTGCCCATGGTGGTCGACCTGCTGACCAAGCGCTTCTACAACTATGCGGCCATGCACCCCGACCGCGGCGAGGCCGACGAACTGCACAACGTCGACACCATTGACGTGCTCATGCGCGGCGAGTCGATCCTCGACATCAAGCCGATCGGGTCCGGCGGCAAGATCAAGGGCATCAAGGTTGACCTCAGCCCCATCGACAACCACGAGGTCATCATGAACCCGCAGCGCTACACCTACCCGGCCTGCGCCATCACCCAGCGCTTTGCCGCGCTGATGAGCCTGGCTGACTTTCCGTGCTACCTGACCCCCGAGTGCGTCACGGCCACGTTGATGACCAACGCCATCGCCCTCAACCCTGGCACGCCCGGCGCGCCGGTGCGCAACTGCAAGCATTGCGCGGTGACCTCGCTCATCAAGCGCAACGTGCCCTATGTGACCGGCATCGGCGGAGGCCCCAAGGGCTACTGCGAATGGGCCGTCTCGGTCTAGGTTGCAGGGAGTAAACAAACATCGCTGGTTGGCGGAGCATAAGGGCTAACTTGCGAACGACTAGCATGTTTTGCGAGCAAGGGGGCCCAGGGAAAGCCAAGATGTTTTTCCCTGAGCCCCTTCTCCTTTTACCAGGAACTGGGCTTGTGATAAACTTCTCTTTTGTTGCGAGGCCGTGCATTTGTATGAACAAGTCAGAGTGAGGGAAAAATGTCACCATGTATGAGTTGCAGTGCCTTGAGCGAAGACGAGTCGGGCCATGACAGAGCGTGGCAGAAAGAGTGGGTGAACGAGGTCTGCCCCAAATGTGGGCGGCCGTTCGATTCCAGCGACCACCTCTGGGTAGATGAAGACAATATCGTCTATCATTACGACTGTGTCAAAGGCAAGTCCGCTTCCGAAATCAAGACTGCTTGAGCGCTTGTCCTAAAGTAACCTCAAATAAGGTTGACGAAATGCATCCCATAAAACTACTTGGCCTCTCAGGCAGCCCCCGCGATGGCGCTACAGCTTTTGTCGTGCGCCAAGCCCTGTCTTATGCCGCGTCTCTGGGCGCCGTCGAGACAGAGTTTATCTCTTTAAAGGGCAAAAAGATCGAGTTTTGCATCCATTGCGACTACTGTATCCGCACGAAACAGGGATGTGTCTTCCAAGACGACGTCTCTGAGTTATACCCCCACCTGGAGACCGCGGACGCGTGGTTGCTCGCTACGCCAGTTTACCAGGGCACCCTCTCGGGTCAACTGAAAGCGGTGCTGGACCGGTGTCGCGCTGTGGTGGCCCGCAACCCCGAAGCGTTAAAGCACAAAGCTGGGGCCGCGGTTGCCGTCGGTGGTGATCGTGTCGGCGGACAAGAGCGGGCTATTCTGACTATCCACACCTTTTACCTCGTGAACCGCATGATTCCCGTGGCCGGGGGGCCGTTCGGGGCCAACCTGGGCGGCACGGTGTGGTCTCAGGACCAGGGCGCTAAAGGCGCAGAGGCCGACCAGGTCGGCATGAAAACGGTGCACCGGACGGTCAAACGCCTGGTCGAGGTCGCGCGGTTATTAAAAGGACAGATAGAGCCGTCTCCCAATGTTTAGAAATCATTCTTGTAGTACATCGACAAACCACAACAAGGATATGAAAGCGAAGGAAAAATGAAGAAATTGCTGCTTCAGCTAGATAGTGACAAGCATCCCAGCGTCTTTGATACGATCACCGCCTATGATGCCGGCGCCGAGCACGTGTTGACCCTGGGTAACGTGGCGGTGGAAGACGTGCGTGACCTGGTATACGGGGCGATGTTTACCCGGGGCGGTGAGGCGCTGAAAAACTCAGCCGTCTTTATCGGCGGCTCCAACGTCGCTACCGGTGAGGCCATGTTAAAGGCTACCACGGACGCTTTCTTTGGCCCTGTGCGCGTCTCGGTAATGCACGATGCCAATGGCTGCAACACTACCGCCGCCGCTGCCGTGGTCAAGCTGCTCTCTGTGGGCGACGTCACCGGGAAAAAGGTGGTGATCCTGGCCGGGACCGGCCCGGTTGGCCTGCGGGCAGCGGCTTATTTTGCTCAAGAAGGCGCTAAAGTCACCCTGACCTCCCGTCGCCTGGAAAAGGCAAAAGCCGCTTGTACATCCATCCAAGAGCGCTTTGGCGTTGAGGTCCTGGCGGCTCAGGCGGCGGATGAACACGAGGTTGCTCTGGCCCTCACCGATGCCTATGCGGCACTGTGCGCCGGCGCGGCGGGTATCCAACTGATTCCCGAGTCGATCTGGGTCGAGCACCCCACCCTCAAGGCGCTGGGCGACGTGAACGCCGTCCCCCCGTTGGCCATCGAGGGCGTCAAGGCCCATTGGGATGGGAAGGAAAAACACGGCAAGGCGATCTTTGGTGCGTTGGGCATCGGCGGCCTCAAGATGAAGATCCATCGTGGCTGCGTCGCCCGCTTGTTTGAACAGAACGACCTGGTTCTGGACGCCGAGCAAGTCTATGCTACGGCCAAAGCGATGAAAAAATAGTGCCTATCCTCATCGTTGGCTTTAGCACGCGCGCCATTGCCGAGTCAGCGGTGCAAAGGGGAGATCCGATCATCACGTTAGACTATTTCGGCGATCGAGATCAGCGGGCGTTGGTGCAGAATTACTCACTGTTGCGAGACTTTGACCTGCCCTACAGCGCCCAGGGGCTTCTTGAGGTTAGCCGTGCGCTAGCGTTCGAGGCCGTCGCCTATATTGCCAACCTGGAAAACTATCCTGACGTGGTTGCATCCCTGGCGCAGGGACGCCGGTTGCTGGGCAACACGCCGGATACGTTGCGCCAGGTCCGAGATTGGCATACGTTGCGCGAGTTTTGCCGCGCGGCCGAGATTCCCCTCCCTACCACACTTTTGCCCGGAGAAGAAAACCGGGCTGACCCGGCCTTGCGCTGGCTGTATAAACCGGCGCGAGGCGGGGGTGGGCACGGCATCCGGCTCTGGAACGGCGAACCACTGGACGCGCGCCACGTGCTTCAAGCCTACGTCCCAGGGCAACCGGCGTCAGCGGCGTTCCTCGCGGATGGGCACCGAAGCGTGGTCATCGGCCTGACAGAGCAACTCATCGGGCGTGAGGAGTTGGGGTGCCAAGGCTTTGCCTGGTGCGGCAACATCTGGCCGCTGACGCTGCCACCCGGCGCGCGTCAGGCCTTGTGGCAAGAGATCGAGAGAATAGTTGCACGTCTGACTCGGCGATTTAGCTTGCAGGGAGTGAATGGCATTGATCTGGTGATGGGTAAAGACTTGGATGGGCGACCGCGCCCCTTTTTGATAGAGGTTAACCCGCGCTACACCGCTTCGATGGAATTGCTCGAGCGGGCGCTTGATCTCAACATATTTTCCCTGCACATAGAAGCGATGAGCGGCCACTTGCCTAACGGCCACTTGCCT
>CAZSJU010000129.1:0-4171 GCA_964607235.1 uncultured Anaerolineae bacterium | reverse complement strand
GGCCACTTGCCTGATGGCCCTTTTCCGCACATGCAATTTCCAAACACTTGCTTTGGTAAAGGGATTGTTTATACTAAGAGTGGGGCGACGATGCCCGATACAGCCGAATGGGTCGAAAAAGGCAGACGCGATGTGCCCTTTGCCGGTGAGTACATCCCTGCCGGACACCCGGTCTGCACGCTGCTGGTGGAAGGAAAAACCCGACAAGCGTGCTGGCAGCACTTGTTGACAGGCGTAAGGGCTGTCCGACAAGAGATTGGGGAGAAGACAATTTAGCCCCTCGCACCATGCACGACCTCGGTGTCAGCAGGCAATTTGTTAGAGTGGAGGAACTGGATGAGTTTTACATTGATTACAGGCCGCACGGCGGCCCAGGGACAAAGCCTGCACAAAGGCAAAGAGTCAGAGGCCTACCACCGCGCGACAGCCCTGGTAGAGATGAACGCGGACGACATGGCGCGTCTGGGTGTCGAGGAAGAACAAACCGTTCGGGTGCGCACTGTGAGCGGACAGGTCGAGTTGCCCGCCTACAGCGCGGACCTGCCTGCCGGGATGCTGTTCATACCGATGGGGCCCACGGCCAACCTCATCATAGGAACGGACACCGAAAGCACCGGGATGCCGCCTTATAAAGGACTGACTGCGGAGGTGGAACCAGTATGAGCACCGTCTTTGAGCATATCGTTTGCAGCTTTTGTGGCTGCTTGTGTGACGACCTGAGCGTGGAGGTAGAAAACGAGCAAATCGTCAAGGTGCGACGCGCCTGCGGCAACGGACGTGGATTCTTTACCGACTATGATCCGACGCCCCGTCCCCCCCTCGTGGACGGGCAAGCGGTCAGTTGGAAAGAGGCCATCGAAGAAGCGGCACGTATTTTGAACACTTCTGACAGCCCTCTCATCTATGGCCTCAGTTCTACCTCTACCGAGGCCCAGCGCAAGTCGGTCGCGCTGGCCGACCGGATCGGGGCGATTATCGACTCGACCTCTTCGGTGTGCCACGGCCCGACCGGCCTGGCGATGCAGACGGTGGGCGAGCCCACTTGCACGCTGGGCGAGGTGCGCAACCGGTCCGATTTGCTCATCTTTTGGGGTTGTAACCCCCTGGTCTCTCACACTCGCCACTTTGCCCGCTATTCGGTGATGCCAAAAGGCACGTTTACGCCCGAGGGACGCAAAAGCCGTACCATCGTCGTGGTAGACGTGCGGCCTACCCAAAGCACCAAGATGGCCGACATTTTTTTGCAGGTCAAACCCGGCGAGGACTTTGCGGTGCTCACGGCGCTACGCGCCTTGGTCAAAGGTAAAACGTTGGACGTCGATACAGTGGGCGGCGTGTCCATTGCCCAGCTTGAGCAACTGGCGGAAAAAGCCAGGGATGCGCGCTTTGGCGTCTTTTTCATGGGTATGGGGCTGACCCAGACGCCCGGACGTGACATGAACGTGAGCGAGCTGTTTACGCTGGTCGCGGAATTGAACCGTTACGCGCGCTTTTCCGTCATCCCGATGCGGGGACACGGCAACGTCGCCGGCGCCGACCAGGTGCTCACCTGGCAAAGCGGCTTTCCCTTTGCCGTCAGTTATGCCCGTGGGTATCCACAGTATGGCCCCGGCGAATTCTCGGCCGTGGACGTGCTGGCGCGGGGTGAGGCCGACGCCGCCTTGATCCTTTCCTCTGATCCGGTGGCACATTTCCCCGTGGCGGCAGCGCGTCACCTGGAGCGCATCCCGACGATTGTGTTGGACCCCGTGCCGACGTTGACCACAAAGGTGGCGCGGGTCTTTTTGCCGACCGCTTGCTACGGTGTGGATGCAGCGGGCACCGCTTATCGTATGGACGGCGTGCCCATTCGGCTGCGTCCGGTGTTGCCGCTCAATCGCCCGACCGATGAGCAAGTGCTAGATCAAATGATTGAGAAGGTGATGTGATGTTAGGCATTTTAAATGGACTGGTGTACGACCCCATGCATGGGGTAGACGGTGAGAAAAGAGATATCTGGATCAAGGACGGGCGCATCGTCTCGCCCGAACAGGTAGACCGTGAGCAGGCGCAGATCATCGACGCCGAAGGATTGGTGGTGATGGCCGGCGGCGTGGACGCCCATAGCCACATTGCCGGAGGCAAAGTCAACGCAGGGCGTAAATTCCGCCCTGAGGATCACCGCGACCACGCCCGCACGCGCACGACGATGTTTCGTTCAGGCTCGGGCTATACCGTGCCCACGACCCACATGACGGGCTATATGTATGCCGAGATGGGCTATACGACAGTGATGGAAGCCGCCACACCGCCACTGGTGGCGCGGCACACCCATGAGGAGCTGGAAGATATTCCCATCTTGGACAAGGGTGCGTTCATCACGATGGGCAACAACCACTTTATCATGAACTGTATCCGCCGAGGCGAGCGGGAAAAGGCGCGCGATTACGTCGCCTGGCTGCTGGAAGCGACCAAGGGGTACGCCATCAAGATCGTCAACCCTGGCGGCGTGGAGAATTGGAAATGGGGCGGCAACGTGTCCGACCTGGACGACGAGGTAAAGACCTTTGAGATCACCCCACGTCAGATCCTCACCACGCTGTCCTGGATCAACGACGAATTGGGGTTGCCGCACGTGCCGCACATTCACGGCATCAACCTGGGCCAACTGGGCAATGCGCGCACCACGGTAGAGACCATTGAGGCATTGGAGGGGCGTTCGGCACACCTGTGTCACTTGCAATTCCTCAGTTACGGCAGCGAACCGGGCAAATTGCCCCGCTCTGGTGCTGCCGATGTCGCGCGAGCGGTCAACGAGCATCCCAACTTGACCGTGGATATTGGACAAATCGTGTTCGGCCAGGCCACGACGATGACCTCCGACGGCCCCCTACAATACCGCCTGTCCCAGTTGACCAGCGACAAGTGGCTCAACGACGACATCGAGTCAGAGGGGGGCGGCGGCGTGGTGCCCATGCAGTACAAGCCCAAGAGCATGTTCAACGCCGCGCAGTGGATCACAGGCCTGGAACTGTTCCTGCTCATCGACGATCCGTGGCGCGTCTTTCTCACGACGGACCATCCCAACGCCGGCCTGTTTTTCTTTTATCCCCAAATCATCAAGCTATTGATGGACCGCGACTATCGCGCCGAACTGCTGCAAGGCATCAACGCCCGGACACGTCGCGAGGCGCTGCTGCCCGAATTAGACCGCGAATATTCGCTGTACGAGATCGCCACGATGACCCGCGCTGCGACGGCGCGCGTCCTGGGCCTGAAAGACAAAGGCCACCTGGGCGTGGGCGCCGACGCGGACGTGACCATTTATGCGCCCGCGGAAGACAAGGAAGAGATGTTTGCCCACCCGCGTTACGTGCTCAAGGACGGTGAAATCGTCGTGCGTGACGGGCAACTGGTCAAAGAACGCCCGGGACGCACCCTGTACGTGGCGCCGTCTTATGCACCGGACATTGTAAAAGACATCCGCGCCCACTTTGAGGAGCACTATACCATCGCCTTTGAAAATTATGCCGTGGGACCCGAGTATCTGCCCCACGCACAAGTCATCCCTTGCAAGTGAGCGTTAGAATGCCTAAACTACATCAAGTCTATCTGGGAATCGGCGCCAATCTGGGTGACCGGCAGGCCAATATCCTACAGGCGCTGCAATACGTCCAGGGTCGCGCCTCTATTGTAAAAGTATCCTCGTTCTACGAGACCGAACCGGTAGGTTACCGGGAACAACCCAAGTTCCTCAATGCGGTTTGTGCGCTCGAGACCGAACTGGCGCCCGAGGAATTGCTGCGCCTGCTCAAGTGGATCGAGAAGCGGATGGGGCGGATGGCCGCTTTTCGCAACGCCCCGCGCCCTATCGATATGGACATCCTGTTTTACGACGACCTGGCCCTGGAATCCTCCGAGCTGCAGGTCCCCCACCCGCGCCTGCACGAGCGCGCTTTTGTGCTGGTGCCCCTGGCCGAAATTGCGCCTGACCTCGTGCATCCGGTCTCGAACAAGACCGTGACACAGATGCTGAACGAGATCAGCCAGGGAGGCATCAAGCGCGTGGCGCGCAGCCTCAAGCTGCGGCTGGAACGGGACGTCCAAGAGAGCAAACCGGCCATCTCGGTCAGCCTGAGCCGGGTCGGGGTGACCAACTTGGAACGCATCGTCCAGATCTCCGAAGGCGACA
>CAZSJU010000128.1:1734-9556 GCA_964607235.1 uncultured Anaerolineae bacterium | reverse complement strand
TGGGCGTCTTGGGCCCGTTCAGTGGACCCAGCGCGCGCACGGGCGAAGAGTTCCGTGGCTCGGCCGAGATGGCGCTTGAAGAGATCAACTATCAGGTTGGCCCTTACAAGATCGAGCCGGTGTGGATCGACTCGCAGTCAGACCCGGCCAAGGCCTCGCAGGCCTACGAGCAGGCAGTGGTGCAGGATGGCATCCAGGCCGGCGTGCTGAACTGGCACAGTTCGGTCTCGGTCTCCTGCATGGAAGTGACGGCCAAGCACAAGATCCCGCACTTTTTCGGCTTTGGTGCGACCGAGGTGGTGAACGAGACCTTTGAGTCGGACCCGGACAAGTACGGGTACTGGATGTACAAGGGCTGGCCGACGCCCAAGAAGCTGAGTGTGTCCTACGTGCAAGCGTTGGAAGACGCCATTGCCGAGGGCATCTGGTCGCCAGAGGCCAAGACGGTCGCTATCTATGGTGAGGACACGGACTGGGGCCGCAGCTTTGGCGCCGCGATCAAGGATCAGTTGGAAGCGGCCGGCTGGGAGACGGTGGCAGAAGAGTACTTTGCCATTGACCAGACCGAGTTCTACCCGTTGCTGAACAAGTTCAAGGACCTGAACCCGGCGGTGGTCGCCGGCACGAGCACGGCGGCGCCGAGCTTTTCGGCGTTCATCAAGCAGGCCGACGAGGTGGGGCTGGAAAGCCTGATCATCGCCGACGGCCTGGGCTGGGTCGGTGAGTGGTACGACCTGACCGGCGCGTCCTCCAACTATGTGATCGACCAGATCCCCGGTTGGGCCACGGACGCGGGCAAGGAATACGCCCAGCGCTTTGAGGAAAAGTATGGCATCACGCCCAGTCCGTCCTCGGGCGGGTTGTCCTATGATGGTACCAAGTTCTTCCTGGCGGTCGCTCAGGCGACCTATGAAGAGTATGGCGAGCTGAGCAGCGAAGCCATTTACAACTTTGTGAAGGACAATGTGTGGACCGGCGAGTGGACCTACACCGATGGCATCGTGATGAACGAGTACGCGGCCACGCCGGAGACAGTGCCCGACCCCGTGGTGGGCAAGGGTTACTATATCTTCCCCGTGCTGCAGTACTTTGACGGTGAGGGCAAGATCATCTATCCGCCCGAGTGGGCTGAGCAGCAAATGATGCCCGGGCAGTAAGGGTTGAGAAGTGTCGGCTCTGGATTGACCGGATCATGTCTTGTTGACGCCGGTAAGGACAGCGCTGACAAAGGTTGGTAAAAAGGGGTGGCGGGCACCCCCCGCCACCCCCGCCTACGAGGGAGGTGGTCATAGACTATGCTAAAGACACAAGAAGTCGTAAAGAACTTTGGTGGGCTGACCGCGGTGAACCACGTGACGGTCCACGTAAAAGAGGGTGAAATTTTCGGCTTGATCGGGCCCAACGGTGCGGGCAAGACGACGTTCCTCAACTCTATCGCCGGGACATATAACCCGAGCGATGGCACGGTCTGGTTCGATGGTAAGGAGACGACCGGGGCATCGGCCGATACGATGTGCCGCAAGGGGATGGCCAGGACGTTCCAGATTCCTTTGCCCTTTCCCAAATTGACGGTCCTGGAAAGCGTGTTGGTCGGGGCGATCTTTGGTGCGAATAGTGACAGTGATGAACCGGCCGAGCAGCGGGCGCGTACGGCGCTAAAGTTTTGCAAGTTCCCTTTGCCGCTGGACACGCCGGCGGAGCGTCTGAACGCGGTGCAGCTCAAGCGCCTGGACCTGGCGCGGGCTATGGCGTGTGGTCCCAAGCTGTTACTGTTGGACGAGTTGGCCTCGGGATTGACCCCCGGTGAGCTGGAAGACATGATGAGCCTGATCCGGAAAATCCGCGACCGGGGCGTCACCATCGTCGTGGTCGAGCACATTATGCGCGTGATCAAGGGTATCTGTGATCGGGTCATGGTGTTGCAATACGGCACCAAGATCGCCGAGGGCACCACGGATGATGTTTTGAACAACCCCAAGGTCATCGAGGCCTATCTGGGCAAGAGTGAGATTGGGCACTAGAGAGCAGGGGGAGGGTTGTTTTCCCTTACTTAGAAAAGGAGGATCCGTTGCTTCAGGTAAATAATCTCGACACCAGTTATGGCTTTCTCCAAATCCTGTGGGGTGTGTCGCTCAACATTGCAGAGGGAGAATTTGTAGGGCTGATTGGGCCCAACGGTGCGGGCAAGACGACGACGTTGCGCACCATTGCCGGACTACTTGTGCCTAAAAAGGGCGATGTGATCTTTAAAGATCGGTCTATTGGCGGTAACCCGGCTTACAAGATCAGCCGCATGGGCATCAGCTATGTCTCGGAGGATCTCAACTTGTTCACCGACATGTCGGTGCGCGAGAATCTGCTGCTGGGTGCGTATTCCATCAAGGAAAAGGAGAAAAAGCTAGAGACATTGGATTTCGTATTTGATCTCTTCCCCAGATTGGAAGAGCGCAAGAGTCAGTTGGCCGGCACGATGAGCGGCGGTGAGCGCAAAATGTTGGCCATCGCTCGCGGCATGATGTCAACTCCCGAGCTCATGTTGGTGGACGAGCCTTCGCTGGGCCTGGCCCCGCACCTGGTCACCGACGTGTTTAACTCGCTACGGACGTTGAACGAGGCGGGGGTCACCATCTTGTTGGTCGAGCAGCGCGTGAACGCCACGTTAGAGATCGCAAGTCGGGCATATGTGATGGAACATGGCCGGGTCGTATTGGAAGGGCCGAGCAGCGATTTGGGGACCAATCCCCACGTCAAGGCGGCCTATCTGGGGATCTGAGCCAGTCCGTCCGGCCTTTGCCCATCAAGCGTTATTTCTCTCTCTTGTATGGGCGAGCTGTGCCTGAGAGATTGTGCCGCTGGGCCGAGCTTTTAAACCGGGTTCAACAAGGTGAATGTCTGTCTAGTCCCAAGATCGGAACGCTCGGTTCAAGGCTTGCGGTACAATGATATGTGAGCAAAGAGAGGCAGGATATGCAACAAACAACGTCATTCAGTGATACAATTGTGGAAAAAATCACCCAGAACAAGGCGGCCTCGTTCGTGTTGGCCTGCTCCCTGGTATTGCTTGTTTTGGTGGCTGGGGCCACCGGGCCGTCCCAGATCATTAACATCTTTGTGACGGGCGGCATGTGGGCCTTGCTGGCAGTGGGATTGGCGCTGGTCTTTGGCGTGATGAACATCTCCCACTTTGCCCACGGCGAGTCCTTTATGGTGGGCGCTTACGCGGCTTATTATGTGTTCAGCCCCATTCATGAGTATCTCAAGGAAAATCCCAATGATTTTCTGAGCTTGATCGCGCCCTTTGCTGGCTTTATCGTCGCGATGCTAGTCGGCGCGGTCCTGGGCGTTATCTTGGAGTGGGTGGTCTTTCACCCCCTACGGCAAAGGACCAAATCGGGCTGGGTCATGAACGCCTTTTTGGTTACCGTGGGGCTCTCGTTCGTGATGACCAACGGGACCACACTGGCGATCGGGGCCAACTTTCGAGGTATTCCCCGCTACTGGGACGTGGAACCGCTGCAGTTTTTGGGGATGCGGGTAGCGGTGGACAGGTTGGTGGCCTTTGCCATCGCTATGGTGACCATCGTCGCCTTGTGGTTTTTCCTGCGCCGCACTCAGACCGGCCGGGCTATCCGGGCCGTCGCCCAGGATCCGACCGGCGCGCAGTTGGTGGGCATCAACCTTGACTTTATCTACACCTTGACCTTGTCCATGGCGACGGCGACCGCCGCCTTGGCCGGCGCTTGCCTGCTGTTCATGTTCCAGGCGTATCCCACCGTAGGGCTGAAACCGCTCTACTTTGCCTGGTACGTGGTGATGCTGGCCGGGTTGGGAAATGTGGCCGGCGCGATCGTCGGAGGGTTTATGGTAGCGCTGCTCCAGACGGCGACCCAGCAGTTCATTGGGATCGCCTGGGAGGACGTCATTCCCACCGCTGTGATGGTCCTGGTTTTGATTATCGTGCCCTCGGGTATCTTTGGCTCTGAAGTCAAAGGCGTCCAGGAACAATAAGGCACTCGAGAGGAGTATGAGAATGGTAAAAGATGTGGCAAAAAAAGAACGCCAGAACGGCGTCTGGGGCAGCATTACGGCCGGGCTGCAGAGCATCGGGTTTAGCCCGTTGGGTCTGGTCTTGGTGGTTATTCTAGCGATTTTGCCCTTTATGCCTTACTTTAAACAAGAGCACATCGTGCGTTGGCTCATCATGGGTGCATTCCTGGCGGCCCAGTCTGCGGCCTTTGACTTTACGGCCGGGTACATCAGTGTGGTGAACTTTGGTTTTGCGGCCATCCTGGGTCTGGGCGCTTATGTCTCGGGCATACTGGCCAGCACGACCCCGGCTTTGGCTTTCCATCCCGGCATTTCGCCCTGGATCAGTATCTTTGTCGGGGCGGCTGCAGCGGGCGTGTTGGGCCTGGGTCTGGGCTTTTTGACGCTGCGCTTGCGCGGTATCTATGCGGCGATCATGGCCTGGTTTGTGGGCATCGCGCTGATGGGCCTGGTGAAAAACTTGACCGAGTATACGCGCGGTGCGATGGGGCTAAATCCTCCCAGTTTTTTGGAAGCAACTTCCAACGTCCCCTATTACTATATCATCTTGTCCATGATGTTGGTCGTGTACATCTTGTTGCGCCTGGTGACCCGCTCCAAGCTGGGTCTGGCCTTCCGGGCTATCGGCCAAAACATCGACGCCGCCAAGGCTTCGGGCGTAAACCCGACCAAGTATCGCGTGCTCAACTTTACGTTGTCCTGTGTCTTTGCGGGCTGGTTGGGCGGCTTTTACGCGCACTATTTTGGTTCGTTGACGCCCCAGACCTTGATGCACACTTCCAAGACCGTAGAGGTGCTGGCCATCGCTTACATCGGTGGCCGTGGCAGCATGTGGGGCGGCATGGTGGTGGCGTTTCCCTTTGTGTTCTTGATCGAGTTACTGCGGTCCAACTTGACGGACCTGCCGGGTTTGCACCTGGTCATCTATGGCGTGTTGATGATTGTGGTCATGATCTTTTATCCTGGCGGGTTGGCAGGTATCTATCAATGGTTAATGGAAAAACTAAAGTCTGTACGTTCATAAGTCGCTTGGAGCCCCTTGCGAAGGTCATGAGTCTCGGGCCTTCGCAGGGGTGAAAAGGGGAGGGTGCATGGGCCAGGTTTTTATCCCGACTGCAGAGACGTTACCTGACACCGCCGATGCGGTCGTCGTCGGGGGCGGCATCGTGGGCGTGGCGACGGCCTTTTGGCTGTCGCGGGCCGGTTTGGACACGGTGCTGGTAGAGATGCGCGATGATCTGTCTACGTTGACCACGCCGCAATCTATCGAGTGTTTCCGCGCCCAGTTCACCGAGCCGGCGATGGCCGAGTTGGTGCTGCAGAGCATCGACGTCTTTGAGCACTTGGACCAGGTGATCGGCATCCCCGGCTATGACATCGCCCTGCGTCACCAGGGGTACCTGTTTGTGACGGACGACGCCGCGATGGTCGACCGGGTCAGGGCGGCGGTGGAGACCCATCACCGCTTGGGGGTGACCGATTCCGAATTCCTCAGCGGTGACGAGGCCCGCGCCCGGTTCCCCTATCTGGCCCAGAGCATCGTGGCCGCGACTTTTCGCCAGCGGGATGGTTGGTTTTCCTCCCACGAGGCGACGCAAGGTTTTGCCAAAGGCAGCGACGCCCGTTTTCTGCTGCGCACCAAGGCGACGGGCATCTTGCAAGACGGAGAAGGGGTATGTGGCGTCGAGACCGCGCGGGGCACCATCGCTACACGGACGGTGATCAATGCTGCGGGTCCCTTTGCCGGCGTCATTGGCCGCATGGTTGACCTTGATCTTCCGTTGGAACCTGTGCGCCGCCAAAAGATCTTTATCTCTCCCAAGCCCCAGATCCCTCAGGACGCGCCGTTGGTGATCGACATTGTGCGCGACGCGTATTGGCGGCCAGAAGTGGGCGGGGCGTATATCGCCTGGGTGGATCCTGACGAGCCGGCCGGTCCGCCGGCCGAAGAGCTGCACACGGACCCCTATTTCGCCGCTATCGTCTTGGAAAAGCTGATCGAGATCTGTCCCTTTTGGCAAGAGGTGGCAGAGGGGCTCAAGAAATCAGACCTGCGCCCCAGCGCGGGGCAGTATGTGTACACGCCGGATGACCAGCCGCTGATCGGTCCGGTGCCAGAGCGGCCCGGCTTTTACCTGAACTGTGGGTATTGGGCGGGCGTGATGCTTTCTGCCGGCGCGGGCCGGCGGGTGGCCGATTTGGTCACGGGGGCGATGGCGCCCCAGGATAATGCCCTGCGCCCCACGCGCTATGCAGAAGGGGTGGTTGCAGAGGGCGATAGCTTTTTACGTGGTCGACATTCAGAGTAGTAAGGAGTATTGTGATGCCTTTTGAATGGAGCGAGGTGCTCTCGTCCCAAGAGATACAAGAGATTCATAACACGAGCATAAAGCTGCTGGCAGAGGTCGGTGTCCTGTTCCCTGATGAGGAAGCGATCGCCGTGTTCCAACAGCATGGGTTCAAGACCGAGGGGCAAAAGGTCTATCCCACCGAAGGCCAGTTGATGGATGCTTTGGCCTCAGCGCCCAAGCAGTTCACTATCCACGCCCGCAACCCCGAGCGGGACGTGACGGTCGGGGGCGGTCAATCCGTCTTTGCGCCCGGCTATGGCGCGCCGTTCCTGGTGGACCCGGAAGTTGGCAAGCGCCCACCTACGATGGAAGACTATCACAACTTGGTGCGCCTGGCACACATGTTACCCAACCAGGATTTAAGCGGGCACCTGTTGGCCGAGCCGGGAGATGTGCCCTCTGAGCAAGCGCACCTGTACATGTTGCACGCCCACATGGTACACTCGGACAAGCCCTTTATCGGCAGCGCCGAGGGCCAGGTGGGGGTCCAGAATACGATGCAGATGGCTTCCATCTTGTTCGGGGAAGATTTGAAGGACAAGCCGGTCACCATCAGCCTGATCAATAGCCTTAGCCCGCTGGGCTATAGTGGTGAGATGCTGGCCGCGTTGATGGAATGCGTGCGTTGGGGGCAGCCCATCGTCGTTGCGGCGTTGGCGATGTCCGGTTCTACTGGCCCGGTGACGTTGGCCGGCACGCTGGCGATGCAAAACGCCGAGCTGCTGACGGGCATCGTTCTGGCGCAGTTGATCAACCCCGGCACGCCGGTGGTCTATGGCTCGACGTCGACCAACATTGACATGAAATCGGGCGCGTTGGCCCTGGGTGGACCGGAACTCTCGCTGATGATTTCGGCGCACGCACAACTGGCCCGCCATTACGGCCTGCCCTCGCGCAGCGGCGGTTCCTTGACGGACGCCAGCTATCCTGACGCTCAGGCCGGCTTTGAGTCGATGATGAGCTTGTTGACCACGGTCAACAGCGGCGTGGACTTTGTGTTGCACGCGGGCGGCATCCTCAGTTCTTACCTGGCCTTCTCGTACGAAAAGCTGGTGCTGGACGACGAAATGTGCGGCATTGTGCGGGGCTATCGCCAGGGCTTTGCTGTGACGCCCGAGACGATCGCCTATGACGTGGTCTCCAAGGTAGGCCCCGGCGGCAATTTCCTGATGGAGATGCACACCGTCAAGCGTTGTCGCACCGAGTTCTGGCAGCCGGCAGTTTGTGACCGGGGCGGTCTTGAGGCCTGGATGAGCGGCGGTCGGCAGGATGCGGTTGCCCGCGCACGCCAGCGCTGGCAGAAACTGGTAGAGGCGCATCAAGATCCACCATTAGATGAGACGATCGCGCGCCAGTTGCAAGCGTTCCTTGACGCCCACGCCTCTTGAGGGCGAACGAGATTCCTCGACTAGGCTCGGAATGAC
>CAZSJU010000128.1:0-1634 GCA_964607235.1 uncultured Anaerolineae bacterium | reverse complement strand
TAAAGAGCAAGAAAGGAAGAGACAATGCTAGTTGGTAGCAGAATGACCCCTAATCCTATTACTGTTACGCCCGACCTCTCGATCGCAGAGGCCATGGAGTGGATGAAGCGCGAGAACGTGCGACGTTTTCCGGTATTGAACAAAGCGGGCAAGTTGATCGGCATCGTGACCGACGATGACCTGCTGCACGCGACGCCGTCCTCGGCTACTTCGTTGAGCATGTGGGAGGTGAGCTATTTGCTCTCCAAGGTGACGGTCAAAGAAGTGATGGCCAAAGATGTCATCACGATTGACGATGATTGCCCCTTGGAAGAGGCCGCCCGCATCATGGCAGACAAAAAGATCGGCGGCCTGCCGGTGATGCGCGATGGTCAGTTGGTGGGCATTATCACCGAGTCCGATCTGTTCAAAGTGTTCTTGGAGCTGTTTGGCGCCCGAGAAAAGGGTGTGCGTTTGACCGTGTTGGCGCCTTATTACAAGGGTTCGTTGGCCGAGATCAGCACCGCTATCACCAAAGAGGGCGGCAATATCCTGGCGATGAACGTTTTCTTGGGTGAGGACCCTAGCAACTGGGGCTGCTATCTCAAGGTATCCGAAATCACCAGGGATGACTTGATCGCCGCCGTCGAGCCGTTGGTCGAAAAGGTCGTCGACGTCCGCGAGACCTAGATCGACTTTTTAAAGTGTATGACATTTATCAGACATATCAGACATCCGTTCCCTCCTGGGCGCGGTTTGACTTGGGTTGCGTTGGGACCTGTCTCAGGATGCTCACCGTGGCGGCTTGAGCGGGTCAGGCACATCCCGGTTTACCAGGGAGTTCTTGACAGCAAACAAGGTTTTCGTAAAGAATAATAGGAGTATGTGTATGCAAGATGCATAAAACGATTTTTAACGTCTTTAAATCGTTAGAGGGGGCGGGCGGCGCACACATTCCCAATCCCCAATCCCTAATTTACTATTTTGGGATGCCTGGCATCCCCTGAATAAAAATTTCAAGAGGAGTAAAAGATGAGTGATATTTTGGAACGAATTTCTACTGCCGTCATCGAAGGTGAAGTCGATGACATGATCGACTTGACCGAGGATGCCTTGGACGAGGACCTCAGTGCCGAGGAGATCCTGAACGACGGGTTGATGGTCGGCATGGACCACGTCGGCGTCGAGTTCAAAGCTGGCAACATGTTTGTGCCTGAGGTTTTGCGCTCTGCAAAAGCTATGCAAGAGTCAATGATCCTCCTCAAGCCGTTGCTGGTCGAGAGCGGCGCGCCGCGCGCCGGCAGGGTGTTATTGGGCACGGTCAAGGGCGACCTGCACGACATTGGCAAGAACCTGGTGGGCATGATGTGCGAGGGCGCCGGCTTTGAGGTCAAGGATATTGGCAAGGACCTCTCGCCCGAAGAGTTTGTAGGAGAGATCAAGGCGTACGAGCCGGATGTGTTGGGAATGTCGGCTTTGCTGACCACGACCATGCGCGTGATGGGGCACACCATCAAAGCCTTGGAAGAGGCCGGAGTACGCGACAAGGTGAAGGTCATGATCGGCGGCGCGCCGGTAACCCAGGCCTTTGCCGATGAGATCGGCGCCGACGGCTATTCTTCGAATGCTGCTGGAGCCGCTGACCTGGCTAAAAA
>CAZSJU010000127.1:4302-9583 GCA_964607235.1 uncultured Anaerolineae bacterium | reverse complement strand
GAAGCCATTTGCTAGACCTCGGAGGTCTTGGACCGGCTAATTTGACATTGTCAAAATAGGAATGGGTCGGCGCGTTTCAAGTCGCGATAGAGCTGCAACACTGCCTGCTCTTTGGCTTTGGCTTCGACTTCTACCGTAATGTCGACCGTCAAGGTTTTCCAGCTTTCGGGCAAGTCTTTTGGATCGATATAGTCGTGGTGACGATACGGTTGGGGGCCGTTCCACCCTTCCCGGGGGCTGGAAATGTGAAACAGCGGTTCGCGGTCCCAGGTAGCGATCGCTTGCGCCGTGGCTTCCGCCACGGTTTGGCCATCGGGATGGCAACGGTGGTGATGCACATCGTAAACCAGGGGGATGGCCTCACTGTGACACAGGGGCAAGAGATCGCGAGGGCTATATACTCGCTCTTCGTTTTCAAGCGTGAGCCTTTGACGCGCCGCCGGAGATAGATGGCTCAAGTTGGCGCGCAGGCGGCTTAGCGCTTTGTTTTTATCCCCATAGGCGCCGCCGCCGTGAATGTTAATTGTGTCCGCACCGATCCATTCGGCTACCTCGGCGTGATATTCCAGGTCGGCGATGGCGTTCTCGACCACGCCTGCTTTGGGTGAATTCAACACGGTGAATTGGCCGGGATGAAAGGACAGTCGCAAATCGTGCTCGCACGCAAAGGCGCCGCAGGCTCTAAAGCGGGAGATGATTTCCGCGTGGTCCGGTAATTCTTTCACCTGGTAACCGGCTTTTGGATGCGTCTTGACCGGGAGGATGTGGCTGCTGACCCGAAAGTCGCCAATGTGGTGCGCAGCACAATACTCTAGTGCCTCTTGCAGTGCAGCGGCGTTGGCCAAGCATAGTTCTGAAACCTTGCGCAGCGCTGCTTCGCGGTCAAGTTCAAGTAGTGCGGTAGCAGTGGTGCGGCGGAACTTGATGGGTTCTTGGATAAACTTGCAACACAAGCCCAGGCGTATCATGGTCCCAACCTTTTGTGATCTAGGTGCGACAACTGTTCAGTATTTTACAGGCGGCGTTTGTCTCGCGCAAGCGCTTGGGGTTGTTTGTGCCATTTCATTCTTGGTGGGGGCGATCGTGGTCGCGATGCATAGTTTAGAGTCGTGGTTCGACGGCGCTCACCACAGGTTGAATCTGGGTGCTTGCTCAGGTCACGCCCAGCGTGGTCGATAGATAGGCCATGCCCAGCGCCAGGGTGTTGCTAAGGACGTGCATCAGGATGGCGGGCCAGATGGAGCGGCTCTGGTAGTACAGAAAGGCGAAAATCCAGCCCGAGATAAACAGCGGGATAAAGGCCGTGGGCGTCAGGTGTAAAAAGGCAAAGATGGCGGCGCTGACGGTGGCAGCTTTTTGCCAGCTATACTGTCGCAACAGTCCGGCAAAGACAAACCCCCTGAAAAAGATTTCCTCTACCACCGGTGTCACAATCGCGCCACCTAACATGATTAGCCAGGGCATACTCGTCTCTTCAAAGAGGGGGGCCAGGTCTGCCTGGATGCGCAGGTCAAACAAGGACAGAAACCAACCGTAAAGGATGTTGAAAGCAAAAGAGAGCAGCATCAGCCCACATCCCAGGCCGATAGCCTCTCCTGTGAACGCGCGTAGGCCCAGCTTTTCCCACTTGACCCGATACTTGCGCACCGTCAACCACCAGACGGGAAGCAGGAGTAAAAGCTCTTCCAGGTTGATCAGCAGGCCAAGATTCACTTTTAGCACCAGCGCGTACAACAGGACTTGTACGGCGAGCGCGATGATTAGCCATAGGCCAAAGAGGATCAGGCCTATCCAAACGTCGTGCGGGGTCCAGGGCACGGACTGTGATTTCGGCTGTTCGGTTTGCATAGATACTCCTTGACAAGGGTGATGACCGATTCTGCTGCATATTGTAAGCGTAAAGGAAAGTCAACCTCGATGTTGGCAATCTATTTTGATATTGACCCCAGGCATCCTATGCATTATAATTAACTGCTTTGATAGGATGGGTCAACTTGCCGGTTCGACGACAATGACGGCCGGCACGGGTACCCACGAGTCGATTGGCTCGTCGTGGCCGTGTATCCAAAGGCCGGTGGAGGTGCCGCCGTCGAGGTTAAGGGCGATGTCCAATTCCAGGTCTGACTCGGTCAGCCACACCGCCAGTTCGTGTAGGCTGAAATATGGGTTGGGACTGACCAGCAGGAGCAGGCGTCCGGCGGTATCCTGGGCGACGACGGTGCGCCGCGCGCGCTGGCCCTGGTCAGCGTCGGCGGGAAAGCCCATCACGCGCCCTGGTTTGACCAGCACCGGGAAAGATTGGACCGCTTGGACCAACGCTTCATCGGGCCGATAGGGCCAGGTTTTGAGCCAGCGTAGCGTGATCTGGCCTTGGGCTGTGACGGCGAGCATCCCGGCAAAGTCATCGTAAGGACGGCCAAAAGCTCGGCCATCGCTGATGATCAGCCCCGTGGTCTGCATTTGTGGGGTAAAATAGCCGGCATTGACGATCAGTAGGGCGTCGGGCAAGACTATTGCCCACTCGCTGATGCGCCGTGGGTGTGAGGGCTGGTAGATCACGCGCAGACGAATCTGGTTAGGGTCGAGGCGCACTAACTGCAGCCGCTCACCGCCGCCATCGCTGTTCTGGACTTTTAAACGTCGCCATTCGAGGCCCGGGGACAAGGGTTGCCAACCGGTATCCAAAGGCTCGGGCGTGGACGTGGGGAGGGTGCGTCGCGTCGCGGTGGGTAGGGGTGTCGGTGTGGATGTCGGTGTCGGTATGGATGTTGGTGTGGGACGTAGCACGGAACAAGCCGTGTTGATCAAAAGGCAAGTCGCGCTGACTGTAAAAACGTGCGCCAGAAAGCGCAGGGTGAAGCGCTGTTGGAAGGATAATAGATGGCTCAAGTTTGTTCCTCACGGGTCCACGATTTTAAAGTTTTAAAGCATAGTATAACAGGTGTATCGTTGGAAGCAAATGTCTGAATTCGCTGATTTAGAGCTTGGGTCTGGTGCGGGTAAAGCTGAATTGGACGGGACCGATCATGTGGTCGGGGAGCTGGGTCGATTTCAAGAGGGGACCTCGTTTGGCCGGTTGATCAAGTCGAGCAAGGTGTTGATGATTGTGACTGCAATGACGCTGGCTGTATCTGCGTTCATCGCGGTTTTTTTGTTATGGGTGCCGCTGCGTTGGCTGGCCTGGGTGGAGGTCATGTTGATAGGGGTGGGACTGGCTTTGGCGTTTGCGACCTGGACTGCCCGTCAGGCAGAGGATCGATTCGCCGTCCGCATGGCGATCCATTTGAACTCCCGCCGCTTGCAGGCGTTTCGTGACGTCGCCGTGGCCGGCGGCCAATCGCTGGATTTGCAAGAGGTGCTCAAGTTGGGGTTGGAGCGGGTATTGCAAGTGACAGCGCTTGCGGCCGCCGAGATCCATTTGATTGATCCTACTGACCCGGCGGGTACACTTGCGCCGCACGCTCGTGCAGGTGGCACGGGTGGTGAGGGGACGATGACGGTTGAGGCCTCTTTTGGCGAGCCTGAGGGCTTTTTGATGCGTGAGGAAGTATTTGTCGTCGGCGAGTGTTTGTGTGGCAAGGCGGTGCTGAGCGATGAACCGTTATTGGTGCCCGACATTCAGGACGACCCGCGCGTCACCCGGCGCTCATGTCAGCGCTTTGGCTTCCGCTCCGCTGCTTGTGTCCCGCTGCAGGTCAAAGGACGCTCGATCGGCGTGTTAACGGTCCACGGACGCGAGCCGCGCCCCTTTGGTGAAAAGGATGTCGAGTTGTTGGTTGCAGTGGCGAATCAGTTAGCCACTGCCATTGAGAATGCGCGGCTCTATGCCGAGATGGAAGCGCGTGTGGAAACGCTGTCACGCGAGTTGCAGCACATGGCCGTTGTCCAAGAGCGCGAGCGATTGGGCCGCGAGATGCACGATGGGTTGGCCCAAGTGTTGAGTTTGTTGAGCATCCAGACGGCCCAGACGCGTTCTCTGTTGCTCGGCGGTGAGGTTGAGCAAGCCGT
Source organism: uncultured Anaerolineae bacterium (assembly GCA_964607235.1). Lineage (GTDB taxonomy): Bacteria > Chloroflexota > Anaerolineae > S140-20 > S140-20 > CAZSJU01. The sequence goes on along the minus strand of CAZSJU010000127.1, from coordinate 5,575 downwards.
TCAAGAGTTACATGAGATGAGTCATGTGATTGACGCGGGTTACGAAGAGGTGCGGGAGGCCATCACCAACTTGCGTCTGGCTGCGCCCAAGGGCGCCGAATTTGTCGACTGGTTGCAAGAGTATTTTTACGAGTTTGGCTTGCGCCATAATCTCAAGACGGATCTGTGTATGCCGTTGGATCAATCAATCCTGGTCTTGCCGCCCAACCAAGAGGTGCACCTCACGCGTATTATTCAAGAGTCGCTGAACAATGTGCGCAAACATGCTCAAGCGAGCAGCGTGCGCATGACGCTTAGCCCCAATGGCTGCAAGTTGACGTTGCAAATAGAGGATGACGGTATCGGCTTTGACTTGGAGCAGGTAAGAAAACGCCGTGGACGTTATGGCCTTTACACGATGCAAGAGCGCGCCGAGTTGTTGGGAGGCAGTCTGGATATCCAGAGTAAGATGGGCCGGGGGACCACGATAACGGTTGAGGTTGCGCACAATGCGGTTCAGTCGTGTTTGGGGATAGGTGAGGGTTAGTAGAGGAGTGCTAGATACATGGGACCCACGACGATTTTGTTGGTTGATGACCACGTGTTGTTTCGCAAGGGCATGGCGCGACTGATCGACTCGCAGCCTGATTTTGATGTCGTTGCTGAGGCGGAAGACGGTTACCAGGCTGTCAAGTATGCTCAAAAGTACAAGCCTGATCTTATCTTGATGGATGTCCATATGCCCGAGTGCGACGGGCACGAAGCGACCCGGTTGATTATAAAGGACTGGCCGCAAGCGCGTATTGTGATGCTCACGGTTTCGGACGATGACAAGGACTTGTTCGTCGCCATTCGCAACGGCGCGTTGGGCTATTTGGTGAAAAAGATCGAGCCTGAGGACCTGTTCGCGCGGCTACGGGGCGTGACCCAAGGGGAGGCGCCCATCTCGCGGGTAATGGCCGGGCGCATCCTGCGCGAATTTGCGCGCTTGGGCACCGAGAGTCCGCCGCCTGATTCGACCCGTTCCCTTACGCCCCGTGAACGCCAGGTGTTGCAATTGGTGACCAAGGGAATGACCAATAAAGAGATTGGCGCCCAGTTGCACATTGCCGAGAATACAGTCAAGAACCACTTGCGTAATATCTTGGAAAAGCTCCATCTGCACAATCGCGCCCAGGCGGCAGCTTATGCGGTGCGCGAGGGGTTGGTGGACAACGGCCGCGATAACTAGCCGTTTATCCATCAATGCCTGTGCCATCTGCACTAGCGTGCAAGTGTGCCCGCCCCCTGGCAC
>CAZSJU010000127.1:0-4202 GCA_964607235.1 uncultured Anaerolineae bacterium | reverse complement strand
GCCGGTTTGGGCGGTGGGCAATGTGTCCAACGTCTCACCCCGCAGCGCTCGGCGTAGGGCTTTCCGGTCGTCCCAGGGATATTCGGTGTCCCCAAAGCACATGCTTTGCTCGTGTCCCTTGCCGCAGACGATCACTACGTCTCCAGGGCGAGCCTGTTCTACTGCAAAGCGGATTGCCTGACCCCGGTCTGCCACTCGCCAAAAATCCACTTTTTCTTTGAGGCCCGCCGTCGCGCAAGCGGCAGCACTTTCGGCCATGATTGTCTCCAGTGAATCGGTGCGTGGGTCTTCGGCGGTGATGATGGTCAAGTCGGCCCATTGCGCCGAGATCGTGCCCATCAGGCGGCGCTTTTCCCGGTCGCGCAAGCCGGCGCTGCCCCATACGGTGATGACGCGGCCGCCATTTTTAACCAGCGTCTGTGCCGTTTGTAGCGCCTGGCGCAGCGCGTTAGGGGTATGGGCAAAGTCGACGATCGCTAGAAAAGGGTGTGTCGTGTCGCTGACGCGCTCCATGCGTCCCGGTACGCCCTCGAGTGCGCGCACACCCGCTTGAATCGCTTGGGGCGTGATCCCTAGTCCTAGCGCCGCGGTCGCCGCGGCCAGCACGTTAGAGACGTTGTACGTCCCGATCAAAGCGGTCCTGACAAGTATATCCTCGCGCTGGGGCGAGGGCAGCCGGGCGCGTAGCGTGAAACGGGTGGCATCACCCGTGTCACCTGCATCACCCGTGCCACCTGCACTAGCGTGCGGCGCAAGTGTGTCCTCAGGGTCGAAAAGTGTGCAGACTATGTCGTGGGCGCTCACGTCTGCCCGGCGCCCGGTGGAGGTCTGCGCATCGGCCAGGCCATAGCTCAGCATGCGCTCGACGTCGATGTCCTGCAAGCGTCCAAAGCTGGCGTCGTCGGCGTTGAGCACGGCAAGCTTGGCCAGGCGTTCGTTTGTGTTTTGTGGATCTTGCTTGCAATAGGCGGTCCGTAACCCTTCAAAGAGGCGCGCCTTGGCGGCGAAATAGGCTTCCCAGTCGCCATGGTAGTCCAGGTGCTCATGGGTGATGTTGGTGACGACGGCCACATCAAACTCGCAGGCGTCGACCCGGTGTTGGGCCAGGCCATGTGAGGTGGTCTCTAGCACGGCGTGGGTCGTCCCGGCGGCGACCATCTGGGCCAGGTAACGCTGCACCTGGGGGGCCGGGGGGGTGGTCACGTGCAGGCCCGTGTCGTGGATCTCGTCGCCGATGACGGCGTTAACCGTGCTGATCATACCAACCTCGAGTCCGGCCGCGCGCAGGATATGGTACAGCAGGTTCACTGTGCTCGTCTTGCCATCGGTGCCGGTGACGCCGATCATGACCATGTGGCGTGCGGGATAATCGTGCCAGGCCGCCGACAGCCAGGCCAGCGCTTCCTGCCCGTCGCGCACGCGCAGGTAGGGCACAGAGGCGCGGACCTCGCTGGACGGTCGTTCGCCGACCACCACGGACGCCCCAGATAGGATGGCGTCCGAGATGAAATCGTGTCCTTCAAAGGTGTGACCACTGCGCGCCACAAATAGATGTCCCGGCGCGACCTGGCGCGAGTCGCCACTCACGCCCGTCACGGGCATCCCCGGATGGGGGATGGGCCAGGTGAGCAGGCCTGGGAGTTCGTCGAGTAACACTGAAAGGGGCTTGGTTTGGGTCATCAATTGGGTTCCCCCATAGAGCTTGTGCCGATCGCAGGTTAGGAATTGAGAACATTCTAACATAGCTGCAAGGGAAGGCAAGTTGACCCGCTGTGGCGCTCGTGTTAGAATAATGATCCATTTTAGGTAAAGATATGCTTGACCTCGGAATCGTTATCCTCAATTATAATACACGGGAGCTGTTGCGTGATTGTCTGCGTTCGGTCTTGGACAATCAGGGCGATTTCTCTTGCCAGGTGTGTGTTGTGGACAATGCTTCCGATGACGGCAGCGCGGATATGGTCGCCCGAGCCTTTCCGCAGGTGCACCTGATCCGTAGCCCGGTCAACGGTGGCTTTTCCTGCGGCAACAACCTGGGCTTGCGCGCCTTTGGTTTTCACCCGTGCTGCTCGCCAGGACAAAAAGTGAAGGCAAGTGAGGGTCAGTATGACCCTGCGCGGCCGATCGCCCGGCCCTTGGAGAATTTGCCTTTGATCCAGCTTGAGCGTCCGACCTATGCCTTGCTGCTCAATCCCGACACCGTGGTCCCGCCGGATGCGCTGAGCGGGTTGTTGGCCTTTATGGACGTGCATCCCGAGGCTGGCATCGTCGGCCCCAAGCTGTTACTGATGGACGGTTCCTTGGATCTGGCTTGCCGGCGTGGCTTTCCGACGCCCGAGGTGTCTTTGTGGCGCATGATCGGCTTGAGCAAATTGTTTCCCCACAGCCATCGCTTTGGGCGTTACAATATGACCTTTCTCGATCCTGACCGGGTGGCCGAGGTCGATGCGGTGGTGGGAGCTTGCATGCTGTTGCGGGCGAAAGCTATCGAACAAGTAGGGCTGTTGGATGAAACTTTTTTCATGTACGGTGAAGACCTGGACTGGGCCAAGCGGATCAAGGACGTGGGGTGGAAAGTGTATTATAATCCCCAGGTGATCGTGCATCACGTGAAACGGGCCGCCAGCCAACACAGCGCGCGCGCGCAAATCGAGTTTAACCGGGCTATGCGTATATTTTACACAAAACATTACAAAGATTGTACCCCTTGGTGGTTGGACAAGTTGGTGCGGGCGGGTATTGGCTTGCGTGATCGGTGGGAACGTTTTCGACAGGCGAGAAAAGTTATATGAAGCGAAGGCAAATTCGTTACATCTTTACCCTTTCCCAGATGTTGCTGGACGCAGCGATGATTATGGTGGCCTTTTTCCTGGCTCACTGGTTGCGTCAGAACATCGATTGGCCCAACAAGGCCGTTAACCTGGGGCCGTTTCCTGATTACGTCAGCATGATGTTGACCCAGGTGGCGACGATACTGGCCATCTTTTTCTTCACGCGTTTATATCACACCGTGCGCGCCGTCTCCCGCCTGGACGAATTCTATCAGATCTTTGGCTCTGTCTCGGTGGGCACGATGCTGTCGGTGGCCATTTCAGGCTTTATATTCAAGAACAGCGTGATGGACCTGGACTATTCGCGCGCGATGGTTATTTATGCCTGGCTATCGACGATCTTGTTGGTGACGTTGGGCCGTTGGATACACTATCGAATCAAGGCGCGCTCGCAGGCGCGGGGCTGGGGCACCGACCGTGTGTTGATCGTGGGCACGGGGGACGTGGGTTACATGATTTTGCAAAAAATTCAATGGAGCCCATGGTTGGGATACAAAGTCGTGGGCATGGTAGACGACAATGGCGCCAATGGACTTGCGTTTAACGTGCCGGTTTTGGGTAAACCCGAGCAGTTGGCCGAACTGATCGACCAGCACGAGGTAGACGAAGTCATCATCGCCCTGCCAGAGGCCACGCATCAGGATATTCTGCAGATCATTTCGCAGTGTGAGCGCGGCTCTATCAGCATCAAGGTCTTTCCCGACGTGTTCCAGATTATGGCCAGCCAGGTCTCGATCGGGGATTTGGGCGGGTTGCCGCTGTTGTCGGTACGTGACGTCGCCCTGCGTGGGTGGCGGTTGTCGCTCAAGCGGGGAGTGGACGTGATCGGCAGTGCAATGGGCCTGGTGGTGCTGTCGCCGTTTCTGTTGTTCACTGCCTTGTTGATCAAGCTGGACTCGCCCGGCCCTGTATTTTACGCACAAGAGCGCATGGGGTTGGATGCCAAGCCGTTCTGGTGCCTCAAGTTCCGCTCTATGCGGCCCGACGCCGAAAAAGATGGGCCGGGGTGGACCACCCGCGACGACCCCCGGCGCACTCGCGTCGGCGAGTTTTTGCGCCGCTATTCCCTGGACGAGTTGCCGCAGCTCATCAACGTGTTATTGGGTGAGATGAGTCTGGTTGGCCCGCGCCCCGAGCGTCCGGTGTACGTCGATCAGTTCCAGCGCAGTATTCCGCGCTACATGGATCGCCATCGCGAAAAAGCCGGCCTGACAGGCTGGGCGCAGGTCAACGGGCTGCGCGGCGATACCTCGATCATTGAGCGCACCAAATATGACCTGTGGTATATTGAGAACTGGTCGCTGCGCCTGGACCTCAAGATCCTCATCCGCACGGTCTTTAACGTGTTCCAGGACCGTAACGCTTACTAGC
>CAZSJU010000126.1:0-9618 GCA_964607235.1 uncultured Anaerolineae bacterium | reverse complement strand
TCGGTGTTGTTTTACCAACGCATGTTTGAACACATAGCCGCCAACCCCAACCTGTTACAGCGCTTCCGCAGCCTTTTTGGCCCCGGCAAAGCATGGCTGGCAGTGCACGTCTCCACCTATGAATGGCCGCCTAATTTTAACCCGTTCCCACCCGGCGAGCCGCCCTACGATATGTGTCTGCGTGGCTATGAAATCCCATTGCAGGCAATGCGCAAACTCTTGGGCCTCACTGATGTGGTCGTCATGTCGACAGAAGGCGGCGTCTTTTGCAAAGATTCAGGTTCAATGGTAGGCCATCAACGTCTCGCAAGCCATGCAGAACACGCCGCCCGCACCGTTGAAATGTTCACATGGCTACAAGAACACTCGCCCCTCCAGGCAATGTGCCCCTGGCTCATCTCTAATGTGCACGCAGCCATTGGACACAGCGATCCCGCCTGGGCCCACGATGGCTGGTATGATGGCATTGCCCCTAACTTTGGCCCCAAGCCGGTGGTGCAGGCGATGAAAAACACCAAACCATGATCACCAGCTTGTCTAACGAAAAAATCAAACTCACACGCGCACTGGCACGCCGGCGCACCCGTCATCAAGAACGACGCTTTATCCTAGAGGGCGTACGCCTGTTAGACGAGCTGGTCCGGAGCAACGTCCATCCTGATTTTGTGCTCCACACTAGAGCCGTGATAGAAAACCCAGAGGCGGCTGCCCTGCTTCAAGCTTTTAACACGCGCAGAGTGCCATGTTATCCGGTGGCCGACCAGGTAATGGAAGCTTGCGCCGACACTGTGACACCCTCCGGCCTATTGGCCGTGGCGCCCTTTCCCCACCTCCCGCCGCCCGCGCACCCGACCTGGACGCTGGTCGTGGACAATATGCGCACACCGGGCAATCTGGGCACCCTCTTACGCACCGCAGCGGCGGCCGGCACGGCCCAAGTGCTGCTGTCTCCCGGCACCGTCGATCTTTACCATCCGCAAGTGGTGCGAGGAGGGGCCGGCGCTCACTTTCGCATCCCCATCCTGCAATGCTCCTGGCAAGAAATTGGCGAACGGCTAAAAGACACAAACGTGTGGCTGGCGACCGCGCACAGCAACCAACCCTATACCCAGGTGGACTGGACGCAACCCCTGGGGCTCGTCATTGGAAGCGAAGCCCACGGCGCAACCCCAGAGGCGCTGGCGCTGTCCACCGGGCGCGTGTCGATCCCAATGGCGCACGCGGTCGAGTCACTCAACGCGGCCATGGCGGCCGGGATACTACTATTTGAAATCGCCCGTCAACGTCGGGCTTTTGAAAGGACACCTTGTGAAAATTCGAGCCATCACACTGTTTGCGGACGTTGAACCACCGCTCAACGAGACACACATCAAACAGTTGGGTCAATTTGCCCAACAGGCCCGCCAGGCTTACGAAAATGCCGGGTTCACCGTCCAGACCGTCCGTCTGGCCACGCAGACCTTTGCCACACTCCAGCCCAGCGATCACCCCCTCGAGTTCACGCTGGCCCTGGAACAACTGTGCCGGCAGCATGGCTTTGAATACATCTCGCTGGGACCAGCCCATCCCCGGCTGTGGGACAGCTTGCCCAGGCTGCTCGCCGCCACCGAGACGATCTTTGGCACTCTACACATCACCAACCCGGCAACCAGCACCATCGATGGCCCAGCCATCACGGCAGCGACGCGCATCATTCGCCAGGCCGCCGCGGCGACCCCGGACGGTTTCGTCAACCTGCGTTTTGCAGCCCTGGCCAACGTGCGCCCTGGCACCCCCTTTTTCCCGGCGGCCTACCACGCTGGCGGGCCGCCATCATTTGCCATCGCGACCGAAGCCGCCGACCTGGCTCTGGCAGTCTGTGAAGGGGCAGCCGACGCCGAGACGGCACAATTACGACTGATAACGACCATAGAAAAACACGCGAAACGACTGGCCCAATGCGCCGAACGATTGACCCGCAAGCTGCCCCTACACTTTGGTGGCATTGACTTTTCCCTGGCCCCCTTTCCCGCGCCGCAAATCAGCATCGGCGCTGCCCTGGAACGCCTGAGTGGGCATCCTTTAGGTGCGCCTGGATGTCTGGCCGCCGCCGCCGTGTTGACCGACGCCATCGACCGCGCCCAATTTCCCCGCTGTGGCTTTTCAGGACTCATGTTGCCCGTGCTAGAAGACACCGTGCTGGCCAACCGGGCCGCAGAAGGGCGATATCGCATTAGCGAACTGCTGCAATGGTCAGCGGTATGTGGGACCGGATTGGACACCGTGCCGCTTCCTGGAGACGCCGACGCAGAAGCGCTAGCTGCCCTGTTGTTCGACGTCGCAGCGTTGGCCATCCGACTCGAAAAGCCTCTATCCGCGCGCTTGATGCCCATCCCGGGCAAATCTGCCGGTGACCCGGTGCATTTTGACTTTTCATATTTTGCCGATAGCTGCGTGTTGCCGTTCGAGCGGCAAGATGTCCCAGGGTTATTGACCCTCACCCCTGAACTGCGGCTGGTCCCACGCTCTCGGTAGCAAGGCCGTTCTCCAGGCTGCGAAAAAACCGGCGCCTCAAATATACCCTAAATGGTCAGAATAACTTGACGTGACAAGTTGGTTGTGCTATAATAAAGCCGCTTGGGGGCACGGGATCGGTTAAATTTATCCAACATATGGGGCGGGCAGCCATCTAGGTTGCTGTCGCTTCTTTTTTACCAACGGGGTATAGATGCGTCTTAATGTCTCGCATCTCTTAAAGGCACCTGTCGGCACCCGAGAGGTGTTACATCTCAACAGCGGAGCTGTGACCCTAGGTGATGACCTCAATTTGCATTACCTGCGAGGTGACATTAGCCTGACCCGTATCATAGAAGGCCTGCTCGCCGAGGGTGAGCTAGAAACCGTCTTTGATTGTGAATGTGTGCGTTGCTTGATACCGTTCCCTCTTTCCCTCACGGTAGAACTTGAAGACCTCATGTTCGCGCTTCCCCGGTCCTCCAAAAATCACCAGTACCGCATTTCAGAGGACGGATGGATTTACCTAAACCCGGCACTGCGTGAACAGATTCTGCTAAGCATCCCCATGCGCACGCTATGCCGTCCCGACTGTAGCGGTCTGTGCAGTCAGTGTGGTCAAAACTGGAATGAAAGCCCTTGCGATTGCCAAGAGCAAGAGATTGATCCGCGTTTAGCGATATTGCGTGACCTGCTATAAGCCCGGGACACCATTTTCCCATTCTTATCATCTTTCTTGTCCCGTGTAGAAATGGAGCCTCTGCATATGAAAACGAAGGACTGTACTGAAAGAAATAAAATGGAAGCACTGGTAGAGTTGATGGAGAAAGCAGAAGGACAAGGTTATTTGACGGTCGATGATATCCTAGAGGCATTCCCAGAAGCAGAAGAAGCGCTAGACCAGTTAGAAGACATTTTTATCAACCTCCAAGAAGCAGGCGTAGAAATTTTAGAAAACAAGTCAGACGTACGAAAATTTCGCACCCAGGTGCAAGATGAAGAAGACGACCAAATAGAAGAGGAGGAAGAGGAAGAAGAAGAAGAAAAACCTAAACATTTTGATCTGAACGGCATCTCTAGCGACGACACCGTGGGCCTGTACCTGAAAGAGATGGCCCGCGTCCCGCTCTTGACGATTGAACAAGAAGTAACCCTGGCCAAACAACTGGAACGCGGCGGGGACGCGGCACTCGAGCTACGAGACAACGGCGTCAAAGCGCCAAGAAGACACGAACTGGAACAACTTGTCCAAGAAGGCAAGGCCGCCCGAGAACACTTGATCAAAGCCAACACCCGTCTGGTGGTCAGCATTGCCAAAAAGTATATCGGGCGCGGCGTGCCTTTTCTGGACCTGATCCAGGAAGGTAACCTGGGCCTGATGAAAGCGGTGGAAAAGTTTGACTATCTCCGGGGGTACCGTTTTAGCACCTATGCAACCTGGTGGATCCGTCAGACCATCACCCGGGCCATCGCCGATCAGGGTCGCACCATCCGTGTACCGGTCCACATGAGTGACAGCATCCGGCGACTGTACAAGACGGCCCGCAAGCTGGAACAAGAAAACGGACGCAAGCCGACGCCTGAAGAAATCGCCGAGGTGCTAGATATCGAGCCGCGCAAGGTGCAATGGATGCTCAAAGTCTCGTGGCAACCACTAAGCCTGGAGCGACCGGTCGGTGAAGAAGAAGACAGCGAGTTGGGCAGCTTTATAGAAGACGATTCGACCCCATCCCCATCCCAAACCGCCTATCAGAACTTGTTGCACGACAAAGTGGAAGAAGTGCTGGCGACCCTGACCCCCCGCGAAGCGCGCATTTTGCGCATGCGCTTTGGCCTTTACAACGGCCGCAGCTACACGTTGGAAGAGGTAGGACAAAAATTTGGCCTGACGCGGGAGCGCATCCGCCAAATTGAAGGCAAGGCCTTGCGACGGCTACGTCATCCCCGTCGCAGCCGCCAGCTACGCGAGTACCTGTCCTAGGTCTCCAGGGGCAAAAGCACGTAAAAACGGCTGCCAGGGCATCGCTCCCTGTCATACCCTTCACTTTCGACCCATAAAAATCCCCCGTGCGCCTCTATGATCCCGCGGGCAATGGCCAGACCCAGGCCGAGCCCGCCGCCCATGAAACGGGTTTTGCTGGTAGAGTGCAGACTCACGTCGCGTATCTCGTAAAACAGTTCAAAGATACGCTCCTGCTCCCCCGGGTCGATGCCAATGCCTGTGTCCTCGAACACAATCTGGAGAAATTCGCCGGTCTCACTGGTGGGCCGCCCGTGATGCTTCAGCTCGATGCCTTTTGTCACCTTGGCCCAAATCTTGATCTCGCCGCCATCAGGGGTATACTTGATGGCATTGCTCAACAAGTTGAAAAATACTTGCTGCAAGCGTTTCGCATCGGCGCGTAGCGTGGGCAACCCCTCCATTGCGTCCACTTGAATGCCTAGATTGCGCTCGCGGGCAGCCGACTGCATCGTACGCACAGTCGCCATCACGGACTCTTTGGCCAACATCTGCTCCCGGTGCACTTGGAGCGTTTGCCCTTCGATGCGCGTGATATCCAACATATCCTCCACAATGGCCTTGAGCCTATCGACACCCTTGTAAATGCCATCCAAAGAGACCTCGAACGTCTCAGCCGCCCCCGGCGCCTGGGGCAAATCTTGCAACATCATCAAGTATCCCTGGATGACAGTGATGGGGGTCTTGAGTTCATGGGAAGCCATCGAGATAAACTTGGACTTGAGCGCATCGGCGTGAAGCAAAGCGGCGTTGACCTTTTGCAACTCGCGCACCTTTTCCTCAAGCTGTCCCACCAACTTGCGCGTATATTCTTGTTGCAGGACCAGGCGCTCTTCTACATCGCCTTCAATCTCTTCGCGCTTGCCACTGAGAAATTCAGCAACCTGCTCAGGCAAACGGTCGACGTCAATCGGTTTGCGAATATAGCCATCACAACCGGCCGTCAATGCCTGCTCGCGGTCACCATCCATCGCCTTGGCCGTAAGCGCCACGATGGGCGTGTGGGCCAGTTCGGGGATACCCTTGAGCCGGGTCGTCACCTGGTAACCGTCCAGGCCTGGCAGCATGATATCCATCAAGATGAGCTGTGGCTTTTCCTGCTCTGCGATTTGAATGCCCGAGAGGCCGTCTTCGGCCTCCAACACGATGTAACCGACGCTGCTCAACACCCGCTGCACCAAAAGTCTGTTAACAGGATTATCCTCTACGTACAAAATTTTCGTGGGTCCCTGGCTCACTGTTCTCCTCCACCAAATACAACACTCAACTTGCAGGCCTTTCACGATACCAATATCGTTCGGCCCCCGCCCCGCCCCCACTCACCGACATTGCAAAACGCCGTAACCTCAAAGCCATCTCGTCCTCATCAGTAAAAAAGGTACCCAGCTGTGAACGATAACACGCCACAGCGGCTGATTTGGCCTTGAGCGCTTTTTCATCCAAAGGCGTGCTTTTCGCTCGCCAACAAGCCCCATCTGACAACACCTTTAATAACGCCGCCGGCGCTTCGGCATAGGGATAATCTTCATAATACACCTGCCGCCCCACCAGCGCCCCACAGTCCTCCGCAGCGCGCCGGACCAGGCGATGATCCACGTGACCACCCACCGCCAAGGGCACGTAAACCGGCGCCGACGACGCCAGCGGCAGACGGGCCAAACGCTCTGACAACACGCGCACCAGCTCGCCTTCGGCCGGGTGTACCGCGCCAAACAGCGCGTCTTCCAAAGCGTACAAGAACGCCCCCGTCTCGGGGTGGCGACGATAGATACAGTCAGGCCACCTCCAATGCAAAAAGTCAGCGCCCAAGAAAGACAGTGCGGCCGCGTCTTCAGCGCGACGCACAGCCACCGGAGAGTCACCCTCCAGTCCCCAGCGCGCGTGCAGTTGGGCAACAAAGGCCCCATCCTCAGCACCCAATGGTGGGTCTCCCGCCATCACGGTCACAACCAGCACGGTCAAGCCCTGTTGGCGCTCTTGATAAATCTGCCCCCCACAAGAAAGCACAACATCGTCCAGATGAGGCGCAAGATAGACACGTTGATAAAACTCTTCCGGCATAGAAACACCTATCCAAAAACAGCAAAATGGCAGATTTGGCACTGCTGCGTCCCACAGTCGCCACATGCCAGATTATGTTGTAAAATGTATAACGTAGGAACGCACGCGCGTCTCAAATCATCTCTCGCTACTGCCAGTCGATAGGAGACACTCGTTATGAAAAAACTCGGCATCCTTTTTTCCCTGCTGCTCGGGCTGGTCACGCTGCCCGTGTTAATCGCAGCGGCCATTGGCGTCTACTTGTCCAGGATTATGATCAACCCGCCGCGCGCCAAGCCACTCAAGTCCCCGGACGATGAGGGCATGTCTTTTGAAAACGTCTACTATAAAGCCAGTGACGGCGTACCGTTGTCCGCCTGGTTCATCCCGGCCTCCAGACCAGGCCCACAGCCAGCGGTCATTATCGTCCACGGCTGGCCCTGGGACCGGTCCGGCGACGCGGCCGACAGCCTGTTAGCTAAACTCACCGGCGCGTCTCCCGTGGAATTGCTCACGCCCGCCCGGGTCCTGCACCAGGCCGGTTACCATGTGCTGATGTTTGACCTGCGCAATCACGGCCGCAGCGGGTCCAGCCCCACAGTCACCTTTGGGCACACTGAAGCCCGTGACCTGCTGGGATCGGTGCGCTATCTGCGCAGCCGACCGGACATAGATGCTGCACGCATCGGCGTGCTAGGCTACTCGATGGGCGCCAACGCTGTGATGTTTGCGTGCGCCGAAACTCGAGACATTAAAGCCGCCATCGCCGTCCAACCGGTTCGCCCGGCGCGCTTTGGCCGCCGCCTGGCCGAGGACTTACTCGGTCCCCTGGGCGGTCTCGCGCTCAACATAGCGCACTGGTTATATTATCGGTCAAATGGCCCATTAGTTGAGTCCCTGGACCCATCAATTGTGGCCGATCTGGTCAGTCCTAGCGCCATCATGTATATCCAAGGCAACGGCGACCCTTGGGGCAGCGTGTCGGACGTGCGTCGCTTTTACGAACAAGCCACAGCGCCCAAAGCGCTAAAAGTGGTAGACACCACTGACCGCTATCAAGGCTATCGATATCTGGACGAACACCCAGAGACAATGTTGTCATTCTTGGCAGAACACCTGGCAAGGTAACATTCAAATGAATAAAGATGTCGTGTGTGTAGGGGGCACAGCCGTCGATCGCGTTTATCGCCTCTCCAACTTGCCCCGGCCCGGGAGCGGCGCCCACATTGTAGAAATGGCCCAGATGGGCGGTGGGGTCGAGGCCAACGTCGCCGCCGCGCTGGCCCGGCTGGGCGCCCGCGTCGGTCTGGTCTCTCACGTGGGCGACGACGCCGACGGAGAGTGGGCGCGCGACGATTTACAAGCCTGGGGCGTAGACACGACGCGCCTCGTCACCGTGCCAGGGGGCCACACCGACTTTTGTCTGGCTTGGGTCCCGCCCGACGGTGAACGCATGTTGGCCTGTCACAATCCATCGCTGCGCCACATGCGGCTAGAAAACGCCGACCGCCGCTACATCGCCCAGGCGCGCGTGTTGTTCCTTTCAGGCTTTGTCCCGCCTGATTTGATCGAGCAGGCCATCCACGCGGCCCAAGCCGCCAACCTGACCATCACTTTTGATTTACCCGACACTTTTCAAGACCTGGCGGGCCGGGGGCTAAGCCGCGCCCGCTTTAGACAACTATTGCCCCAGATAGACTTGTTGATGACCAACCACACGGGCCTGACCTCGCTGATGGCGCTGGAAGCCCCCAAAGAAGCCCTGGACGCCTTTCAAAAGCTGGCGCCCGACATGAGCATGGCGATGACGATGGGCGCAAAAGGGGCCTGGCTATATCACGACGGCCAACAGGTCTACCTGGAGGCATTTCCCGTGCCGGTCCTGGACACGACCGGGGCCGGCGATGCCTTTCATGCCGGGCTGATTTACGGCCTGTTGATAGAAAAATGGGCGCTGCGTCGGGCGGGCCTGTTTGCCAGTGCCCTGGCTGCGCTCAACTGCACAAGTCTGGGTGCGCGCGGTGGCCTGGTCGGACGGAAAGAGATCGAACGTTTTTTGCTGGAACGCGACCTGCACGCCCGGTGACCCATTCCAAAATCTCTATCCCTCTTGTCAACTTTTTTATACTGGGCGCGCTAAAAACCCAATGGAGGAGCGCAACATGACGTTAACCGCTATGGTACCCCGATTACGATTTGCCCACTTGCCCACCCCTATCGAGGCGCTGCCACGCCTGAGCCAGCGCCTGGGCGGGCCACGCTTGTTGATCAAGCGGGACGACCAGACCGGTCTGGCCACCGGCGGCAACAAGGCGCGCAAACTAGAATTCCTTGCAGCGGCGGCGCAAGCACAAGGCGCTGACACACTGGTGACCGGCGGCGCGGTGCAATCCAACCATAGCCGCCAGACCGCGGCGGCTGCGGCCCGCCTGGGCCTGCGCTGCGTGCTGGTCCTGCGGGGCGACCCACCTCCCGCTGCCCCGCACGGCAATCTGCTGCTGGATCACCTGGTCGGGGCGGAGGTACATTTTGTGCAACGCCCCCTCGCCGAAGCGTTGCCCGCCACGATCAAAGCATTGCGCGAGGCTGGCCGGCAGCCCTATCTCGTCCCTTACGGCGGCAGCAATGCCGTCGGCGCCACCGGCTATGTGGCGGCTATGGAAGAATTGATGGGCCAACTTGAAGCGCGGTCCGAGCGCGTGGATTACATCTTGTTCGCTTCCAGTTCCGGCGGCACGCAGGCCGGCATGGTCGTGGGCGCCCGTGCGCTAGGGTTTGGGGGGCAAATCATCGGCATCAGCGTAGACCAACCCGCGGCCAGCCTGCAAGCACACGTGGCCCAGTTGGCCAACGAGACAGCGGCTCATCTCAAGCTCGCCCAAACTTTTACAGCCGGCGACATGCACGTGAATGACGCGTACGTCGGAGCAGGCTATGGGGTGATGGGGGAACTGGAGCGCCACGCCATTCACACCCTGGCCCGCACCGAAGGGCTCTTGCTGGACCCCGTTTACACCGGGCGCGCCTTTGGCGGGCTGCTGGACCTGATCGATAAAGGCAGCCTG
>CAZSJU010000125.1:0-9662 GCA_964607235.1 uncultured Anaerolineae bacterium | reverse complement strand
AATATAATATAGGGATTGCGAAAAGATGCGTGACACCTGTCACCGGTGAAATAGGTCATGTGCCACTGTTCTAACGCCATGGGTATAGTAAAATGTATCTGGTATATAGCCTTGCTGAGCAAATCTGTGATTCATAAATTGTTGAGAGTAGAGCGATCCGAAATACGAAATCCGGACTTTTTGCAAAAGCTCTGCGCCAGCCCACGTCTGGCCTGGGTTTGGTTGCCCCTGCGTCTCTATCTGGGATGGGTTTGGTTGCGCGCAGGATGGGCGCATATGGCTGACGAGGCCTGGATGGTCACGGGTGAGGCCTTGAAAGCGTTCTGGGATAGCGCTGTGCTGGTGTCTGCTGATGGTGTCTCTCCGGATATTAGCGTTGGTTGGTATCTTGATTTGATTCGGTTTTTACTGGACGGCGGTCACTATGCCTGGTTGGGGCGCTTGATTGTCTTTGCCCAAGTGTTCATTGGCATCTCGTTAATCCTGGGCGCTTTGACCGGCGTCGTCGCTGCGCTGGCGGCTTTTATGAGTTTGAACTTTATCATGGCTGGCGCGGCCGGCGCCAATGGCTTGCTCCTGGTTTTGGCTCTGTTTTTGGTCCTGGGATGGCAAGTCGCCGGCTATGTTGGGTTTGACTATTGGTTGTTGGCTCTCTTGAATCCGCTCTGGACCCATGGGCCTCGGTTCAACGAGCTGTTGTGAGATGTTTAGGCGACTTGGCCACTCTTTGTATATAACACATCACATGGCGCGCAAGGCCCGGTTAGGTTTGTCGATCAGGGTGAGGCGGCCGGGATATAGATTTCGTAAGACAGTACCGCGTATTCCCACAATCCGTTCAAATATTCACCGTTCCATCCGCCCGCCACATAGAATTTGTTGGACGTGGCAGCGACGGACAGGTTGAGCCACTGCTGGCTCAAGGGGGTCTCAAAGGGCGTCCAGTTCCCGGTGTCCGGATTGTACTTTTCACTGAACCCCAGGTAATTGGACCATCCGCCGCCGACGGCGTACAGACGGTTGGCCACAGCCGCCAGTCCTAATCCGCTGCGCCCCTGGGTGAGCGGCTCGCAGGATTGCCATGTGTTTTGTTTCGGATGATAGACCTCGCAGGCGTTTTGTTCGCGGTTTCCGTCATAGCCGCCGATGACAAAGATTTGGTCCCCCAAGGGAGCTGCGGCGGCATAAGCGCGCGGCGTCGGTAGTTCTTTGCCCTTTTCCCAACGATCTTGCCCCGGATCATAGATAAAAGTCGTGTCGACGTAACCGCGGTCGTCGATGCCGCCAAACAGATATAGTTTGTTGTCATGGACTGCCAGCGCATAGGCCGCTAACGGCTGGGGCAGCGCGCTGACGGTGTGCCAACGCTCGTCTGGTAGATGATAGGCTTCTACCGTGGCGGTGGCGGTCCTTTCGGGCGTCAGCCCTCCGGGGACGTATATCCACTCGCCGATGACGCCTGCGCTGACGTTGGAGGTGCGCGTGGGCTTGCTGGCGGCGACCGGTATCCATTGATCAGCGTCCGGGTCATAGCGCTCCATGGCGCCGGTCACGCCGCCGTTCGTCTCACCGCCGATGGCGTAAAGTTGTCCGTCTTGAGCGGCTAACGCCAGGCGTGTGCGCGACACTGTCATGGGCGCCAGGGCACGCCAGTTTGTGCTGCCGGCGGTCAGGCCGGCGTTGCCGCTGCCGTTCACCGGGTTGTTTGAATGCACGCCGATCTGGTTAGCGGCCGTCCTGGCTTGCGGCCACGTGACGACACTGAGCAGGGCCACCACCAGCACGCTCAAGACCAGGGCCAGCCGCTTGGTCCAGGGCAAGGGGGGCAAGGGCTGGGGACGGTCCGCGGAAGCTGGCGCGTCTGTCTCGGTGCTGTCTGGCGCGGCCTGGTCGGTTCCTGTGATTTCTTTTTCTGTGGGGATATTGATCCACCCCTCGTGGATGGCGATCATTGACGCTTCGGTGCGAGACTCGACGCCCAGTTTGATGAAAATGTTGCGCAGGTGGACTTTGACTGTATTGACGCTGAGTACCAGCGCCTGGGCAATTTGCCGGTTCGTCGCGCCGGTCGCCACCAGTTCAACGACTTCTATTTCACGCTCACTCAATGCTTCGCCGTATTCGGCCATATCTCTTTCCTACAATTTGTTTGCTTGTTTATCTTTAAACGCTTCCCTAAAGTGACGTTGCACGTAAGCGTCGATGCCTTGGTCAAAATTTTGAAACCGCGCGATGAGGTCTTGGGCGGCCGGGGTCAGGCGAGCGCCGCCACCGCCGGGACCGCCGGTTTGCGTGTCCAATAACGTCACACCTAATCCTTTTTCCATCTCGTGGATCTTTTCCCAGGCGCAGCGATAGGGGATGCCTATATGATCGGCTGCCCCGCTGATCGATCCGATCTCGGAAATGGCGTCCAGCAGTTGGACGCGCCAGCGGCTCAGCACCACGCATCCGTCGATCTCTATCCATAGGTTAGCTTGGGGTTTCATGATTTGTCGCTTGTGCGTCACATCGATTCCTCTGGGACCTTGTGCCAGCGCAGACGGACTATATGTTGCGTGTCCTGCATGACTTGAGCTCGTTCATCTATGCGCCATCCCACGACCCAGGCGATTTGGTCTTGCTCGCCGTCCGGCTGCTGGTGGACCAGCAGGGGAGTGTGGTCGCGCCATTGGCTGGGTAGCTTGACGTTTATCATAAAGTCGGCCAGCGAGACGGATTTTCCGCCCATCCCTAGCGGCTGAAAGCGATCTCCCGCACGGCGCGGCCGCAGTGCTGGATGGGGGCCCAACTGATCTGCGTCCAGGTAGGCGGTCCAGCGGTTGGGGTTGCTCCAGATCGCCCTGCGGTCACCTGACCACATCTGTGCTTCGAGTTGCCACAGCGGCTGCGGGGACAGAGACGGCGCCGCTGTGCGGGGCAGCGTGGTTTGGCCGGGCAGGGACACCGGGGTCGGGTCGGCTTGCCACAGCAATGGCTGGTCCGGTGGGAGCGGAACCGTCCCCGTATCGGCGATGTGCAGGGTATCATAGCCCACCGTCAGGCATAGCCCTTGGGGCAAGGTGGCCTGGGCGCCGGTCGTGCCGTGCGTCGCGACGTCGACCGCGGCTTTGACGTGCACAAAGTCGATGTCGCGCAAATGGGGACGCAGCCGGTATGCAGCCTGGCGCAGGGTGGCCCGGCGCAAGGCTAGCGGCAACGCGCGCCAGCCTTTTAGCTCAAAGGTGATCGCCCGTGCATCTGCTGCCTGGACCAATCGCGTCCAGGCGGTGTCGCGGGCAGTTGCGATCAGGGCATAGTCCGCTTTGGCTACGGACGCGGTGCGTCGTAGCAGCGCCCGGATGTTGGGGTTGTAGGTTTCTAGTAAGGGCAGTAGCTCGTGCCGCAGCCGGTTGCGAAAGTAGGTGACATCGCGGTTTGACTGATCAATGCGCGGCGAGAGATGATGGTCGCGGCAATAGGCTTGTATGGCGGCGCGGGGTACGACAAGCAGCGGTCGGACCAGGGGGATATGCGGGTGGGGAGCTGCAGCCGCATGATTGCGAATCAGCCGCATGTTGCCCAAATCTACCACGGGGGACATCCCGCGCAGCCCGGACAGACCAGAGCCCCGCAAAAAGTGCATCAGCACCGTCTCGCTTTGATCGTCCGCATGATGTCCGACGGCCACCGCTGTCGCGCCGATCTCTTGGGCCACCTGGCTTAGAAAGCCATAGCGCACCTGGCGTGCCGCTTCTTCGATCGAGAGGCCTCGCGCCTGTGCCACGGCTGCGACATCAATGACTTGAATGGTGCAGGAAAGCCCCCACTCTATCGCTTGCAGTGCGACAAAAACCATATCCTCGTCGGCGGCCGCGCCACGCAGGCCATGGTGCAAGTGGGCCACGTGCAGCGACCAGTCGTATTGTGCCTGCAGCCGGGTGAATAGATGGAGCAAACACAGCGAGTCCGGCCCGCCTGACACGCCGAGCACGATTTTCGCTTTGCGCTCTAGCAGGTGTTCGCGTTCTATGGTTTCTTGTACCACCCCCAGCACATCCACTTTTTATTCCCCGACTCGTCTTTTACAAATGACTTGTCAATTGTACCATACCCTATGCCTCTCGGCTACCTTTGCCCCACTCTTGAATTGTGGTATAATCGCCCAGTGTCTGGACTTGGTCCAACATCTTGACAAACAGTAGGAGATGGGTGTGTTTAATCCGATTAATGCGCTTTTGGGACTATTTTCTCTTGATATTGGCATCGACCTGGGTACGGCTAACACATTGGTGAGCGTACGCAACAAGGGGATCATTATTAATGAACCTTCCTGGGTCGCTATCGACAAGAGAACCAAGCGCCCTTTGGCCATTGGCGCTGAAGCCAAGGAAATGGTGGGGCGTACGCCTTCCCATATTGTGGCTATTCGTCCGCTACGCGACGGGGTCATCTCAGAGTTTGAGATCACCGAAGCGATGCTGGACTATTTTATCAAAAAGTCTCACGAGAACAAGTTGGTGCCCATCCCGCGGCCGCGGGTGGTGGTGGGCATTCCCAGTGGGGTGACCGAGGTGGAAAAACGGGCGGTATATGACGCTGCCCTTTCCGCGGGTGCCCGTGAGGTGTTCTTGATTGAGGAGCCAATGGCCGCGGCTATTGGCGCGGGGTTGCCCATTACTGAAGCCCGGGGCAGTATGATCATTGACATCGGCGGCGGGACGACCGAGGTGGCGGTGTTTGCCCTGGGCGGCATCGTCGTCAGCCGTTCTATACGCATCGCCGGTGACGAGATGGATGAGGATATCATTCAATACGCACGGCAAAAGTATAATCTATTCATCGGTGAGCGTATGGCCGAACGTGTCAAAATCGCGATCGGTTCTGCTTATCCATTGACTGAAGAAAAGACCATGACCTTGCGTGGGCGCAATCTGATCACGGGGTTGCCCGACGCGGTCGAGGTTAGTAGTATCGAAATCCGTGAGGCTCTGGCCAATTCGGTGGGTGTCTTGGTGGATGCGGTCCGTAGTACCCTGGATGAGACACCGCCGGAACTCATCGCCGACTTGATGGAAAGCGGCATTGCGATGGCTGGCGGCGGCAGCCAGTTGCAAGGTCTGGTGGAACGTGTCTCGGACGAGACCAAGATGCGCGCCTGGTTGGCCGAAGACTCGATGACTTGTGTGGCCCGCGGGGCGGGCATGGTGCTGGAAGACCTGGATACCCTGCGGAAGGTGCTGATTAGCACTGAGCGTCGTAGCCATAGCCGCGCAACCGCTGGGTGAAATGAATTGGTCTAGCCGTAACCGACCCTGGACATTTTTATTTTTACTGGCTCTCACTGTTCTCATCCTGGCGCTGCACGAAACGGGCCAGTTGAAATTGCTAGAAGACGGCCTGTCATTGGTGACCGGGCCGATCCAACGGGCTTTGTCTGGGGCGGCAAAAGAACTGGGCCAAGTCTTTTCCTCGGTAGGCGATGTACAAGAGTTGCAGGCTCGAGTCGATGAACTACAAGTCATCGCCAATGACCTGGCAGCAGAGAACATCCGCGCGCAGGAAATCGAAGCAGAGAACGCCCAGTTGCGCGATCTGCTCAATTTCGTCTCCGCTCATCCCTCCCTACGCGGTTACATCGGTGGCGACATCATTGGCCAAAGCGGCTTGTTTGAGGCCGAGATCGTTGGCTATGATACCAACCCTTTTGTTTTTTATGTGATCGTCAATCGGGGCGGTCAGGACGAGTTGCGAGTGGGTATGCCCGTCATCGTCGGTGGTGGGCGTCTGGTAGGACGCATCGCTGAGGTCCGTCCGCGCTGGTCCAAGGTGCAACTGTTGATCGATCCGGGTAGCCAGGTCAACGGTGTCGTGCAGGGCTCGCGGGCTGCAGGCCTGATCACCGGGCAGCCGGATGGCACGTTGAGTCTCGAGCAAGTGTCCCAGTCTGAGCAAGTTAACGTGGGCGATACCGTGGTGACGTCCGGGCAGGGCGGGTTGCTGCCCAAAGGGTTGATCGTCGGCCAAGTGACCGAGGTAGAGCAGCGCGACATTGATCTGTACCAGCGCGCGACGCTCCGTCCGGCGGTCGAGTATCGTCGTTTGGATATTGTTTTGGTCATCACCGATTTTGAACCGATAGCAGTGGATGAAACGCCTGAAGAATAAAAGGAGCCGGTCTCATCGCAAACCTGTATCTGATCGTCCCACTTTTAACGTTGGTCGCCCTGTTCGAGTCGGCAGTGTTGCCGCATTTTCAGGTCGGTCAAGCGCAACCTGACCTCACATTGTTGGTGGTGGGCGCCTGGAGCCTGCGGCGAGGCGTTGAGGAGGGCGCGCTGTGGGGGTTTGGCGGTGGCATATTGCTGGATTTGCTGTCGGCGGGGCCGTTTCCCGGCGCCACGCTTGGTTTGTTGAGCGTGAGTTTGGTGTTGGGCTTGGACCCTGCGACCGGCCTGGGGCGGCGTCAGACGCGCTCCTCGGAGATGAATCCCTTGACCATCATCCTTGGCGTGGTTTTGGCTACACTGACGTTTCATCTGGTCTTGCTGACAATGTTGCAGTTGACGGAACGCCCGCTCGATTGGGTGTATGTTGGCACGCGCGTCGTGATGCCGCGCATGGTATTTAATTTGGCATTGATGCCTGTGGTTTACGGCTTGTTGGGCCGTCTGGACCGCCGCGCCCGTCGCAAAGAGCTGGTGCTGTAACATGGTTTTAAGACATCTTCCGCCCAAATCTCATACTGGACAGGAACAACCGCCTGATAACACCGGGCTCAACCAGCGGTTACGAGTGATGGCAGTGCTGGTCGGCGTCGCTTTTGTGATCCTGCTGGTGCGTTTGTGGCAGTTGCAGATTATGGCCGGGGAGACGTACAAAGCCCAGGCTAATTTGAACCTCTTGACCATCGTTGACGTTGAGGCGCCGCGCGGTTTGATTTACGCTCGCAATGGCGAGTTGTTGACATACAACTCGCCCAGTTATGAGATCAGCATCGTCCCGGCCTATTTGCCCGATGATCTGGAAGAAGAGATGGCCATTTATCGGCGCTTGTCCGAGTTGCTCGATATACCTGCCAGCGGTCGGGTCGAGGCAGCCATAGAGGACTTGCCCGAGATGCCGGCCCAGGCCTTGGGGACGGTGCGGGCATTGCCCGTGTTGGAGCGATTGGGTGTGCTGGGCTCACTGCTAAATCGTCGCATGTCTTTGGTGAGCGGAGGGTATCAACTCGGCATCAAGGAAAAGGTTGATCGTGTCCGCGGGTTTCGCGATTACAAGCCCCATCTCATCAAAGAGGGTGTGGACCGGGAGACGGCGCTGACCATTGCAGAAGAGTCTTTGCGCCTGCCGGGTGTGCAGGTGCGCCTGGTGCCCAGCCGGGCTTATCCTGCCGGCGCCCTGGTCTCGCAAATAGTTGGCTATACCAGTGGCATCCCCGAGACCCGTGCCCAAGAATATGAAGAACAGGGCTATATCGTTGGCGTCGACTTGATCGGCTTTACCGGCATTGAGTCCTGGTACGAAGATGTGCTGCGTGGGCAAAAGGGCACCCGCTATGTCGAGGAGGACGTCAACGGGCGCGTGTTGCGCGAGTTGGAGGGCGGCCGTGAGCCGGTTCCGGGTCACAATATTGTGTTATCCCTTGACTTGGAGCTGCAGCAGTATGTTACCGAGCGCTTGCAATCCACCCTGGATTTGCCCGCGATTCATTCGCAGCGCGGGGTGGTTATTGCGATGGATCCCCGCAATGGTCAAGTCTTGTCCATGGTCAGCTTGCCGACTTTTGACAATAATCTCTTTGCGGGCGGCATTACGGCGGACGAGTACAAGACCTACCAGCAGTTAGAGGCCAATCCCTACAAGCCTTTTATGAACCATGCCATTGGCAGCCGTCTGCCTCCGGGATCTGTTTACAAGATCATCCCTGCCTCGGCGGCCTTGCAAGAGAACGTCATCGATCGCTATACACGCATCATGGGGGAAGGGCGGATCGTCATTCCCAACAAATATTACCCCAACGATCCAGGCCGTGCTCAGGCCTTTGTGTGCTGGATCTGGCTGCAACAAGGCGGCGCGCACGGTGAGCTTGACGTCGTAGAGGCGTTGGCTCATTCGTGCAACATCTTTTTTTATAAAATCGGCGGTGGGTTTGAAGAGACTAATTTTCAGGGGCTGGGTGTAGAACGCCTGGCGCAATATTCGGAACATTTTGGTCTGGGACAGTTGGCTGGTATTGATCTGCCGGGTGAGACACCAGGCCTGGTGCCAAACCAGACCTGGAAGCGACGCGTTTTTGGCGAAAGCTGGTCCACCGGTGATACCTACAATATGGCCATCGGTCAGGGATTCCTCGAGGCCACGCCGTTGCAGATGCTCAACGCCACGGCGGCCGTGGCGAACGGTGGCACTCTCTATCGGCCTCAGTTTTTGTTCAAGGTCACCGACCAGTCGGGCGCCGTCGTGCGCGATTTTCAGCCCGAGGTGATCCGCTACTTGCCGGTAGATTTGACTTACCTGGCGATGGTGCGCGAGGGTATGGAGGCGGTGATCGAGTATGGCACGGCTACTGGCGCCCAGTTAGAGGTCAACGGGGAACGTATTCGCGTCGCCGGTAAAACCGGCACCGCCGATTTCTTTTGCCCTGAAGACGAGTTTAAGCAGGGCCTTTGCCGGCGAGGGACACCTTTGCCCACGCACGCGTGGTTCACAGCCTTTGCCCCGGTCGAGAACCCCGAAATCGCCCTGGTGGTCTATGTCTATAACGGTGGTGAGGGGTCGCAGACCTCTGCACCCATCGCTCACGACATCCTCGAGTGGTATTTTCAACGCAAGGTGGACACTGCCGCGCAGTTTATCGCGCCCGTCGAGACCTCCGATCCGGACGCGGAACCTTTTACGCCGTGACCCCGCTCCGTCGCATTAACTGCATCATCAATGGGTTGGCGGTGGTTGACGCGATTGCCGCTGCGATCTGGGGTCTGGCCCTGGCGCGCGCGTTGGCGGAGAGCTGGCCGGTCAGCCCCACGTTCAATCTCCTGCCGACCCTTGCCGTGATGTGTGGCAGCGTGTTGCTGTGGGTCGCGTGGCGCTGGCGCTTTGGCCTGTCGGTAGTGGGAATGGGGAGCGGGGCGTTGCTGCTGAGCCTGGCATACCTCTGGTGGCCGGGTGTCGCGCCGCAGGTCGGATGGACCTTGCTCCTGGGCAGCATGGCGCTGGCGGCGCTGTTGAGCCTGGCAGAACGTGTCGACCTGGATTGGTCTTATGAGCGGCGGGTGGGCTTGCTGTTGATCGGCGTCACTGCCGGGCTTTACTTGCGCACGCTTGGCCCTACGGTAGGGCAGGCCGATACCTTTGAGTTTCAGGTGGTGGCCCCGACGTTGGGGGTGGCACATCCCACCGGTTATCCGCTGTATATCTTTAGCGGCAAGCTGTTTTCCCTGTTGCCCCTGGGCAGCGTCGCGTGGCGCGTCAACCTGACCTCGGCCTGCTTTGCCAGTGCCACGGTCTGGGTGTTGTATCAACTGGTGCGCCGCTTGATCACTTGCTCTCTGATTCGTATTCAGCATCAAGCGCTCGTGGCGCTGCTCGCGGCGCTGGCGCTGGCCTGTTCGTCGGTGTTTTGGAGCCAGGCGGTCGTGGCCGAGGTGTACGCGCTGCACAATTTGTTCGTGGCCGTGATT
>CAZSJU010000124.1:0-9723 GCA_964607235.1 uncultured Anaerolineae bacterium | reverse complement strand
GGTTGCCCGCAGGACCGACTTGGGGTAAAATGCCTGCTTGTGTGTACGCTCCGCTTTGAACCCTGGAAAAGAAACGGCGACATGTCTTCTTATATTCATTGGATCCGCCAACACGTCGGCCACCAAAAGATCCTGATGGTCTATGCCAGCGCATGTGTGCGCGACGCGACCGGGCGCCTGCTGTGGCAACGTCGCGCCGATTTCGGCTGTTGGGGACTGCCCGGCGGCGCCTTGGAACTGGACGAATCCTTGCCCCAATGCGCCGCGCGCGAGGTGTACGAAGAGACCGGGCTGGCGGTCGAACCGACCCGCCTGATTGGCGTCTATTCTTCGCCTGACTTTGACGTGACCTATCCCAACGGCGATCAGGTGCAACAAGTGACTGCCTGTTTTGCGTGCCGGTTACGCGATGGCGTGAATCTACCGCACGACGGCCAGACCCACGACGACGAGACCCTGGATTTGGCCTGGCACGACATAGCGGACCCCCCGCCGACCGCGCCCTGGTACCGGGCGATGGTGGACGACCTGGCAGAGGAACGCCAGACCATCAGCTTTGACCGGGGGAGCCCGGGCCACAGCCGGGCCAAGGTGCCATTCTTTCGCCAGGTACGCCGGCACATCGGCCCGGCCCCCTTTGTGATGCCGGCGGCGGCCGCCTTTGTCCAGGACGAGGCCGGACGCGTGCTGCTGCAACAGCGAGGCGATACGGGAGAATGGGGCGTGCCGGGCGGGGGGATGGAACTGGGCGAGCGCGCCGACCAAACCGCCATCCACGAGGTGCGCGAAGAGACCGGACTGATCGTCGAGCCCCTGCGGCTGATCGACGTCTATTCCGACGATGGATTCTGGTACACGTATCCCCACGGCGACCAGGTCAAGGTCGTCAGTATGTTTTTCCAATGCCGCATCGCGGGCGGGCAACTGCAAGCAGACGGTGACGAATCCCTCCAGGTGCGTTTTTTCGCGCCGGACGCGCTGCCCCCGCTTTCAGAACGCCACGCCCGCCGGATACGAGATGGGTTGGCACTGGGGGAGAGTGCCCCTTGAATAACAAAGCCCATTGGCAGCCAGCCGTCCGCCAAACCGCCCAAGAGGCCGCCGCACGCGAGGCGGCCCGCGCCGGTGATAGCGCCTTTAATTATCGCTGGGAACACATACAAGCGGTGGTGACCACCGCGCGGCGCCTGGCCACGCTGGTCGGCGCTGACGAACAAGTCGTCGAGGCCGCCGCCTGGTTACACGATGTGGCCAAGGGCGTCAAGGATGCGCAGGGGCAAGACCTGCACGGCAGCATTGGCGCCGAGAGAGCCGAACGCTTGCTCAGCCGCACTGACTTTCCCCCAGATAAAATCCCCGCCGTGGCGGACGCGATCCGCAAGCACGTGGGACTGGTGACCGCAGCACCGGTTGAACCGCTGGAAGCGGCCGTGCTATGGGACGCCGACAAGCTGACCAAATTGGGCGCCCTGGGCATCGTGCACGCGCTGGCCCTGGGCGTACAACGCGAAAAAGTACAAGACACGTCCCAAGTGAACGACTGGCTTTGCCCGCACGATCTATGGCCCCAGATCGCGGCCAGTATGAACACAGGCCCGGCCCAGCGCGCGGCCCGCGCGCGCCTGGCCGCTTGCGGCGATTTTACCACCGAACTATGTCGAGCGTGGGCGGCCGATGACCTGGTGGACCCCAGCCAGTTGCCCGGTTACAGCGTCGATGCCATGCGCCAGGATGGAAACAACGGGGTGCTGTGGTCCCCACTGTGGCACGTGTGCGTCACGCTGACGCCGCTAGAGCGCGCGCTGCTCCAGACCTGGTCGCTGCATCGCCTGCACTATGTCCATCACAACGGCGCCAGCATCTTTGCCTATCCATTGCATGTCAGTCGTCTGCAGCACACGCTGGGCGTGCTGGCGCTGGTGGCACATTTCCGCCCGGAGGACATCCCGTTGCGCACGGCAGCGCTGCTGCACGACGTGGGGCATTTTCCCTTTTGTCACAGCGCCGAAGGGGTCGCCAACGTGGACCATCACGCCACGACCCGGCAGCGCGTGACCGACGAACCGATTTGCGGCCTGCTGCGCGCACATGGACTGGAGCCTGAGGCGCTGCTGGCATTGATGGCGGGCGACCCACCCAACCCACTGCGCACCCACAACGGGCTGCTACACCTGGACCACTTGGACTCTTGGGCGCGCCAGGCCCAGGCGGCCGGTTATGAAGAAATACCGGCCCACACACTGCTGCGCCACCTGCAACTGGAGGGAAACAATGTGTCCGCAGATCGGGCCACGGCTGAATACCTGGTCCGGTTGATTCGTCAGGGGAACGAGCGTCACTATGCCGAGGGCGACGTCGGCCCGGCAGCGGTACTGGCGCACGCGATGACCCTGGCCCTGGAACGGGGCTTGATCACCTACGAGACATTAGCCGATGCCACCGATGAGGCGCTGCTGGCTCAACTGGCAACCACCGGTGATAACGAGATCGCCAGCCTGATTATGCTGCTGCGTCAGGAACCGTGGCGCATCCGCGTGCGCCAGGGGACGCCAGACCACACATCCGGAGGACAGCCAACGGCTGACGCGCTCGTCGTCGAGCTGCACGCGCTTTACGACGCCGTGCCGTCCCTATCTGGGACAGGGGAACCCATCACCCGCTTTTCAGCCACCGCTCGGGCCGAGATGGCCCACATCCAGCAGTTGACAGGGACGTATACCGTGACCTGGAGCGGGACGACGGGGCATTGACACAACCCGACTCAACGGCTACAATGAGCAAGCCGGTGCAGGGGGAGGTAGCCGGTCAGTATTCCCCTCAGCGGCGCCATTTCGTTTTCACCACTGTCCAGGATTCACCCTGGCATACACGTCATATTTAGGAGATGCAAGATGGAAGAACCAAAAGCAGGAAAAGCGCAAGTCCTTACAGTACGCGAGGTCATCGCCACCAAGAACGCCCCGGCCGCGGTCGGTCCCTACTCGCAAGGCATCCGTGCGAACGGCATGATCTTTACCGCCGGTCAATTGGGCATGGATCCCGCCACCGGCAAAATGGTCGAGGGCGGCGTCCAGGCGCAGGCGCGCCAGGCCCTGACCAACCTGAAAGGCGTGATCGAGGCCGCCGGAAGCAGCCTCGAACGCATCGTCAAGGTCACGGTCTTTTTACACGACATCAACGACTTTAAGGCCGTCAATGAGATCTATGCGCAGTTTTTCACCCAAGATCCGCCAGCACGCTCGGCGGTCCAGGTCGCCGCTTTGCCACTGGGCGGACTGGTCGAAATCGAAGCGATCGCCCTCAAGTAAACCGCTGCGTTGGGTGTAGAAAAAACGAGGCTATAGCACGTTCTGCTTGAGCGTATTCAAAAACTCTTCATTGTTGCTGGTACGCGCCATGCGCTGCAACAGCAGATCCAAGGCCGAAGCACTGTCCAACCCCGCACCGCTGGGCGCCGGTGCAGTCAACTGGCTCAACATACGTCGCATGGTCCACACTTTGGCCAGTGCGTCAGGCGCCAAGAGTAACTCTTCACGTCGTGTGCCAGAGCGTTCAATGTCATAGGCGGGATAGATGCGGCGCTCAGCCAAACGCCGGCTGAGGTGCAGTTCCATGTTGCCGGTGCCCTTGAACTCTTCATAGATCATATCGTCCATGCGGCTGCCCGTGTCCACCAGGCAGGTGGCGATGATGGTCAGGCTGCCGCCTTCTTCGATGTTGCGAGCGGCGCCATAAAAGTGCTTGGGCGGATAGAGCGCGGCCGGGTCCAGGCCACCGGACAACGTGCGTCCACTGGGTTGCACGACCAGGTTGTAGGCGCGCGATAGACGCGTGATCGAGTCGAGCAAGATCACCACATCCCGTCCGATCTCGACCAGCCGTTTGGCGCGGTTCAACGCCATCTCGGCCACGCGCACGTGACTCTGCACCGGGTCATCGAACGTCGAGCTGATGACCTCGGCGTCCACAGAGCGGTCCATATCGGTCACCTCTTCGGGACGCTCACCGATAAGACAGACCATAAGGTGCACGTCGTTATAGTTGGTAGTAATGCCGTTGGCCACTTGCTTGAGGACAGTGGTCTTGCCTGCCTTGGGCGGTGAGACGATCAGACCACGCTGCCCGCGACCGATCGGGGCGATCAAGTTGAGCATGCGCGTGGACAAGATGTCACTGCGGGTCTCCAAGTCAAACATCTCTTCGGGGAAAATGGGCGTTAACCGGTCAAAACGGGCCCGGTCTTTGGCCAACTCGGGATCCACGCCGTTGACAGCCTCGACACGCAGCAGCCCAAAGTACTTTTCATTCTCTTTGGGAGGGCGCACCTGTCCCACAATCATGTCACCGGTGCGCAGACTAAAGCGACGAATCTGCGACTGGGACACATACACGTCCTCCGGACCCGGTAAATAATGGTCCGAGCGCAAAAATCCGATGCCGTCATCAATGACGTCGAGCACGCCGCCGCCAAAAATCAATCCTTGCTGCTCTGCATGTGCACGCAACAAGCGTAACACAAGATCTTCTTTTTTGAGTCGGCTGTAGCCCGAGACCTCCATATCCCTAGCCAGGTCTCTTAACTCACTCAGTGTTTTACTTTCAAGCTCTGCAATGTCCACGGGTCAATCTCCCATATTAAAATAGTACACCCCTTTGCTTCACGGAAGCCCAAACGTGAGACAAAGGAAACGCCATCACTTTAACTTTTAAAGCACACCGGAAAAAAAGTGATCACC
Organism: uncultured Anaerolineae bacterium; assembly: GCA_964607235.1. Lineage (GTDB taxonomy): Bacteria > Chloroflexota > Anaerolineae > S140-20 > S140-20 > CAZSJU01. The sequence goes on along the minus strand of CAZSJU010000124.1, from coordinate 4,987 downwards.
AAGTCCTATCGAGGTCCATCAAGACACAAACATCGTGCATCAGGCGCACTCATCAGACAAGTCATCTATATCTTGTCCAACGTCTCTATCTTCAAATAACTACCTACACCAGCATCCCGAATTCTCGTTAAACCAGGACGAGGTCAAAAAAATGACTTTTGGGGGTAGAAACTGGATTGGTCAATGAGGGAACACTCTGGACCCCGCGATTCGCTGGGGCGCACTCGACATAAACGTTCAACCAAATTATAACACTCTTGTGCAAGCTAGTCAACCATAACTTGGGCAAAAATGACCCACTGCACATAGTAATAACTGATGGCAACGGTAAAGAGAAGACTATCAATACGATCCAACATGCCGCCGTGTCCCGGAATCAAGTGGCTGGAATCCTTGGCCCCTACCTGACGTTTGAACATCGAAACGCCCAGGTCTCCCAGCGGGCTAACGATCCCTAGCAAGACGCCCAGCGCCGCTCCATGCACCGCACCCAATCCGAACCACGCAGCCAGGATGCCGCCCACAATGACGCCGGTCAACCAGCCCCCGACCGTACCTTCCCACGTCTTGCCGGGACTCAGGCGGGGCGCGAGCTTGCGCCGTCCCCAATTTGAGCCGACCAAGTACGCACCGCTATCGGCGCACCAGGTGATGAGCAAGGGTAACAATGTCCACTTGAGACCTTCAGGAACCTGACGCAAGGCAACCAGGTGGCCCCCCATCCAACCGATGTACAAGCCCCCCACGACTGTCAAGGCCCAATCAGCCGATGGGGCAGTGCGTTGCGGTTGAAACATTTGCCACACCAATGAACCGCCCAACAGACCTGTCATTGCAGGGCGCAACCAGACATCGGACGGTTCGATAGCGACCAGCCAGCCTATAAAAACAAATCCCCAGGTAAAGAGCAACGCCGGGTGATATCCGCCCCGCTCCATCAAGCGGACAAACTCCAAAGCGGCCCAACCGAGGACTAGCAAGGCAACCAGGGAAAACAGGCACCCGCCTACATAAACCGCACCCAACGCCAAGGGGATAAGAACCGCACTACTAATGGTGCGTACAAGCCACAGGGGTTGCTTCAAGTCTCAAGTCCACCGAATCGCCGTTCTCGCTGGCTATAGTGTTCCAAGGCCTTGATCAGTTCATCCCGGTCAAAATCAGGCCAAAAAGTCGGTGTCGCATAATATTCGGCGTATGCCGCCTGCCAGATCAAAAAGTTGCTGACACGCAACTCGCCACTGGTACGGATAATCAGATCAGGGTCAGGCAAACCACCGGTATAAAGGTAACGACTCAGCACCTCCTCATCGACCTGCTCCGAGGGCAAACCATCGGCGATGATTTGCCGGACCGCGTCGACGATCTCTGCCCGCCCGCCATAGTTAAAGGCCACGTTCAGGATCAACCGGTCGTTGTGGGCGGTGAATTCAAGCGCGTGTTGAATCTTGCGCTGCAGCCGTTCCGAGACCCCTTCCAACTGGCCCAAGTGACGGATGCGCACACCGTTACCGTCCAACTCTTCCAACTCGCGATCGATCACCCGTTCCAGGATGCTCATCAAGCCACGCACCTCGTTGATCGGGCGCTCCCAGTTTTCTGTGGAAAAGGCATAGATGGTCAACACCTTGATGCCCAAATCGACGCACGCGCGCAGAATCCGGCGCAGATTTTCCGTCCCGGCCCGATGCCCGGCCAAACGCGGCAGACCCCGCGCCTTGGCCCAACGGCCGTTGCCATCCATAATGATCGCCAGATGGTGAGGAATGTTTAAATCTTTTCTAAAAGCTGTCATGAGGTTCGCCTAAATAGGTTTATGCTCAGATATGTTTGATCTCCTGTTCCTTGCGTTCCTCGATTTCTTCCACTCGTTCGTTATACTTGGCGGTCAAATCTTGCAAGTCATCGCGTCCAGAGTAAAAGTCGTCTTCGGTGACCAACTTTTCCTTTTCAAATTCGCGCAAGTCTTCTAATGCGTCACGCCGACAGTTGCGAATCGCGACTTTGGCTTCCTCGGCTCGCCGATGAACCAGCTTGACCATTTCCAAGCGACGCTCTTCGGTAAGCGATGGGATCGCCAAGCGAATGAGCTTGCCATCATTATTGGGCGTCAGGCTCAAATCCGAAGACAAAATAGCCCGTTCGATATCGCGCAAAGAGCCAGGATCATAGGGCCGGATGACGAGCAATTGTGGCTCAGGTGCTGAAATGGTCGCCAATTGATTAAGCGGCGTCGGCGTGCCATAGTATTCTACATTCAAACGCTCCACCAACGCCGGTGAAGCGCGGCCGGTGCGGATACTCATCAGATCGGTCTCGAATGCCTCGATGGCTTTTTTCATCCGACCTTCAGTCTCGCGCAATAGTTCTCGGATCATTGTCTTTACCTCCCCTATATCCCCAACCGGTCAATGCACGGCCCGAACGAACCAGAGTTGCTGGCATAAACCTTGTACAGGACGATCTTTTAGCGGGAGATGATGGTGCCGATGGATTCTCCCATAACTGCGCGTTCGATACTGTTGGGCTGCCACAAGTCTACCACGATAATAGGCAGGTCGTTGTCCATACACAGCGAGATCGCTGTACTGTCCAAAACGCCCACGCGCATGTTTAAAGCATCAATATAAGTGAGATGCTCAAAGCGACGCGCTGACGGATTCACGTGGGGGTCTTCTTCGTATACCGCATCCACCTTGGTCGCTTTGATAAGCACCTCGGCGTTCACTTCCATAGCCCGCAAAGCTGCAGCCGTGTCGGTGGTAAAGTAAGGATTGCCGGTGCCAGCGCCAATGACGACAACCCGACCTTTTTCCAGGTGACGTATCGCCCGCAGGCGAATAAAGGGTTCCGCCACAGTGCGCATCTCGATGGCGCTCTGCACCCGCGTCGCCACGCCGAGGCGTTCCAACGCGTCGCGCAGCGCCAGCGAGTTCATCACCGTGGCCAGCATCCCAATGTGATCGGCTGTGGCCCGTTCCATGCCGTGGGCTAGACCATCCTTACCGCGCCACAGATTACCAGCGCCCATGACCAACGTCACTTCTACGTCGTGGTCACATACAGTCTTGACCTTGGCAGCCACCTCTTCGGCCATATGCGGGCTGATCCCTCGTCCACCTGGCCCGGCCAGCGCCTCGCCTCCCAATTTTAGCAAAACTCGTTTGTACTTGGGTACAGTCATCACACCCTCAAAAAAAGCGGGTGACTGTTTCCAATCACCCGGCTCTAACTACTCTTCGACGTGCTGCCCCAACTCGTAACGGACAAAGCGCCGAATGACAATATTTTCCTTGAGTTCTGCGATCTTTTGCTTGACCAGGTCCTTCATAATGATGCTGTCATCCCGCACAAAGGGTTGTTCCAAAAGGCACGTTTCCGAGTAAAACTTTTTCAAGCGGCCTTCTATAATCCGCTCCACGATATCCTCAGGCTTGCCTTCCTGCAAAGCCCGATTGCGATAGATTGCCTTCTCTGCTTCCAGATGCTCTTGAGGAATATCCTCCACCGAAAGATAGAGCGGTGACATCGCTGCGACGTGCAAGGCGACGTCGTGAACAAAGGTCTCAAATTCGCCGGTGCGGGCGACAAAGTCCGTCTCACAGTTCACTTCGACCAACACGCCCACCCGTCCGCCGGGATGCCCATAGGCCTCGACGAGACCTTCACTCGCCTCGCGCCCCGCCTTTTTGGCCGCGGCGACCAGACCTTTTTCACGCAGATGGGCGCTCGCTTTTTCCAAGTCTCCCTTGGCAGCGATTAACGCCTTGCGGCAATCCAACACCCCTGCGCCTGTTTGCTCGCGCAGTTCTTTAATCAGTTCGACTTTTATCTCCAAGGTAAGCTTTCCTTCCTTATTCTGCCTGTGCTTCTGTTTCCGGCTCTGTTTCCGTTTCCGACTCGGCCTCAGCCACTTCTTCTACTAGTGTTTCCTCTTCAGGGGCAGATGCCTCCGGCGTGTCTTCCGCTTCGGCTTGCTCTTCTTCCTCTTGAGAAAACTCTAGCTCCCCCGCGCGCAACTTGGCCAACGTGGCCTCACCCAGATAACGCTCATCCTCATCCATAAAAGCTTCTGCCATCTCCTCTTCGAGTTCAGGCGTCACCTTGCGCATCGCAATGCCCTCAAGCACCGCGTCCGCTATCTTGGTGGTGATGAGCTTGATGGCACGAATCGCATCATCGTTCGAAGGGATGATATAGTCAATCAGATCAGGGTCACAGTTGGTATCCACCAGGGCGATGATCGGCACCTTTAGAATGCCGGCCTCGTGCACGGCCGTGGCCTCGCGATGCACGTCCACCACGTACAACAAGTCAGGCACGTCGCGCATCTTGCGAATGCCTCCCAGGCGGTGATTAAGCTTTTCGATCTGGCGCGTCAAGCCCAGGGCTTCTTTTTTCTTTAACAGATCAAATTCTCCCCGGTCCCGTCGCGCTTCCAACTCGTCCAGGTACTCGATGCGGCTACGGATGGTGCGCCAGTTGGTCAACGTCCCACCCAACCAACGCTGATTCACATAAGGCATACCACAACGCTGTGCCTGCTGCTCGATGGTTTCCTGGGCTTGTCGCTTGGTTCCCACGAACAGGATCGTACCGCCCTCGGCTACCGTTTCGCGGACAAAGGCATAGATTTTACCCAAGGCGACAACGGTTTGTTGCAAGTCAATGATGTGAATCCCATTGCGCTCGGTAAAAATGTAGGGCTTCATCTTGGGATTCCAGCGCCGCGTCCGGTGGCCAAAATGGACCCCGGTCTCCAAAAGTTGTTTCATCGTCACTACAGCCATTTACAAACCTCCTTAACACCATGTTTTTAACGTCCGCCCTCTTCATCCCATCAAAGGACCAGCCGGCTGTGATACCCTGGCACATTTTTGACGGTCCAAGGACGTGTTTAATTATTTGCGTGGCATAGAGACACCACACAATCGACTGGCGATTCTACCACATACCCGCGCCAAACGCAAATCTTTACCTCTGGGTC
>CAZSJU010000123.1:0-9755 GCA_964607235.1 uncultured Anaerolineae bacterium | reverse complement strand
AAATCACAACTTGCCAAAGAAAGGAAAAAGATGCGCGCACTGGTTCTCAAAGACAGCTTGACGTTAAGAAAAGACTATCCTTCACCCAGTGTCCCCACGCTACCTCCCGGAGAGGCACTGATACGCGTGCGACAGGCAGGCATTTGTAACACCGACCTGGAACTCTTGCGCGGGTATGCCAATTTTCAGGGTGTGCCTGGTCACGAATTCGTAGGGCAAGTAGAGGCCTGCCCTAGCGCTCCCAGTTGGGTAGGGCGCCGCGTCGTAGGGGAGATCAACGTGCCCTGTGGCGCTTGTGCCCTCTGTCGCGCCGGATTAGCGACTCATTGCCGCGCGCGCACCGCTCTGGGCATACGCGGGCGCGACGGCGCCTTTGCCGACTTGCTCACGTTACCCGTGGCAAACTTGTATCCCGTGCCCGACACCGTGAGCGACGCGCAGGCAGTGTTCACTGAACCACTGGCCGCCGCACTAGAGATCACCGATCAAATCCATATCCGGCCCAGCGAGCGGGTCGTCGTGCTGGGAGACGGTAAGCTGGGACAACTGGTCGCCCAGGTGTTGGCACTGACAGGTTGTCGCTTGACCGTCATCGGCCATCACCAGGAAAAACTGGATCTATTGGCGGCTCGTGGAATTGATACGCTCTTGACAGACCGGTCGTCCAGCGTCCCTGAAATCGAGGCGGATATAGTGGTCGAAGCCACCGGTACACCCGCCGGGTTCAAGACGGCGCAGCACATCCTCCGACCTCGGGGCAAGCTGGTGCTCAAGAGCACCTATCACGGCCTGGCACACATCGATCTCTCTGAAATCGCCGTGGACGAGGTGCAAATTATTGGTTCGCGCTGCGGACCGTTCACACCGGCGCTGCGCCTATTAGACCAAAATCTGGTAGATGTCGCCCCCTTGATCCACGCACACTACCCTCTGGACGAGGGAGTAAAGGCAATGGAAAGAGCATCCGTCAAGGGCACTTTGAAAGTGTTGATAGAGATGTGAGGGACCGCGTTTAACGGTCTTGCTGTAAGATGGGAATGGTAAAAGAAAAAGTAGAGCCAACGCCAAGCTCACTGTCTACCGTAACCTCTCCTCCATGAAACTGGACGATTTGCTTGGCGATAGAGAGGCCCAGGCCTGTCCCCTGAGCATATCCCTCAGCGTCAGGCACGCGGAAGAATTTTTCAAACAGATGGGTCTGGTGCTCTTTGGAAATCCCCCGCCCGGTATCGCTGACCGCGACGCGAACATATCCCGCATCTCTATCATCGACGGTCACGGTCACCGTCACGCTACCGTCTGGATTGTTGTACTTGACAGCGTTGCTTACCAAATTGAGGACTACTTGATGCAGCCGTTGTTCGTCACCACGAACGGGGGGCAAGTCACGAGAGGCACGCACTGAGATACGGATGCCACGGCTGACCGCTTGGGGGCGCACGACGTTTACAGCCATCTGCACCACCTTGGCCATATTGACTTCAGATCGAACCAACGTCGCACGTCCAGATGAAAGCCGGGCCAGATCGAGAAAGTTGTTGGTCATGTGCGTCAAACGTTCCGTCTCGGTTCGGATCGTCTCTAGAAATTGGACACGCTGTTCCTCAGAAATGGACGTCCCAAGCAGCATGTCAGAGTATGCCAAAATCGCCGTCAAGGGGGTGCGCAGTTCATGCACCATCTCGGAAATGAGGTCATTTTGCTGAAACAAACGCGCATTTTCTATGGCTACAGCGGCTTGAGAAGCCATCGTCAACAGCAAATTACCATCATCCTCGTCAAAAGTCTGATCCCCCGCCTTGTTAAGCGCCTCCAACACGCCAATGACCTGCCCTTTTACGGCCAACGGCACCGCAATCAGAGAACGGGTAGTAAAAGCAAGCTCATTGTCACTCTTTTGAAAGTGACGGTCATCTTTTTGCGCATCTTCAATCAGCAACGATTCGCCATGCTTCACAACCCATCCCGCAATACTGTTGCTCATAGGCACGACGACCCGCATCAACTCTTTGCTATCTTTACCAGTCGCAGCCTCAAAGTAGAGATCCCCTGACCTGCGGTCAACGAGCAAAATCGAACTCGCCTCACTGTCCGTGAGTTCACGCGCGGCCTCTATGATAAGCTGAAGCAAAAGCGGCAGCTCTAACACCGAGTTGAGGTGACGACTCAGCTCAATGATGCGCTCATACCGCTCTAGCAACTTTGCCTGTCTTTCCGGGGTAAGTTCCGCAAAGTCAAAAGGTTGTATTGATGCGTTAGCGATCATCTTGTTATCCTGTGATGTTGGGTTCAAAGTTGGCATGGGGGCCCCCCATAAACCTCAGCATGGTGTAGCGCCGATCATCCGATCATTCATGCTATCAGTGCGCGGCTCAACTCACATAGTTGCTGAGCGATGGCACTGTCATGCTGCAACAAGACAATAGGGTCCCCTGCTTCGACAGCCTGGCGCACGATGTCGGGGGCGTATGTAATAATGTGATCCAATTTTTGGCCCAGCATGCTCTCTATGTGGGCTTTTGCATACGCCCCCCCCGGCGCTCTCCGCTCGATGGACACAACACGCACGTCACTGGGCGGTGCATCGAAAGCGTCCAACTCGTCTAGCAGCGCCTTTGCCAACTTGAGGCAAAGATGCTCAGGCTCGACGACCAGCACCACAACATCACAACGCATCAGGGCATGGCGGGTCGCCTCGTCCAACAAGCTGCCAAGGTCCAAGAATAAAAAGTCCGCGTTGGCGTCCATACAATTCAGCATCGCGTCTACGTGAGCGGCCGTCAAATAGCCCTGGCTACTGGCAGGCTGCAGCGGCGCCGGCAGATAATGCACGCCACTGCTGTGAGATACAATCTGGCTCTCCAACGTTTTTCGATTCAGGCTGTCCGGGTTGTGAGCCGCCAAAGCTGTCACATCCTCCTCAAGGGGATGACCAAGCAGCAAAGCCACGCTGCCCAAACCCGTGCGCAGTTCGACAACATTGACCTGCATCACGTCTGCCTGCCCTTCTTTGTGCTGAGCAGCCGCCACAGCCAGATTGACCGCCAAAGTAGAAGTGCCTACGCCACCTTTGGCCCCAATGACGCCTATAGTGCGCGCCCGGGGCGTCCGACGGGCCGCAGTCAACGCTTGTTCCGAGCGCTGTAGCAACGCCTCCACGTGGGAAACCAGCTCGGCAGGATGGATAGGTTTAGTCAAATAATCGTCAGCGCCCGCTTGAAAACCCGCTACCTTGTCCCCCACCAACGTCTTGGCAGTAAACATGATGACCGGCAAATGGGCCAACGTGGAACTGGCACGTAACTGCCGGCATACCTCATATCCATCCATACCCGGCATCATGACATCCAAAATGACCAGTTCAGGGTCCTCGATCTCTGCCTTTTCCAATGCCTGGCTGCCATCCTGGGCGACAATGATCTCGTACCCTCGTCGCTGAAGCATCAAACCGATTAATTTCAGACTTTCCAGATCGTCATCTACAATCAGGATTTTTTTGCTCATAGTTTATACCTTTGCTCACCTCAAAAGCTGCATCGGTGCCCACAGACCAGCACTGGTAAGGGACGCTCGTTCGCGATTAAATGTAGCACAAAAACTTGAATGTCGCAAGCAATCTATGAATAGATAACCAGCCCTTTACGCGCTTGACCCGCGCCGACGCGATCGTCTCGCATAACGCTCAGCGGCCCCACTTGAATAACCCACCCAGCAACCCTTTCTTCTGAGGTTCCGTGGCCGGCGCCTTGTCTGGCAGCCGTTCCGGGGGCTGTGCTTCTTGGTCATCGGCTGCCTCTTGGGGCAAAACCATACCCGGTTCGGGGACTTTGTCAGCCAAGGATAGTAACTTTCGCGTCAACGGCATATCCTTTTGCACCTCACGCTCATAAAAGACGAGGGGCACCCCACGGTTAATCGCGGCCATCGCTACGCGGGGGACATCAGGCAAGCTAAGCACGACCGGGTGCTTGATGTGCCGTTCGACGGCCTCGGCCGTAATCCCGCCACGCGGGTCGGCCCGGTTCAACACTAACAAAACATCATCCATATCGTACTCGAGATCCCGGGTTACCTCTAAAAAGAGACGTGCGTTCTTGATGGCAGGAATATCGGGCGTGATGAGCACCACAATCTGATCTGCGACGTCCATAAAACCCAAAGCGCGATCATCCAGACAGGAACCCAGGTCCGCCACGACATACTCGTAGCGCCGCCGCGCCAGGGCGATGATGCGCTGCAGTTGCTGAACCGATACCATATCAGCCATCTCGGGACTGGGAGGAGCGGCCAACAAGCGGATGCCAGAAGTGTGGGGCAATGTAGCGGCGTGCAACAACTCGGGTTCGCTGTCGTCCAGCGAAGGCAACAGGTCAATGATGCTGCGGGAGATTTGCAAGTTGAGCATGACGTCCAGCGCGCCAAAACGCAGATTACCATCCATGAGCAAGACACCGGCCTTGCGTTGCCCCTGCAGCACGATGGCCAAATTGAGCGCCACAGTGCTACAGCCCGCTCCGCCGCGTGGGCTAAAGACAGTGACCAGCGTGCCGGTCTTGACCGGCTGCATCGCCGCAGCCCGCCCCCCAGGCATCGACGCGCCAGGGGCCGCTTCAGAGGGAGTGGCCTCGAGAGTACTGACCTGACCCAGGATGTTCATCAGTTGCTCGTGGGTAAAGGGTTTGATGAGAAATTCACGGGCGCCCACCTGCATCGCCCGGCGCAGATAGGCCATCTCGCTCTGCACCGACATCATCACCACCCGGACAGATGGCATTTCCTTGAAAATGATTTCAGTTGCCGTGATACCATCCATCACCGGCATGTTGATATCCATCAAGATCAAATCCGGCTTGGTCTCACGCGCCAGTTCAACCGCCTGCTTGCCGTTACCGGCCAATCCCACCAGTTCGATTTGGGGTTCAAACTGTAGCAGCTTGCTTAGGTACTCGCGCGTTTCGGCGCTGTCATCCGCCAACAAAAGCCGTAGTTCACTTGTCTGAGACATCATTTATCTCCTGTTGCGACACTCATTCTCCATCCACCACCTATTCGCGCGCTCCCCAGGCGTGCCATTCAGCCTAAAGGAGATCATCAAGGACAAGTATAACGCAAGCAAAACAAAAGCGCCAGATTTGAAACGTTGCCTTTCTTCCGCAGGTGGCCGAGCCACTAGAAAATTGTACACCAACACGCCAGAAAGACCAAATCCAGTTTAGGGGCAATGATCAAGTGTTGACGAGATCATCTATGCCCGATGGATTGGTTTTTACGCGTGCTTTATTCCATTTGTGCGGCGATTATAGTACAATAATGCGTAAACCTATAGGAGGGAAAAATGGGAGACATCTATCGCAGCATGCCCAACCGAGAAGATGAACGCGTAGGACACGTGGACGAGGAGCGCAATATTTACCGCCACATTCCTCACGCACCCGACAAACGGCTAGGTCACGTGACGCGGGAGGGCGAGGTCTATCGTCACCGCGCCATGCGCCCCGACCAAAAAGCAGGGTATGTCAACCGCAAGGGGGAGGTGTACCGTGAGGTGAAACTCGGGCGCGACCGGCGCGCCGGCAGCGTGGACAAACACGGCGAAATCTATGTCGACGTGCCGGACGGCGAGGACCGGCGGGTAGGCAAAGTGACCGGCAAGAGCCCTCTGTTGGAGGGCGCGGGTGCGCTGCTGTTACTGCTAGGGGACGACTAGCCCTATGAGTGAAGCCGCGTTCCGACCTCACACCGCGTTTTTGGAAGCCTTTACGGGGTATCCACCCGACGCTCAACTCGACTCGTCTCAGCACAACCGAGCATTCCGTCCCGATAGCGCGTTTCTACATGCCTTTCTCGGATCCCAACCCGCCGTGCGCCCCAATCAATACCGGCGCGCGCGCGCGTTTCGCCCACACGTCGCACCGCCCCAGCTTTTATCCCGGCCTCTCTCTTGCAAGGCCGCGCGAGGCAACTGTGGGACACAAATCAGAGCGCAACAATCCGGCGCGAGCCACGACACCTGCCACGTGACGTTTGTGGGACATGCGACGGTCTATGTAGAAATGGACGGCGTGGCCTTGATCACCGACCCGCTCTTGCGCGACCGCGTCTGGCACCTGCGTCGTGACACGGCGCGTGCGCCCGACGATGACCTGACGACCCAAGACATTTCGGCCGTACTCTTGTCACACTTGCACATGGACCACGCCGACATGCCTTCTTTGCGTCGCATCTCTTCCACCACCATGATCGCGCCCCAAGGCACCGGCAGCTATCTGCGCACGCGGCTCTCACACCGAGTACACACGATGCACCCGTGGCAGAGTTGCATGGTGGGCAAAGTAGAGGTCATCACCGTGCCAGCAGTGCACAGTGGTACCCTGGCCGCGTTCTCATCCCTGGCTTCTTGTGCCGGGTTTATCATTCGGGGCAGCAGCACGATCTACTTTGCCGGTGATACGTCCTTGTTTACCGAGATGGCCGAGCTGGGCAGCACCTTTGACATTGACCTGGCCCTGCTGCCGGTGTGGGGATACGGCCCCACCCTGCGCGGCGATCATATGACCCCCCACGACGCGGCTCAGGCCTTAACCCTGTTACGACCCCGCAGGGCTTTGCCCATCCACTGGGGAACCTTTCGTCCCCTGGGCAAGATGTGGAGCCGCATGAGCTATTTTAACGACCCGCCCTACACCTTTGCTAACTATGCGAAAAGAGCGGCACCCAACACCAAGGTCCATATTCTGCAACCGGGCGAGTCGATGACGCTTTGAAAATTTCAACACAGAGACAAGATGCAGGGTTTTATCTTTCTTCTCTGCGCTCAAGCTGTAGGACCTTTGTGAGAAACTGCCCGGTGTAGCTGTCCTTCACCTGGGCGACCTGCTCCGGCGTGCCCTGGGCCACGATATAGCCGCCGGCCTCGCCGCCTTCCGGCCCCAGGTCGATGAGCCAATCCGCGACCTTGATGATATCCGGCTGGTGCTCAATGATGACGACCGTGTTACCGGCCTCTACCAGGCGGTCCAGCACTTCCAGCAGCTTGTGCACGTCGGCGGCGTGCAATCCCACACTAGGCTCGTCCAGTACGTATAGCGTCTGGCCCGTGGCCCGCTTGGAGAGCTCGCGGCTCAACTTGATGCGTTGCGCCTCACCACCCGAGAGCGTCGTGGCCGGCTGGCCGAGCTTGATATAGCCCAGGCCCACGTCCTGCAGCGTCTCCAGCTTTTGCACGATACGCGGGACGTTGGCGAAAAACTCGGCTGCATCGTCCACCGTCATATCGAGCACCTCGGCGATGTTTTTGCCCTTGAAGCGAATTTGCAACGTCTCGCGGTTATAGCGTGCACCGTGACACACGTCGCAGGGGACATACACATCGGGTAAAAACTGCATCTCGATTTGGAGCTGTCCCTGCCCCTGGCAGGCCTCGCAACGCCCCCCCTTGACGTTAAAAGAAAAACGGCCCTTTTGATAACCGCGCACCTTGCTCTCGCGCAAATCGGCGAACAATTTGCGGATCGCCGTAAACAATGTGGTATAGGTAGCCGGGTTGGAGCGTGGCGTACGACCGATGGGACTCTGGTCGATATTGATAATCTTGTCAATGTGCTCGACCCCCTCGACCCCCTCGTGCGCCCCGGCCTTTTCGCGCGAGCCGTGAAGCAGTTGCGCCAGCCGCTTGTAAAGCACCTCGATCAACAATGTGCTCTTGCCCGAACCCGAAACACCGGTGATACACACCAGCTTGCCCAGAGGCACACGCACACTGATACCCTTTAGGTTGTTCTCTCGCGCGCCGCGCAAAACCAACGCCTGCCCATTACCGTTGCGGCGCGTCTCGGGCACCTCGATGCGCCGCCGGCCCGACAGATAAGCGCCCGTGATGGACTTTTCATCTTTCAAGAGCGCCTCGACCGGCCCGGCGAACACAATCTCACCCCCGTGCTCCCCCGCGCCAGGTCCCAGGTCGATGACCCAGTCAGAAGTCCGGATGGTGGCGTCGTCGTGCTCTACGATCAGCAAAGTGTTGCCCAGATCACGCATACCCTGCAACGTGCGAATCAAGCGCGCATTGTCGCGCTGGTGCAAGCCGATGCTGGGCTCATCCAGCACGTACAGTACGCCCATCAACTGCGAACCGATCTGGGTCGCCAGGCGGATGCGCTGCGCCTCTCCGCCCGCCAGCGTGGCAGCGGAGCGACTCAGCGTCAGGTAATCCAGGCCCACGTTGGTCATGAACTGCAAGCGCGCGTGGATCTCTTTTAAAATTTGGCGCGCGATGATGCGTTGACGCTCGGTCAGGGGCAGCGGAGCGCCTTGCTCACCGGCCGAATCGGTCCCTTGCAACGTCCCAACCCAGGCCAACGTCTGCGAGACCGGCATCGCCGCGACCTCGCTGATCGTCTTGTCCGCGATGGTCACGCCCAGCGCCACCGGGTGCAAACGTGCGCCGCCACAGGTCGAGCAGGGATGGGGCGTCATGTACCCTTCAATCTTGCTCCGCATATAGTCCGAGCCCGTCTCCCGATAGCGCCGCTGCAAGTTGGACACCACGCCCTCATAGCTGGTCTCGTATTGACGATAACGCCCCTGGCGGTTGCGATAATGCACGGTGATCCGTGCGTCGCCGCTGCCGTACAAGATTAACTGGCGCTGATCCGGCGTGAGTTCGCGCAGCGGGACGTCCAGCGGCACGTCAAAGTGGTTCGACATGCTTTTCAACAGTTGCCAGTAATAGTTCTCCTCTTTGTCCCGGCTGCCATCCCAGGGCACGATGGCGCCCTCTTGCAGGCTCAGTTCCTGGTTAGGGATGACCAGGTCAGGGTCCACCTCCAGGCGCGTGCCCAGTCCCTGACAATCGGGGCACGCTCCGTGGGGGCTGTTGAAGGAAAAGGTGCGCGGTTCGATCTCGGGCAGGCTGATGCCACAATAGGGACACGCAAAATGCTCCGAGAAGAGCAGGTCCTGAGGCGTCGCCCGGTCGGTCACGTCGTTGACAATGATTTGCCCATCGCCCAGGCGCAAGGCCGTCTCGACCGAGTCGGTCAGGCGCGAGCGGAATGATTCCGATTCGTCCTCGTCTGTCCGCTCCGTCAGGTCCGGCACAATCAAGCGGTCCACCACCGCTTCGACGGTATGCATCTTGTAACGATCGAGCTCGATCTCTTGGTCTACATCGTAAACCCGGCCGTCGACGCGCACCCGCACAAAACCGGCCTTGCGCACGTCCTCAAAGATGGCCTGGTGGTGGCCCTTGCGGTCGCGCACCAGCGGCGCCAGGATCTGCAACCGCGAGCGAGGCGTCATACGCAGCGTGGCCTCGACGATCTCTTGGGCGCTCTGGCGCACCACTTTTCGGCCACACTGCGGGCAGTGCGGGGTACCGGCGCGGGCGTAAAGCAGCCGCAAATAGTCATAAATCTCGGTCACAGTGCCCACGGTCGAGCGCGGGTTGTGCGACATGCCGCGCTGGTCAATCGAAATAGCCGGGCTGAGGCCATCGATCTGGTCCACGTCGGGCTTTTCCATCTGGCCCAGGAACTGCCGGGCATAGGCCGACAGGCTCTCGACATAACGCCGCTGGCCCTCGGCATAGATGGTGTCGTAGGCCAGCGAGCTCTTGCCCGAACCAGAGAGGCCCGTGATGACCACCATCTTGTCGCGAGGGATCTCGACGTCGATATTTTTCAGGTTGTGCTCGCGCGCGCCGCGCACGACGATCTTGTCTTGTGGCATAAGCTCCCTTGTCGCTTGATCAATAC
>CAZSJU010000122.1:2387-9768 GCA_964607235.1 uncultured Anaerolineae bacterium | reverse complement strand
GTATGACGCCGGTCAGCACCGGCAACGTCAGCGCCAGCGTGTTCAGCGTGTCGAACAGCGGCTCTTTGTCTTCTTGCAGGTCCTTGTTGTAAGCAGAAGGCAGCCCTTTGAGCGTGGTCAACAATCCGGTGAGGTGACCGACGAGCCGTCCGGTCTTGCCCCGCGCCAGCTCTAGCGCGTCCGGGTTGATCTTTTGCGGCATCAGGCTGGAACCGGTGGCATAGGCCTGATCGAGAGTGACATAGCCGAATTCCTGGCTCGAAAAGAGGATCAGGTCCTCGGCCAACCGGCTCAGGTGCACTTGGATCAGCGCGGCGCAAAACAAGAACTCGACCACAAAGTCCCGGTCGCTGACGGCGTCGATGCTGTTCTCACAAGGGGCGGCCAGCCCCAGTTCAGCGGCCAGCGCGGCCCGGTCGATGGCCAGGGGGGTTCCCGCCAGCGCCCCGGCGCCCAACGGAGAACGGGCCGCTCGCCGGCGCCAGTCGATCAGGCGCTGGACGTCCCGCGCCAGCATCCAAAAGTAGGACATGATCCAGTGGCTCCACAGCACCGGCTGGGCCTGCTGCAGATGCGTGTAACCCGGCATGAGCAGGTCCAGGTGCGCTGCGGCCTGGTCGACCAGCGCGCCTTGCAGCGCCGCGAGGTCCTGCTCGACCTGCCCGGCGGCGTCCAGGACAAACAGGCGCAGGTCGGTGGCGACCTGATCATTGCGGCTGCGGCCCGTGTGCAGTTTGCCCGCCAGGGGGCCGATACACTCGTGCAGCCGCCGCTCGACGGCGGTGTGGATATCCTCGTCCGCCGGCGCGACCTCGAATTTTTCTTGTTCAAATTCGCGACGCACTTGTGCCAGGCCGTCCAGCATCTGGGCCAGTTCGTCTTTTGTCAGGACCCCCACCTGCGCCAGCGCACGGGCATAAGCCGCGCTGCCCTGAATGTCGGCCGCGTACAGGCGCCAGTCAAAGCCGATGGAAGCGTTGTAGCGCTGCATCAGCGCGTCGCTGGGTTTGTCGAATCGTCCGCCCCACAGTTTCATGCTTTTAGCATCCCTTGTACCTGCATCGGCAACCCAAACAGGTTGATGAACCCCTGGGCGTCTGCCTGATCGTACACGTCGTCCTCGCCAAAGGTGGCCAGGTCTTTACGATATAGGGAATAGGGTGACTTGCAGCCGGCCAGGATGGTTTGTCCTTTGTAGAGTTTGAGGCGCACCGTGCCCGTCACTTTTTCCTGGGTCTTTTGGGTAAAAGCCCACAGCGCCTCGCGCAGCGGCGTGAACCATTGGCCATAATAGACCAACTCGGCAAACTTTTCGGCCAGCAGGTGTTTATAGTGCAGCGTGTCCCGGTCCAGGCACAGGGTCTCTAGCGCCTGGTGTGCCTTGTACAGGATGGCGCCCCCGGGATTCTCATAGACGCCGCGCGACTTGACGCCAACCAGCCGGTTTTCTACCAGGTCGGCCCGCCCTATGCCGTGAGCGCCGCCGATCTTGTTCAGTGTGGACAGCAGCGGGACGGGATCCAGGGTTTGTCCGTCGACGGCCACGGGAAAGCCTTGCGCAAAGTCGATCTCGAGATAGGCCGGTTTGTCGGGTGCTTGTTCGGGTGAGACCGTCAGCACGTAAACGTCCTCCGGTGGGGCTTGCCACGGGTCCTCCAGGTCGCCACCCTCGTGGCTCATGTGCCAGATGTTGCGGTCCCGGCTGTAAATGGATTTAGAGCTGCTCATGACCGGAATGTGGTGCGCAGCGGCATAAGCCAGGGCGTCCTCGCGGCCCTTGATGTCCCATTCGCGCCAGGGGGCCACGACCTGTAGCCAGGGCGCCAGCGCCTTGACCGTCAGTTCAAAGCGCACCTGGTCGTTGCCCTTGCCGGTACAGCCGTGGGCCACGGCGTCGGCCCCTTCTTTTTGGGCGATCTCGACCAGCTTTTTGGCGGTGACGGGGCGGGCGAACGCGGTGCCCAGCAAGTATTGGCGCTCGTAAATGGCGCCGCTCATCATGGTGGGAAAGGCGTACTCGCTCAGAAATTCGTGGCGCAGGTCCTCGATGTAGACCTGGCTGGCGCCCGTAGAGAGAGCCTTTTCCTCCAGCCCGTCCAGCTCTTCTTCCTGGCCTACGTCTGCCGTAAAGGTGACGACCTCGCAGCCATAATTTTCCTTGAGCCAGGTCAGGATGACCGAGGTATCCAGACCACCCGAGTAGGCCAGTACGATTTTGTGAATTGATTTCTTGGGCATGTTGGTGCGTCCTTTCATATCGCTGAAATAGATGTCTGATTTCCAGTGCATACAACAAAAAAAGCCCCCCGGTCAGCGTCCGGGGGGCTCTCGGTCAACGCGTCGTTCAAGCGTCGTCCAGGCAGGCACCAACCAGGCCGGACCTCCGATCCGGTGGACGGGTGTTAGGACGACGGTTGCGCGAATTGACGATCATTGATACTCCAGGAATTCAGAATTTTTACGAACGGATATATTATAGGCGGACTGGGCACCGCCGTCTATGGGCAGATTGACAGATTCGGCGGGCTTTTTATTTGGGCAAATTGCCCAAGGGCGCTCAGGGGTTCCACAGGTCATCGGTATCGCCGTTGAACACGTTGGGCTTTAAGCCTAAGCCTTGATTCAGTGGCTGCCGGTTGGTCTTGAGGGAGATGCGCTGGGCATCTTTTTTGAGCGCCGGGACGCGGAATCCAAAAGTGCTGCCTTGGCCCTCGACGCTCTCGGCCCACACTTCACCGCCGTGTGACACTGCCACATAGCGCACCAGCGCCAGCCCCAACCCCAGTCCCTCGACGCCCCGTCGCAGCGGGTCGGCCATTTGTGTGAACGCGTTCCACAGGTTGTCCAGGCGATCTTGGGGCACGCCGACGCCGTTATCCTGCACGCGCACTTGGACGTCACCGTTGGTTGGCTGGCAGCGCACGCGCACCCAGCCGCCGGGATTGTTGAACTTGATGGCGTTGTGAATCAGATGATAGATGGCTTCGGACATGCGTTCCTGGTCCCCTAGCACTTGCGGCAGGCTGGGCCAGATGCGGATGTCGAGCGAGACCTGGCGACTTTCGGCCATGGGCTGGATGGATTGGACCGTGTCCTGGATGACCTGATTGAGATCAAGGGGCTCCATATTGAGTTCGCCTTGTTTGCTGAGCAAGGAAGCAAAGGCGATGATGTGGTCCACCATTTGTTTCAGTTCGGTGACACATTTCTTGAGCACCGAGAGTTGTTCCCGCTGTTCCGGCGCCAGGTGGTCGAGGCCATGTCGCTCGATGAGTTGTAGAGAAAAGGCCAGCGGCACAAAGGGGCTGCGTAACTCGTGGGTGATGACGCTGATAAAGCCCGATTTGAGCTGGTCTGCCTCGTACAACCGGCGGTTAACCTGGGCCAATTCGTCAGAGAGCCGGGTGAGCTGTATGTTGGCGATCTTGAGATTGCTCAACAATTGCGCCTGCTCTATGGCAACGGCTGTGTGATAGGTGAGGCTCTTGAGGAAACGGATTTCAGCCGCATTGTAGCTGGCGCCGGAGCGTTTGGCGCCCAGCGCCAGCACGCCGACCAGGCGTTCCGTCGTGCGTAGCGGCACGTACAGCTTTGTCCCCCACCGGGATAGGCGCTCCCGTTCGTCCGAGGGCACGGCCTCAAAGTCGGGCAAGACCTCGATGTCGTACTGGGACAGCGGTTCATGGCTCTCGCGCCAATAGGCTGCCAGAGCGCTATCAGACACGCACAGTAGATTGGGGCGTTTGGGTTGATTAGGCTGTGCGATGGGTGTGAGCGCGACCGCTGCCTGGTCTGTGACCTTGGCGGTAACCAGGAGCGAGTCCTGTGTTTCGGATTCCAGGTGTAGCGCGCCGGCCAGCAGGCGAACGACCACGCTGGCCAGTTCTTGCAGGTCCAATTGCTGGTTGATTTGGTGCCTGTATTCTTCTAGCACGTTGCGCAGGTCGGTCTGGTGGCCGAGCAGCAGCGTGTCGATAGCAGCGTGTATTTTGTGGTGCAGAGGTAGATATACCAGAGCCAGAAGAGCGGACACGATGGCGGTGCTGATCAATACCGCTGCTTGCTCGTTCTCTTGAATCAGGCCCGAGATGGTCAGGATGCCGCCCGATAGCAAGCCGAACGTCAGCAGCCCGATGGTCAGGATGCTGAGAAAACCCCGCATCACCTGGTTCGTCGTGGGCAAGTAGGGGATGAGCAAGGTGGACGTCGCGACCGTAGCTCCAGATAGCCGCACCAGCCCACCCAGGTAGAACAGCATACTGGGATGGACAAACAATGAGGACATCAGGTCTCCCAGCATGATGAGCGCGAGCGCTATGAACCAGTAGCGCAGGCGATTGCGGTATACCAGCCCCCACCCTTCACGGTAAAAGTCAATGCTCAACTTGAACGCGGTAATGATCGATACCAGGTTGGCCGTGAGCAAAAATAGTCGCCATAACCCCTGGCGGTCAAAGCGGCGGGCGCCGAACACCAGATTGCTCGACATACCGGGACGCAGCGCGCCGTCATGCAGGGCTGCCACGATGAGCAGCAGGGCCGGCACGATCAGGAGCCACAACCAGCGGGGGCGTCCGCTGCGCACCAGGTCGGCCGTGACCAGCAGCAGGAGCGCAGGGCTGGCCGCCAGCAGATAGGGCGCCAGGCGAATAAAGGGCACAAAGAATGTCAGGTCACGGATGCGGGGATGGGCAAACAGGACGCCCAGACTCCACAGCAGACCCACGCCTAGATAGGCCAGGCAAGGTGGGTCCGCCCGTGACATGCGGCTCCAGCCCCGGCGATAGATATAGAGGATGGTCAAAAGCCCAAAACCCGGCGCGAGCAGCCAGGCTATGAGGAAATCCCAATCGATAGCGGCCACAGTCTTCCCCCCTTGATATGTGTTCACGTAGCGATGGGCCAGGGTCTTGATCCGGCCCTTGACAAAAAAATTGTAGAGCTGCGATGCGTTTCGTGGCAAGACCACTTGATCGTGGAACGTCGATCCAGCACATACCCCGCTACACAACCCAGCCGCAGAGGTTGACACCTGGCATTTTACCACGAAACCGGGTTAAAATACAAATGGCTCCAGCAATGATAGATTTGGAATTGCTGCGTCAACGGATCAGCCGCTGGGCGTCGGTGCGGCCAAAGTAGGCGCGGTAGGCGGCTGTCTCTTGCAGCAACGCGCGCAGCCGGGCTGCGACCTCGGCGTCCTCGTCCCCGGGCCTCCCCGTCCCCGGCGCCAGTTGCATCGTCGTGTCC
The DNA here is from genome assembly GCA_964607235.1 of uncultured Anaerolineae bacterium. Classification (GTDB taxonomy): domain Bacteria; phylum Chloroflexota; class Anaerolineae; order S140-20; family S140-20; genus CAZSJU01. The sequence goes on along the minus strand of CAZSJU010000122.1, from coordinate 4,518 downwards.
CCTTCTTGCAGGATTTGCACGTCGCCCCGCGTGGCCAGCAAATAGATGCCCTGGCGCACCGTCTCTGCACGCTGGGCGCTGGCTGCGGCTAATGTTTCCAGTTCTGCCAGGCCGTCCTTGTGACGCAGGGTGTGTTTGATCAGCCCGGCCAGGCGCCGCATGAACTGCTGGGGAACGGTGCCTGTGCCCGGGACGCTGAACAGGTGGACCTCGCGGGGGCTGACTTGCTCCAGGGCCGCGCGCAGTTCGCGCGGGCCGGGTGGGGGCGTCCATATGGCCAGGGTCTGGGCCGGCGCTAGCTGGTCGCGCCGGGCTGCCGGCGCTGGGGCGGCCGGGTCGCCCTCGGCCCAGACCTGGAGCGCCGCCGTGGCGCGCAAGCGCTCCAGCGCTGGCAGGGGCGCCGCGACCCGGCGCTGGTCGATGACCTTTATGACCGGCGCGCTCACCTCGACCGCCGGCGCGACCAGGGTGCGGGCGTCCAGGTATTCGATCTGCAGGTGACGTTCCCCTTTATAGTCGCTGGCTTTGAGCCGGTAGGCCAGTTCAAAGACGCCTTCCGGGGGTGCGCTTTCGGCCCCGCGCCACCAAATCACCGGGTGGGTCGTGCCCTCGGCGTCGCGGACCGTGAGGCGACGGTGCGCGCGGTCGCGCCCAAAGACTTGCTGGGAGATCAGCGTCAGGTCCCGGCTCAACAGCGCCACCGGCGGATTGCCCGCGCCGAACGGGGCCAGGACGTTGAGCGTGTCCACCAGTTCTAGCGAGAGTTGCGACCAGGGCAGCACCGCGTCGATCTCTAGCCCGGGCTGGACGCTGCGGTCCCAGATCTCGTCGACGGCGCGGGAGAGCGCGTGACGAAAGGCCGGGATGTTTTCGACCGGCAAGCTGAGACCGGCGGCCCCGGGGTGCCCGCCGTGGCGCGTCAGCAGGTACGTGGTGGCACTGATAGCGCCGTGGATGTCCACGCCGGGCACCGAACGGGCCGACCCGTGCCCTTGCCCGTCCTCGCCCTGGCTGATGAGCACGGTGGGGCGCGTATAGGCCTCAGCCAGCCGGCTGGCGACGATACCAATGACGCCGGGATGCCAATGCGGCGCGCTGAGCACCAACGCGTGGGGACCGAGCAACCGTTCGGGGTCCCGCGCGATTTGCTCCTGGGCGGCGGCATAGATCTGCTCGGTCAGCAAGCGCCGCCGGCCGTTAAGCCCCTCCAGTTGGGCCGCCAGGATGCGCGCGCGGCTGCGGTCGTCGGTGGTGAGCAATTCTACCGCCAGGTTGGCATCGCCCAGGCGTCCCACGGCGTTGAGACGCGGGCCGAGGCCAAAGCCAATGTGGTCGGTGTCCATGTGGGCCGGCGTGATATGGGCCATTTGCATCAGCGCTTTCAGTCCCGTGCGTTCCGTCTGGCGCAGGCGCTGCATGCCGCGCTGCAACAGGTAGCGCGTGTCACCGGTCTGGGTGGCCACGTCGGCCACGATGCCCAGCGCGACCAGGTCGAGCTGGCTCTCGATCTCTGCCGGGGGGCGGCGCTGCAGCAGGTACAGTTCCTGCATCAGCTTGTAGGCCACGCCGACGCCGGGCAGCTCGCGCAGCGGGTGGTCGGGAGGGAGCCGTTTGGGGTCCACTATCGCCGCTGCCGGGGGCAGTTCGGGCGGCAGGTCATGGTGGTCGGTGATCAGGACGGTGACGCCGCGTTCTTGGGCGTATGTCACTGCCGCGTGTTCGGCGACGCCGGTGTCGCAGGTCAATAGCAGGTCGACCCCGGACAATTGTAATTGTTCCGCCAGCGAGGTCAAGCGGATGCCGTGCCCTTCGTATAGTCTATGAGGGACGTAGGCGCGCACCCGGGCGCCCAACGCGCCCAGCGCTGAGACCAGCAGCGCGGTGGAGGTCTGGCCGTCCACGTCAAAGTCACCCCATACCAGGATTTGTTCCTGGGCCTGGATCGCGGCCTGCAGACGCGCGGCAGCCGCGCCCAGGTCGGGCAGGGCGTCCGGTGGGGCCGGCGCATAGTCTTGGGGGTTCAGAAAGGCGCGCACGGCGGCCGGGGCGTGCAGGCCGCGTCGCGCCAGGATTTCGGCCACCAGCGGGTGGCCGGCCGCGCGGACCAGCCCCTCGGGGGGGGATACCGTTT
>CAZSJU010000122.1:0-2287 GCA_964607235.1 uncultured Anaerolineae bacterium | reverse complement strand
GGGGTTGGCCTGCAGCGCGCGCCGGAACCAATGCAGCGCCTGCGCGATTTCCTGGCGGTCGCGATAAATCAGCCCCAGGTTGTAGGCCACGTTAGGGGCCGCGGGCGCCAGCGCGATGGCCTTTTCAAAGGCGGCGATGGCGCGTCGTTGATCCGCGTCACGGGCCAGGACGGGGTTGCCCAGATAGGCCGCTCCCAGGTTGGTCCACACCATAGGGTTGTGGGGATCGCGTTCGCTCAGTGGTTCCAGGACCGCGATCGCCTGGGCAAACTTTTTGCGCAGGATACAGGCCCCGCCCAGGTTCAGGGCCGCGTCGGGGTCCTCCGGCGCTAGCCGGTGGGCGCGCTCTAGCAGGCGGATGGCCTGGGCGACTTGGCCCCGGTGCAGCGCCTGGGTCCCGTCTTGCAACAGGTTGAAGAAGGGGCTCTTGGCGCTCTGGTCGGCGTCACTTTTCCTTTTGGATTTCTTTTTCATGCGTCGTTTCCCGTCAAGTTTTGGTCCTTGTCCCAAACGTATATTTTCTTGTCGGCCGCGCCCACCGCCAGCCAACGTCCGTCGGGCGAAAAGGCCAGCGCATAGATGCCCTTGGTCTGGAAAGGTATCGTTTGGATCAAGGTCCCCTCGGCGACTGCCCACAGCGATACCTGATAGTCCATGCCGGCGGCCAGGGTCTGACCGTCGGGTGAAAAGGCCAACGGGTAGACACCTTGGGCGCCCAAGGTCAGCGTCCGCGTGACCTGCCAGTCGTCAGTCTGCCACAGCTTGAGCGTGCCTTCATAGCCGGCAGAAGCCAGGGTGTGACCATCCGGCGCAAAGGCCAGCCGGATCACGGCCCCTTTATGTCCGGACAGCGTGCGTCCGGGCTCACCGGAGGGGATCGACCACAGCCGTATGGCGTCACCGACCCCACCGCTGGCCAGGGTCTGGCCGTCGGGGCTAAAGGCCACGCAGGCCACGTTCTTTTTGTGTCCCCGCAGTGTGGCCAGAGGTTCTCCTGTGGGCAGCGCCCACAGCCGGATCTGGCCCTCATATCCGCCCGAGGCCAAAATCTCCCCGTCGGGCGCGATGGCGACGCTGCTCACGGTCTTGGTATGACCACGCAGGGTCTGGTGCAGCGCACCGTCGGGCGTATCCAAATCGTGAACCGCCCACAATTTGACCGTTTGATCTGTCGAGCCTGTCGCCAGTAGGTCGCCTAAAGGGGACAAGGCTAGCGTGTTGACACTCTTGTCGTGTGCGACCAACGTCTGGGTCAGGGTCCAGGCCGGGACGGTCCACATCTTGACCATGTTGTCCATGCCCGCGGAAAGCAATGTCTGGCCGTCTGGGGTAAAGGCCAGGTCCAGCACGTAATTGTCATGTGCCGGGATCACTGTGGTTGGGTTTTTCATCAAGCACCCTCCTCGTGTATTGGAACGCCAGGCTTGGCTGGCTTGGCGGTTCCCTTGCGTCGTTCTGCGATGGGTAAAGGGCAAATCGGACAACAGCGTTTATGCATTGTATCCGGACCGCTGACACGTGACAAGTCTTTACGCCACTTTTACCCGAGATTTATGCGGACTTTATGGGATTTATGTCGCAACTGTGTTAAAATCTTATCAATACAGTCTGATTTACCGGTGAATGTGGATACGGGTGTGTAGGAATGGAACTAGAACAGCAGTACGAGATGAGATTGGGGATGTATGATTCGCCCGTGCTGATCCCTTCCAGTTGGGATGAGCGCCTGGCGCGGTTGGTGTCGGATGTGTTTTGTCCGCCCACGCTGGCCGCGGGGAGTATTCTCTTGACCGCTTACAGCCTTGCTACTCCCGCGGCCTGGCGTTGGGCCCTGTATTATCTGACGCTGGTGGTGTTGGTGCCGACGTTGTACGTGGTCTGGTTGCTGCAGCGGGGTGAGGTGACCGACTTTCACCTGCGGGTGCGCGAGCAGCGCATCAAGCCCATGCTCGTCATGGTTGTCACCGTCATCAGCGCCTGGCTGACGATGTGGTGGGGCGGCGCGCCCGATTTCTTGTTGCTCATGGCCGGCGCCGGCATGGCGCTGATGGGCCTGATCTTTGTGGTGACGTTACGCTGGAAGATCAGCGGGCACGCGGCCGCTTCCAGTGGCTTTTTCGCCCTGAGCTGGGTGTTGATGGGGCAGACGGCGGCCCCGGTGGCATTGTTGATGCCGGTGGTCGCGTGGTCGCGCGTCAAACTGCGCCGGCACACCCTGGCCCAAATCGTGGCCGGATCGATCGTGGGTCCCGCGATTTTCCTGGCGACCCTTTATTTGACCGAGTAG
>CAZSJU010000121.1:4154-9798 GCA_964607235.1 uncultured Anaerolineae bacterium | reverse complement strand
ATGCTGTGGACCAAACAACTGTACTATTTTGACATTGAGCAGTGGCTGGACGGCGATCCTGCCATGCCCCAGCCCCCGCCAGCGCGCCAGTTCGGGCGCAACCACAATTGGAAACATCTGCACAACTTTGATCTACTCTCCATGCCCGACAAATGGGAGTATCCATGGTACGCGGCCTGGGACCTGGCCTTTCATTGCCTGCCACTGGCGATGGTCGACGCGGCCTTTGCCAAGCGCCAATTGGAACTGGTGACGCGCGAGTGGTACATGCACCCCAACGGCCAACTGCCGGCCTACGAGTGGGCCTTGGGCGACGTCAACCCGCCGGTGCATGCCTGGGCCGCGTGGCGCGTCTACCAGATCGATGCCCGGGACCATGACGCGTCCGACCGTGCCTTCCTGGAAGGCCTGTTCCACAAGCTGCTGCTCAACTTTACCTGGTGGGTCAACCGCAAAGACGCCGACGGCCTGAACGTGTTCCAGGGTGGCTTTTTGGGACTGGACAACATCAGCCTGTTCGACCGCAGCGCGGCGCTGCCCACCGGCGGGCACATCGACCAGTCGGACGGCACCGCCTGGATGGGCTTTTTCAGCCTGACGATGCTAAAAATCGCCCTAGAGCTGGCCCAGGAAAATCCGGTCTACCAGAACGTGGCGACCAAATTTTTCGAGCACTTTTTGCGCATCGCCCACGCCATGACCGACTGTGGCGGCCGCGGACACGCGCTGTGGAACCGGGAGGACGGGTTTTTCTATGACGCGCTGCACCTGCCCGACGACCGCATCGTGCCGCTCAAGGTGCGCTCGCTAGTGGGTCTGATGCCGCTGCTGGCGGTCGAGACCATCGAGCCCGAATTGCTGGCGGCCATGCCCGATTTCGAGCGGCGCACGCACTGGTTCGTCGAGAACCGTCCGCATCTGAGCGGCAACATGGCCAGCATCGACGTGCCCGGCATGGGCCAGCGGCACATGGTCGCGATCCTGACGCGTGAGCGGCTGGTCAGCGTGCTGCGCTACATGCTGGACGAGGACGAATTCCTATCCCCCTATGGCATCCGCTCGCTATCCCGCTATCACGCCGCCCACCCGTACAGCCTGAGCATTGACGGACACGCCTTTACCATCCACTACGAGCCCGCCGAATCGCAGAGCGGCCTGTTTGGCGGCAACTCGAACTGGCGCGGCCCGGTGTGGTTCCCCATCAACTATTTGATCATCGAGGCGCTGCAGCGTTTCCACCACTATTACGGCGACAGCCTTAGCGTCGAGTGCCCCACCGGGTCGGGCCACATGGTCACGCTGGACGCGGTAGCGGCCGAGCTCGCTCAGCGCCTGATGCGCCTGTTCCTGCGCGACGAGACGGGCCGGCGGCCGATCTATGGCGCCACGCACGCCTTTCAGACCGACCCGCACTGGCGCGACTTGCTCCTGTTCCACGAATACTTTCACGGCGACAACGGCGCCGGCCTGGGCGCCAGCCACCAGACCGGATGGACAGGGTTGGTGGCCAACCTGATCCAGGGATGGGGGGATCAAGTGTAGCACTACCAACTCTAGCGCGGATGGTATCCGGAGCAAACATTTTGCTCCCGTAGCCGCAAGACACGGTCTTGCTGGGAGCTGACTTGTCGGGCTCGCGCCAGGGCGGGCCTTGTCTGGATAAATAGCGGCCCGATAGATCGGCCGAATGTTAGCGGCGCAGGCGCGGCGCAAAGCGCCCGTACTGCGCCGGATTGCGTTCCCGTACCACGTCCAGCAACTTTTCCACCTGGGCGTGACGCACGCAATGGTCCAACAGGCGCTGGACCTTGTCGCCCTTGTTCATACCGCTGCTAAAATCCTCGTACACCGGTCGAAAATAATCGAAACACAACGTGGTCAGCTCGCCGTCGTTCAAGGCGGCGCTGAGGAGCTCGCGCAGCGTGGCGGTGTCCCAGGCCAGCCCTTCCTTTATCGGCGCCGTCCGCCTCGTTTCCGCCTCCCCCTCCAGATGATCGGGCGTCGCGGTCTGAGCGGGCAGCGCGCCCAATATCTCCAAGGGATCTGTGTCCAATATGCGGATGCCACGCTCCTGCCACACATTGACCTCGGCCGCTGCCAGACCTGGCCCCACGGCATAGGCACCCAATGCAAAACGCCCCGCGCGGTCCAACACCTCACGCCACAACAAGTTAAAGTCAGGATCGGCCAGGTTATAGCCCACAAAGAGCACAACGTGCCTGCGCAAGGCCGTTCGCACCTCGTCCAGCAGGTCCTCCTTGTCCCGGTCACGCCACAAGCCATAATGATCGTCCTCAGTAATGACCAGAGTGTCCGGCTGCTGGACGTCGCCGTAGAGCTTGATCAACGTGGGGCGGTTGCGATCGATAAAGCTCACATCGCTCCCCCGCACGACGCGGTTGATCCCCAGGCCCGCCTCCTGAAAAGCCAACGCGAGCAGATTGTCATAGGCGGTAGTGATGAGCGTCTCAACCCGACCCCTTTGGACCCATTCAACGACGCGCCGGTAAAAAGGCTTGGGCGACTGACCGGCGGTGTCGAGGGCGTCGCGCACAAAGGCAGTGAAGGTCCAACGGTTACCGGCTCGACCCACACGCTGGGCGACCTGCGCCAGCGAGAGCACCTCGTCCAGGTCGTGGCGCCGGGCCAGGTCGCGGGCCAGGTCAGCGCGGGAGGGCAGGCCGGTGAGGGCGCGGGGCAAATCGGCGCCGATAAAAAGCACGACATGGCCCTTTTGTAACGATTCGACGAGTCCTTGTGGTACGTGCATAGTCAGGCTCCTGATAGATTGAACGCTAAACGGAATCACACTGCTGCGCCGCCTTGACAAAGAACGACACGGCCAACACCCCCGGCCCGGCGTGGGTGACGATGGCCGGCGGCAGGTCCAAGAGCGGGACGTCGCTCAGGCCCAACTGATCGCCCAGGTCGTCGGCCAACGCCTGGCCCCGCTGTGGCGCCCCGGCGTGCATCACAGTCAAGTACCCCTCCCGGTCGCGCGGGATTTGCTCCAGCACCAGCGCATTGAGCCGGGCCAACGCCGCCTTGCGGGTGCGCTCGCGCTCGAGCTGGTCAACCCGCCCGTCGCGCAGCGTGAGGATGGGCTTGATGTGCAACAAGCTGCCCAACAACGCAGCAGCGCCGCCGATGCGCCCCCCCTTGGCCAGGAACTCGAGCGTATCGACCAGAAAATAGGTCCGATTACGCGCCGTGAGGTCGCGCAGCCGCGCCTGGATCGCGTCCGCGTCCTCACCGGCGGCGGCCCACTCGGCCGCCAACCGCACCATCGTATACAACCCCCCTGCAATCACGCGCGTGTCGATCACCCGAATGTCAGCGTCGGGAAAATCGGCCGCTGCGACGGTGGCAGAGCGCACTGTACCGCTGATCTCAGCCGAGGGATGAATGCACATGATCGGTTCGCCGGACGGCAGCAGCCGCTTGAACGCTTGTACAAACAACTCTGGGGGCGGAGCCGCGGTCTTGGGCAACTCGGGCGCCGTCTTGAGCCGCTCCAAAAAGGTCGCGCTGTCTATTTCAACCCCTTCCAGAAAAGACGCGTTGCCGAAACAAACCACTTGTGGGATAATCGGGATGTGATAGCGCTGCGCCAGCGCCTCAGGCAAGCTGGACAGCGTGTCGACAATAATTTTAACCATGATCTCTCCCCTTGATTTTGAACACAAAAGACGCAAATTTTGGACACGAAAGATTATGTATGATAGTGGATCCTTGGCTTGGTCTACCTGTGACAGGGCCAACGAATTATACTATGAGAGTGCCCCTATTTGCAATTTGGCCCTAGTTCAGCCTGGAGGCAGATTTCCCCCAATGACACGCACCTGAACCCCACCCTAGAACAAAAGCGTGTCCGTGTACCACCTATTTGACACGCCCCGAGGGCAATGGTAAACTATTTTCAGCATAAAGCAAATCAACGCTAGAGGACATCATCGACACCGGCCTGACGCTGCACTTTTTGACAAACTGGGTGCACGAACAATGTCCCGCCAGAGACAAGCCGGCCAAATTTCACTCCCACGCCCGCTTGCTGGGGATGACCTTTTCTAGTACAATGACATAGCCTGTGAATCCTAACGCTGCCCAACATTGACTGCCCGAGGAAAAACATGCAAGGCAACCCTGTAACCCCAATTTCATAGCACACATAAGGCCAATAGCAATGAAACGAGGCGAACCTCTACATCAACTGCAAAAACTGGACCTAGAGCTAGAAAACGGCCAACGCCGTATCGCCGAAATCCAAGCCAGCCTGGGAGAGAGCAAAGTGTTACGTCAGGCGCGTCGTGCACTATCCAGTGCCCAAGAGGAACTGCGGGAATGGAAAGCCAAGTCCCGCGACCTGGAGCTAGAAATCGCGAGCTTGAACAACAAGATCACCAACAGTGAAAAGCGACTCTATAGCGGAAGCGTCACCAACCCCAAAGAGCTCAGCGACATCCAAAAAGAGATCGCATCACTCAAAAGGCGACGCAGAGCTCTGGAAGACAAACTGTTGGAAGCGATGGTGTATGGCGAAGAGGCAGAAGCGACAGCCGAGGAACGTCACGCCGCGCTGACAAATATTGAGACAAAATGGGAGACAGAACAAGCTGCGCTCAAGCAAGAATTGAGCCAACTGGAAACCCGCATGGCCCAAGTGCGCAAAGCGCGGGAAGCGCTACGCGCAGAGATCAAGGCAGATGACCTGGAAATCTATGAGCACATCCGGGAGCGCTATGGCCCTCAGGCCGTGGTCACGCTGCGCGATGGCGTCTGCGGCTTTTGCGCGGTATCGCCCTCCAGCATCAAGCTCAAGCGCATCAAAAAGGGTCAGGAGCTTTTGCAGTGTAGCAATTGCCATCGCATCCTACTAGACCTCTAGAATCCAGGGGACTTTGGCCGGCATCCGATCATCCAACGTGGGGGCAAGAGTGTCCAGGCAAACCAATAAACCAATGTTGATGCCACTTGTCACCCTTGTCTCGTCAACGCGCGAACAGGAAAAATGTTAGCCAAAATTCTCATCATCGAAGACGACGTCAATGCGGCCGAATTGGCACGGTTTCAACTAGAGCAAGCCAGCTATAACGTGTGCATCGCCGTCGATGGCACAGAGGGGTTGCGTCAGGCCTACGCCTGGCGCCCTGATCTGATCTTGCTCGACGTGTTGATGCCAATCCTCAACGGTTGGAAAGTTTGCGAGCGCCTGCGCGCAATCACCGACGTGCCCATCATCTTTGTCACCGCTCTGGAACAGGAACAGTATCTGATCCGTGGCCTGAAAATGGGCGCCGACGACTATATCGTCAAACCTTACAACAACCGCGAGTTGGTAGCGCGCATCGAGGCCATCTTGCGCCGGCACTCTATGAATTCCATATCACCCAGCGGCGTTTACGTCTATGAAAACCTAGAGATCGACTTTGACCGGCGCACGGTGACGCGCGGAGAGAAAAGCGCCACGTTGACACCGCTAGAGTTCAAGCTGTTGTCCTGTCTGGCCGAGAGGCCAGGCAAAAGCTTCTCCCATCATTACCTGCTACACCGCGTATGGGGCGCCGATGACCAATCCCGGAGCTCGGTCAAGCTGTATATCTGGTATCTGCGCCAAAAATTAGAAACGGATCCCTCAAACCCACAG
>CAZSJU010000121.1:0-4054 GCA_964607235.1 uncultured Anaerolineae bacterium | reverse complement strand
GCTGTATATCTGGTATCTGCGCCAAAAATTAGAAACGGATCCCTCAAACCCACAGGTCATCCTGACAGAACGCGGCGTGGGCTATCGCCTGAGCCGGCCCAAGCACTAGGAGTCGCTACCCTATGAGCGCCCAATTCTACTTTATCCCGTTCGCCGCAAGACGCAGTGCAGTCGCCCATCAAGTCTCCCCTGACGGCTGGAATTCCGACTTGTCCTTTCTCATCGGGTTTGTCTCCGCCCTGTTGCTGGTGGGGCTGGCCTACCGCTACCGCGCCACTCTCGCCCGCTACCGGTCGCAAATCACAGACCGGGTTGGCCGACTGCGCCGCTGGTTCACCGCCAGTATGGCGGCCCGCTATAGCAGCGCGGCCATCGAGAGCGCCCAAAAGCTGCACCTGTTTGGATCGGTCGCGACGCTCGACAAGATTTACGTCAAACGTCACCTGCACGCCCCCCTCGCCGCGCCCGCTGAGAATGCACCACCGCCACTGCTGTCGCCCTTACAGGCCGTAAAGATGGGACAACCGTTGCTAATCATAGGCCGCTCGGGCAGTGGCCGGACGACGCTGCTCAACCATTTATTGCTCACCCAAGCCAGCCGGTTAAATGCGGCCGGAGAAGGCGAGCGCGTCCCCATGTACGTGTATTTACCGCTCTTGGCGGTCCAAATGGGAGACACGGCGACCGGGGGAGAATCCGAGTCCTCCGCCGCCCTGGCGACGGAACAGTTAGCCCAAGCGGCCGTCACCGTGATGTCACGCCTCACCGCGACCGGCGTGCCAAATTGGTTACGTGGGCAGGTCCAAGCTGGCCAAAGCCTCATCCTGCTCGATGGCTGGGAGCAGGTTTCTCCCCAAGAGCGGCCTGCCGTCACCGCGTGGATCAAAGAACTGCTCACCGTCCATCCAGACAACATCATGGTCGTCACCGCCGGCGAGCGTGGGTACGCGCCCTTGATCGCAGCTGGCTTTGTCCCATTGCAACCCGTGCCATGGACCCCCCGTCAACTCGGGGAACTGGCCCGACGCTGGAAAGAGGTATGGCCTACCGACGACCAGGAACCCCAGACCCCGTCCTTGCACATCGACTACCGGTTGACGCCGCCCACCCCACTAGAGGCCACCATCCAGTTATTCGTCCAGTTGCGCGGGAAACAGCCGGCATCAACACCCGCCGGCAGGATGGCCCAGGCAATGGACCTGCTTTTGCCGCTCCCGGAAAGAGATCAGGGCAACGCCGCCTGGCCTTTAAAAACAGGACACCAGGCCCTAGGACGCATGGCGCTGACGACCATAGAACGCCACAATCCACTGTTAGGGCGGGATGAGATTCAATCCACCGTCACCCACATGATGCCGCCGCCCCGGTTCATCCCGGACCAAGACGATGCGACTGAGAAACAACCCGTCGACAAGGCGACGCTCAAGGCAGCTCGAGAGGAAGAGGAAAGCCGCAATCTACAGGTCATTGACTGCTGCCGTGCGCTGACGCTCCCTGGGGGCATCATTCGCTCTTGGGACAACGAACATTATTTCTTCAACCACCCGCTGGTGGCCGCCTACTGGGCCGCGCATTACCTGGCCAGCACGGAGGAAATAGACGGCGCTGCGACCGCCGCCGAGCACGTACAAGACCCGGCGTGGGCCGACGCCCTACACTTTTACGTCGGCCTGGCCGCCGCCGAACCACTGATCCAACACTTGATGCGCAGTCCCAACGACCTCTTTTTAAGCCGTTTGTGGGGAGCAGCCGACTTGATGAGCGCCACACCGGCGCGCCGTGTCGCCTGGCGCCAGGGGTTGATCAAGCAGTTGGCCCAACTGATGCTCACCCCCCATTTACCGTCGTTCTTGCAATCCCGCGCACTGGCGGCGTTGGTGGAGAGCGGCGAGCCCAGCGTACGGTTGTTATTCAGACGCATCGTCGACCACGCCAACCCGCAGTTACGGGCCAAGGCCATCTTGGGGCTGGGTATCCTGCAGGACCCGCAGGACCTCGATGCAATCGAGGCGGCGATCAACGACCCAGACCTGGACGTGCGCCTGGCGGCCATCGACGCCTTGCGGCGCCTGGCCCGGGCGGGCCACAAGCCCGCGCTAGAGTCCATCGTCGCTTCAATCGTCGAGGCTGAAAACCAGGTCCAGCGCGCCGCTGCCGAGGCGTTGGCAGAGCTAGGGCCAGAGGGAGAAGCGGTGTTGCGGGATGCGGCGCAGGATCAAGATCTCACCGTGCGCCGCGCCGCCGTGTACGGCATGATGCTGCTAGACGCAGACTGGATTGAGGAAACGCTGCAAAAATTGCACCTGCAAGATTCAGAATGGCTGGTGCGCAACGCGGCCAGCGAGGCCCTGGCACAACTGGCGGACGAAGAAGAAGGACCGGCCCTCGAATTAACAGCATTGACGTTACCCAAGGCCGAACAAGAGTCCTGGCTCATCGCCTGGGCCGCCGAACAGGGCGAAGGGACCGGCGTAGGAGACGCCGCACTGGCAACACTCATCCGCGCCCTGCGTGAGGGGGACGCCCCCACCCGCCAAGCGGCCGTCAACACGCTGAGACGGCTGGCTGATCCCGACACGTGCGACGTCCTGCGGCAGTGCCTGCGCGACCCCGAGCCAGCCGTGCGGGATGCCGCCTTGTCTGCGCTGTATGAAATCAGCCGCCGGCACGACCTGACGCTTACAACGTGACGGCGCTATCCCACCCTATCCCCAGCCGGCAACACCACTCAAGTCAACAGCATCAATACGAGCTGTTGCAAGATCATCACCACAAACATGGCGATCATGGGGCTCCAATCAATCGTACCGCTTGGCGGCAACATGTTGCGGATTGGCGCCAGCAACGGTTCAGTAAAACGATAAATCCACTCGGCCACGGGATGATAAGGGCTAACCCTGGTCCAAGATAGCATCACCCGCGCCAGGATCAAAAAAGTGTACAAGGTGAATAATAAATCAATCAGGGAAACCAAGCCGCTCATACGTTTCTCGCTCCCAAGATCGCCCGTCCGATGCGTACCATAGTAGCGCCCTCTTCGATGGCGACCTCAAAGTCATCCGTCATCCCCATGGACAACTCACGCCAATCCGCTCCGGGGAAACGCCGGCTCAGCGTGTCGCGTAGCGTCCGCAAATTGACAAAGACAGGCCGCGCCTGTTCCGGGTCGCTCACGATAGGCGCCATGGTCATCAACCCTCGTATCTCAAGATGGGGCAAGGCCAGCATCTGTTCCACCTGTTCAAAAAAAGTCTCCCGTTCTTTCTCAGGTTTAGCGCTCGACAGTTCAAAGCCATACTTACTGGCTTCACCGCTGACATTGACCTCTAACAAAATCGGCACCACCTTTTCGCCCTCGGCCGCGATGCGCTCAATGCGCTGCGCCAACCGCAGGCTGTCCACCGAGTGAAAGAGCTGAAACAACGCTAACGCCAGTCGTACCTTGCGCCGCTGCAGATGCCCGATCATGTGCCAGCGCGGCGGTTCCGGGGGCGCGGCTTGCTCAAAAGCCGAGATCTTGACCTCGGCCTCTCCGACCCGGTTCTCACCAAACTCGCGCAATCCTGCCTTGTACGCCTGCCGCACCACATGGACCGGGTGCGTTTTGGTCACCGCGACCAACGTCACTTCGTCCAACGAGCGCCCCGCGCGCCGTGCTGCAGCAGCCATCCGTTCTTGCACTTTTTCCAGGTTATTTTCAATATCTATATGTCCGTTCATATTCAAAAGTGTAACACAGCCGGCGCCCGGTGGCAAGTAGACGGCGATGCAACCATAAATTCCAAATCTGTCATTGCGAGGAGCGTTTTTTGCGACGAAGCAATCTCCAAGCGACGGTGGAGATTGCTCACCTGCACTGGCGTGCGGCGCAAGTGTCGCCCCGGAAAAAGCGTCCGGGGCTCGCAATGACACCTCATATTAGGAATTGCTGCGATGCAACTGATTTGAGGGTGCATTGCAAAAGACGAGCATCACAAACGCCAGTGGCGCACCGCTCATATTTATGATATAACATTCAGCACAGTCGATCAATCCGCTCTCTCATCTATTCAAA
>CAZSJU010000120.1:7269-9845 GCA_964607235.1 uncultured Anaerolineae bacterium | reverse complement strand
ATCAGTAACTGCTGTTTCTCCCGCAACGTCGCTTCCATCTGCTTTTGCGCGGTGATGTCCAGGCTGATCCCCCCTACCAACACCGGTGCGCCACCTTGATGAATGGGGAATTTATAGGTCATCCAATGCCGCCGGTCGCCCGACGGGTCGGGGAACATACTTTCCACCGCCAACGGTTGCCCCGTGGACAGCAAGCGCCGGTTCTCTATCCGGTACTGCTCTATCAGGTCGATTGGGGTATATGCCTCAGCCACCTGCCCGATCAAGTCCGCCTTTTCCTCCCCGGCCAACGCAGCAAAGCGCTGATTGGCATACACTAGACATCCCTCGACGTCCTTGATAAAGACCGCGCCCGGCACGTGTTCCATGAACAGTTGAAACCGTTCCTCGCTCTTTTTTATGGCCTGTTCAGCCCGTTTCTGTTCGGTGATGTCCCGAACGCTCAAGCACATACCGAAAATATCCCCATCGTCGTCAAACGCCGGAGTATAGGTCATCACAAACCAATAATCCAGGCCGCGGTCGCCATACAGCGCCTTGTCTCCCACGCTTGATTCACCGTTTAGGGCTTGACGGTAGTGCCATTCAAAGCTGTCCCGATCAGCCGTCTGGATAAAATCCAAGACACAGTCGTCCCTATGCATCGTCCGGCCCAAGATCGCGCGCGACCACCTCCGTGCCACACGGTTAAAAGTACAAATGCGATAATGGGTGTCAAGCAGGACAAAGGCCTCACTCACGCTGTTAAACACCGCCCGGATCTCTGCTTCCGATTGCTTTTGCGCGGTGATGTCAATCGAGACGCCGACGATGCCGACCAGGTCCCCTGCGTCATCGTAAAACGGCACATCGGTGACCTGGGCCAGGAACGTGCTACCGTCCTTGCACTGCACCATAAACTCGCCCGACCAACGCTCGCCCGCGCGCAGCCGGACCATAATTTCCTCCGCCTGTTGCCGCGAGGCGTGCGCCGGCGTGACCTCGACCACAGGACGTCCCAGCACCTCATCCGCCGTCCAACCATACAAGTCCTCGGCGGCGCGGTTCCAATAGGTGATGCTGCCGTCCAGATCGGTGGCGACGAGCGCTTGTCCGACCGCATCTAGCAATTGTGCATGGAAACCAAGTGGTATGTCTTTTCGGATCATTTTTGCCTTGTCCTTACAATGCCAAACGCGAGGCGATCACAAGACCGATTCAAAGCAAATCTCTGTCACCGCACCAGAATCATTGTACAACTTTAATTCCCCGCGCAAGTTCCTGCGCACGATCTCGTCGACGATTTCCAACCCCGCGCCATAGCGCTCCCGGCACAAAACCTCTTGGGGGAAATCCAGCCCGTCATTGCGATAGACAAGCGTGACGCGCTGACCTTGCTGTGCGACGCGCACCGCGATCCGCAGCGCCGTGCGCCTGGACACGCCGTGCCGCAGCGTATTGTTGGTCAACTCGCTGAGGACGAGCGCCAGGTGCTGGGCTTGCTCGGGCGTCACGCACACCGGGCAGGCCGGCACGTCCACGCTGACCTCGACGGCAGGGGCCAAAGCCTGCAAAGTGGTGTGAATGATCCGCTCAGCCAGATCGCTCAAGCGCAACGGCGCCCATTCGACGTCGGACAGCATGCGATGCACCTGGGCCAAACCCATGATACGTTGGGTCAGGTCCTCCATGATGAGGCGATAAGCCGGCAGGGCCTCCGGCGGAACGTGGCGGCGCTCGACGTACAGCAAGCCAATGATGGCATTGAGATTGTTCTTGACACGGTGGTCGACCTCGCGCAACAATAGCGCTTTGGTCTCAGCGTCGCGCTGCGCCTGCTCTAAAAGATTGGCGTGTTGCAGGGACACGGCCAGCGAAGCCGCGATCCCTTGCAATATCTCGACGTGCTCGGGTTGAAAAAAGTCGGGCTCGTCCGACGTCAAGTTCAACGTCCCCACCAGCACGTCTTGAACCCGCAAGGGCACGCTGACATAGGCGCGCGCACCGGTCTCAGCCAGGCCGCGCTCCAAGACGGAAGGCGTCTCTAACGCCATCATATCCTGGACCCTGTGGACGTGGCCCTGTTGAATCGTTTCAATCAAGTCGCCAGCCTCGGATAGCGGGCGCCAGGCTGAGGTGGACACCGTGATCGCTCCCTCCTCGTTCAAGACAACGACGTCGCGCGCGCGCTGCCGCGACAGATCCACCTCACAGACACTGGCGCGCAGGTAGGGGATGACGTCACAGAGACGTCGCAGCACAGCACAGGCGATGTCTTGGGGAGACTGATTCGCCAGGATCGCCGCGTCAACCTCGCGCTGGATTTGTAGACGAGATTCCGCCTGTCTCCGTTCGGCAATCTCGCGCCGCAGTTGCGCGATCGTGCGGCGCAGCTCGGTGGCCCGCTCTGCGGCGATGCCCTCAAGCCGGTCACGGTGCTTTTCTAGCGCTTCCTCCGTCCGCTTGCGCTCAATAGCATAGCGCATGGCACGCACGAGCAAGCTGCCATCAACCTCGTCCTTTAACAAATAATCCTGCGCGCCGCGTTGCACCGCCTGGATGCTCACATCTTCATCGTCCAGGCTGGTCAACACTAC
>CAZSJU010000120.1:0-7169 GCA_964607235.1 uncultured Anaerolineae bacterium | reverse complement strand
GCGCCGGGTTCCGATTCAACCCAGATGCGCCCGCCGTGCCGCTCCACGATGCGTTGACACAGCGCCAGGCCGATCCCGGCGCCTTCATACTCTTCTCGTGTGTGCAGTCGCTGAAAGATTTGAAAGATGCGCTCGCCCTGCCCGGGGTCAATGCCGATGCCATTGTCCGCCACCGAGAACACCCATTCATCATCCGCTTGCCTCGCCGAGACGTGTACGTGCGGCGGCGCGTCCTCCCGGCAGAACTTTATCGCGTTGGCGATCAGGTTTTGCAAGACTTGAGCCAACTGCGCCTCATCCGCCATCACCGTGGGTAACGCGTCGTGCGTCACCACCGCGCCGCGCTCTTGGATCGCTCGCCCCAACGCCTGCTGCGCGCGCGCCAGCACCGCCTCGACGTCGGTCGGCGCGAACCCCAGGCCGTGCGTCTTTATCCGGGAGAGACGCAACAACGCCTGGATCATCTCTTGCATGCGCACGGCGCCATCCACGGCGTAATCGATATACTCCCGCGCCTTGCTATCCAGTTGATCCCTATACCGCTGCGCCAAAAGATCCATATAGCCCTTGATCATCCGCAGCGGCTCTCGCATGTCGTGCGAGATGACATAGGCAAACTGCTGCAGCTCCTCGTTGCTGCGTCGCAGTTCTGAAGCATAGCGCTCGCGCTCTTCTTCTATCTGTTTGCGCTCCGCAATATCCCGCGCGACGGCAATAATTTCCGGCTCCCCGGTCGCCTGGTCATAGATTAACCGCCCCGTCGCTTCGACCCACTTGTAACGCCCATCCCACAGTTGCGTGCGATATTCCACCCGCGCTTCCTGCTCATCTTTCAAGAGACTGTCGAGCAACGCAATCACTTTCTCACGGTCATCGGGGTGCGTGTGCGCGTAAATTTTTGTGTCAATCACTTGGTCGGGATCATAGCCCATAAAGCGCCGCGAAGACTCGGGCACAAACAGCAGCGTACCGTCGCGACTCACGCGCACGATGTAATCGCTGGCATTCTCGGCCAGCAAGCGATAGCGTTTTTCGCTCTCGTGCAGCGCATCCAGCGTGCGGCTGTTGCGCAGCGCGATGGCGGCGAGTTCGCCAAAAGCGGCCGCCATGTGCGCGTCGTGGTCCGTAAAACCCTCCGGCTTGTTGGCCAATCCGAGCAATCCAATGGCTTGATCTCTTAAAATCAACGGCGCAAACAGCACATTGTCCAGCCGGACGTGCCCCTGGGGCATGAATTTCATCCACTCACTGCTATGAAAGTCGTTATCATAGACGGGCGCCCGGGTGTGGTAGGCCTCGCTGCGCAAGCCGCGAATGGGCATCGGCAGCAAAGGGTCAACGGTACAAGGCAGTCCCCCCGCGTCCAGGAACAGCACTTCATTCTCCGCACCATCCGGGGTGAGCAGCGCGACATAGCCCGACGTCGCACCAATGAGCTGCTTGCAAGCGTCAAATATCGCTCGCGCCGCGTCGCCGAACCCGCGGTATTGCAAGATGGCGCGCGAGCTTTCCAACAAGGCGGCGACCTCGGCCTGACGCCGTTGCGCGTCCACGATAGCCTGGCGCCGATGCACCTCGGCCTGCTTTTGCGCGGTGACGTCCTGCACGACGCCGACGATGCGTAGCGCCTCACCGCGCGCGTTGCGGATCACATTGCCCATCTCGGCAACCCAGCGCACGCTGCCATCGGGCCAGACGATGCGATGCTCTATTTCATACTCTTCACAGTCCGCGCCTTTTTGCACACAAGCGTCAAAGGCCGATTCCACGCGTTGACGATCCTCAGGATAGACGCATTGCAAAAACGCCGCATAGGTGCCCGCAAACGCTCCCGGCGCCAGGCCGAAAACCGGCTCGACCCGTTCAGACCAACGCAATTCCCCCGCTGGGACGTCCCACTCCCAACTCCCCATATTGGCCGCACGCTGCGCCAACGTATGGCGCTGTTCGCTGGCGCGCAGCGCAGCGTTCAGGCGACACAGTTCGCGCATATCATTCAAGCGCGCCAGCGCGACGTCGATGGCCCGCGTCAACTGGCGCGGGGTAACGGGCTTGAGCAGGCAGTACCCCACGCCCGCCTCCCGCGCCGCTATAGTCCACTCCGGAGTCTCAGAGGCCACCACCAGGACAATAGGCACCGGGCAACGCGCGCTAATCTGCCGTGCCGCCGTGATCCCGTCCATATCGCGCAACTGTTGGCCGATCAGCACCACGTCCGGCTGCAACGCCTGGATCAGTTCAACCGCCTGCCGCCCCTGCGCTATCTCGCCGACCACGACATAACCGTTGTCTTTTACTATGTTGCGCAATCTGGGCTTGAATCCCTTGTCATCCTCTATAACTAGAATTCGTTTTGCACGCGTATGCATCGTTCACTCCTCATCCCATACAACATGACCGGCCCGCGTCCAACCGCACATACCCGCGTTCCTTTGGCGGATGATCCGCCCCCGCCCCACGGACAGACGCAAACGTGTCAGTCACCTGAAAGCATAACCGGCAACGTGAAATAAAATGTCGCCCCTTCACCCACCTGCGATTCCACCCAGATCTTTCCACCATGCCGCGCCACGATGCGCTGGCACAGCGCCAGACCGATACCGGTACCTGGATACTCTTCCCGCGTGTGCAAGCGCTGGAAAATCTGAAACAGGCGCTCGGCCTGCCGGGGGTCAATGCCAATGCCATTATCCGCCACAGACAAGACCCATTGGTCCCCCCTGCGCCGCGCCGAGATGTGCACGCGGGGCGGTTCGTCCTGCCGGCAGAACTTTATGCCGTTGGCGATCAGGTTCTGAAAAACCTGGACCAACTGCGCCTCGTCCGCCAGCACCGTGGGTAACGCGTCGTGGGTCACTCGCGCGCCGCTTTCCTCGATCGTTCGGGCCAACGCCTGCTGCGCGCGCGCCAGGGCCGCTTTGAGATCGGTCGGCGCGAACGTCCCACCGTGCGTCTCGACCCGCGAGAGGCGCAACAGCGCGCGGATCATGTCCTGCATCCGCGCGGCGCCGTCCACGACGTACGCGACGTACTCTTGCGCGTCGGCATCCAACTGATCGCCATAGCGCCGCGTCAACAGGTCCAGGTAACCCTGGACCATACGCAGCGGCTCTTGCAGGTCGTGCGAGATGACATAGGCGAACTGTTGCAACGCTTTATTGCTGCGCTCCAGTTCATCAGCATAATGCGCCAGCGCCTCTTCGGCCCGCTTGCGGTTGACAATCTCCCACGAAAATTCGCCCAACAGCGTGGCGATCTCGATGTCTTGCTCGTCATAGTCGGTCGGTTTGTTGCCCACTCCCAGGACGGCCACGACCTGTCCCCCGCGCATAATGGGCAACACCAATTCTCGGATGACCGGCGCATGTCCCGGCGGCATCCCCTTGCGGTGTGGCAAAGCGGCATAGTCGTTATGAATGACGGGACGCCGCTCGCGTATGCAATCCGCCCAGACCCCGGCCTGGGAGAGCGGATAATGGTGGCCTTGGCCTTCTGCGCCGCACAGGTTTTTCAGCGTGTTCGTGGACCAGGTTTGGAGCGAGATGATGGCCTGATCAGCGTGGAAAAAATGGTAAAAGCCAATTTCGCTGCCCGTCAGGGACTCGATTTCATCCAGCGCCACTTGCATAAGCTCTTGTAAAGACGCTTGCGCGGAGGCTTGGGCGATCCGCAGCCGCGCCTGGGCGGCGCTTTCCGCCCGCACCCGCGCGGTGATGTCGGTCGAGATGCCGCCCACCCCATAAATCTGGCCCTCGGCGTCGCGTATCGGAAACTTGACGGAAATGACGGTGTGCATCTGGCCGTCGGCCTGAACCGCCGATTCCTGGAATTGGAACGCCTGACCGCTCTGCATCACCTGCGCGTCGTTGGCCTCGTGCTCGGCCGCCGCCTCGGCCGGGATCAACTCAGAGGCCGGTTTACCCAAGATTTGCGCGCGCGGGACGTCAAAGGCCGCTTCAAAGGCAGGATTGACCAACACGAAACGCCCCTGGGGGTCTTTGATATAAATGATCGCCGGGGCGTGGGTCAAGATGGCTTGAAGCTGACTCTTGCTCTCGCGCAGCGCCTGCGCTTGCTCCACCAACGCGCCCTCGGCCTGTTTGCGCGCGGTGATGTCCATAAAGAGCGTTTGGGTAGCCAGCGCGCCCTCGTACGTGATGATCGAGCTATACAGCTCAATCCAGCGCACCGCTCCCCCCTTGTGAATGATCTGGTACTCATGCCGCGGCGATACAGCCTGGCCCTGCAGGCGCGCGCGAAAGTTTTGAAAAAAGGTCTCCCGATGATCGGGATGAATCAGGTTAGCGAGCTGTTGCGGGCCAAAACCTTGTAGCTCCTGCGGCGCAAAGCCGCTGATGGTCTGCATAGGCTGGCTGGCAAAGACAATGCGCACCGGGTTATCTTGGGCGATCACCAGCCCTTGCAGCGATTGTTCCACCAGCCCACGATACTTTTCCTCACTCGCCTGGAGCACCTCCTCTGCCAAAAAGCGTTCCAAGAATCGACCAATGATCTCGGCGGCGGTCTGCAGCAGGCGCACGTCATCGTCGTGCCACAGGCGGACCCGGCGCGTCTCGTCAAAGCCGATAAAGCCCCACCACGCGCCCCCCACACGGATCGGCAGCACCAGGATCGACTGAATACCTTGCGGCGCCAGCACGGCGCGCTCTGCGGGCGGAAATTCTGCAATAGCCCCGCAAATCGGCTGCCCGCGCGCCAACACGTCGGCCCAACGTTCAAACCCCTCAGCATACGGCAGGGACCAGAGCGCTGGATTATCAATCTGCGGCTCTACGTCCGGTGCATGCGATTCATAGACCTGACACATACACAACCCACCCTGAGCGTCCGTAAAATTTTCAAAGATGTAAACACGCGCCACGTCGGCCGCGTCCTGGAGATAGCCCAACGCGCTAGCCATATCATCATCCAGGGACAAACTCTCCAGCAAGGTGGTAGAAAGCAGCGCGAGGTTCCTTTCATAGCGCAGGCGTGTGCGCAACCGCGTCTCGGCTTGCACCCGCGCGGTGATGTCCAATACGGTGCCAATGAGCCGATAAACCTCGTCATTTGCGTCAAACAAGGGGGTAATTTGAGTCAGCAGCGTGACGGCCTGCCCACCCCAGTCCACTTTTTCTTCCAGCTTGAGGGGCTGACGCCGTTGCAGGCACGTATCGTACAGGTCCAGGATATACGCGACCGTCTCTTTGCCATAACCTGCTTCCAGGGCATGGGGCGACTGGCCCTGGATAAAATCATCGCTCACGCCAAGAATCTGCTCGTGGGCCGGGTTGACCCCCTGGTACACGTATTCGCCGGGGGCGATCACGTCTACGACAAAGATGCCGACGGGTGAATGATCGTACACCGTTTGCAAAAAGGCCTCGCTCTCGCGCAGCGCCTGCGTCTGCTCCGTCAACACCTGGTTGACCCGCTCTAGCTGCGCCGTGCGCTCTGCCACGCGCCGCTCTAACAGCGCGGCGGCCTCGTCGTGCGTCTCACGCAGCGCGCGTTTGCTCCGCTGGCGCTCGAGGGCATAAATCAGCGCGTGCGCCAACAGCGCGCCGCTCATCTCACGCTTGAACAGATAATCCTCGGCCCCGGCGCGCACCGTGCGGCGGGCCAGCACCTCGTCGTCCCGCCCGGTGAGCACGACGATGGGCACCTCAGGGGCGTGAGCGTGTACCTGCGCAAAGGTCTCCCCAGCGCGGCTGTCCGGCAGGTCCAGGTCGCTGAGCACCACATCAATGTCCCCGGCGTCCAATCGCGCCAGCCCCGCCGCCAGTCGCGCGACGTGCGCGACCTCGAAACGCGGCAGGTTCCAACCCAAACCGGACGCCTCGGCCAGCATCTCTTGGATGAGACGCGCGTCAGCCGGGTTGTCTTCGATCGACAGGACGTGGATGACCTTGTCTTCCATGGGACCCTCCTACAGCGACAATGTGAAACAGAACGTACACCCTCCCCCCGGTTCCGACGCCCCCCAAAAGCGCGTCACGATGCACTTGCAGAGCGCCAATCTCATGACCTCGCCCAAGCACACAAGAGATATACGTGACTCTATTTTACACTCTGTGGTACCCAAGTCAAACAAGCGTTGAACAAATAGTGTTATTTCACCTCTTGAACCTCTATGTAGCGAGCGTCGTCGAACCGCACGCAAAAAAAACACCGCAAGAGCTGCTGGCTTGTGTAGCAAACCAAGCAGATCTTGCGGTGCCAATCTCTTGTTTTTCGTCTGGCCCGGTCCTGGCCTATCAACGTAGGCAGTGGGCAGGCCCCCGTGCTTCCGGCCAGGTCTTAACGACCGAGCAAAATCAACGCGCCGGCCACCACGGCCAACACGTTCAATACCATCTCGCCACTGTCAAAGCGCAGGCCCAGTAACGGGATCAATCCCCACAAGACCAGCCAGGCGCCCGCCGCAATCCAGCCCAGCTCTTCCGAAAAGACTTTATCCCGTAATTCCAGCAGGAGCAACCCCCCGGCTGCGACGGCCAGGATGCTCAAAAACGTGTCGCTGTTGCTAAAGCTGAGGTCCAGTAACCCGATCAACCCGATGGCGAGCAGCCAGATCCCCAACAAGAGCATCGCTTTCTCTTTGATCCAATCCTGGCGCGAGATGCCCAGCAAGTTCAGCACGCCGGCCGCCACGGCCAACAGCGCCAACACGGTGCCGCTCCCGGAAATCTGGACCCCCAACAGCGGCAGTAGCCCGCTCAGGAGCAACCAGACACCAAACAAGATGATGCCAAATTTCATGCCCAGATATTTGCGTAACATGTGCACTCCTCAATATGCTATCGGCGGCTTGTCACCAGGCCGACCGCAGCGGACAAGAGAGCCGAGCCGATAATGGCCCAGATCAAAGGAAACGTCTCGCCGTCGACATTGATCGTCAAGAACAGCGGCAAGCCCAGCTCCCGCGCCAGCCAGGTGCCGATAAAGGCCCCGGCAAAGCCCACGACGGTCGAGATCACAAAGCCCCCCAGCGAATAGCCCGCCAATGCCTGGCCCAGCGCGCCGGCCAGCGCCGCGATCACCAGCAACAACAAAAAACTCAAAAGATTCATGTGACGCCCCTTTCTATTTGTATTTAATCCAACCCTCCTGCACGGCCTACACCTTTGATTATACCACAACCAGCGTCAAACACGCGCCGGATTCGG
>CAZSJU010000119.1:0-9849 GCA_964607235.1 uncultured Anaerolineae bacterium | reverse complement strand
CTGGCTTTCAACTGGCCTGGAATGCACCCATCTGATATAATAGCATTCATTAAACTATACGAATAGAACATCCGTCCGGACCCATTTATAGCCTGAAGGAGTAGCCCTATGAGTGAAGAAACAAAAACCTCGCCCCCCTTTGCCCCGTCGGCGTCGCTAAAGGCAGCGACCGGCGCTTTCGAAGAGTATATGAAGCATGAGGGGTTCAGCCAGAACACGATCAATGCGTTCCTCAGTGACCTGAACATCCTGAGCCAATTCGTCGGCGCCGGGCGCGCGGTAGGCAAAATCGGCAACAAAGACTTGCACGAGTTCCTCGAGTGGCTACAACATGGCCGGGGCGTCCCCTGTAATGCCAAGTCCTTGGCCCGCCGCATCACCACCCTCAAGGTGTTTTTTGGTTGGCTGCTCCAGTCCGACGTCCTGCAAGTGGACCCGGCAGCCCCCATCCCGCACCAACCCGTTTCCACGCCGCTGCCAAAAATACTAACCGAGGACGAGATCGAGCGTCTATTACACCTCACGCAAACGCTGCGCCAGCCGGGCGAGGGCCAGCAACCCGATGCCCGCCCCCACTTGTTGGTCACGCTGCTGCTGCACACGGGTATGAAAAAGAGCGAATGCATGAAAATCGTGCTCAACCACCTGGACTTTTCCAACCCCGAGAGCCCGGCGGTGTGGATCCGTTATCAGGACCCGCGCCGCCGCCACAAAGAGCGCAAGCTGCGCCTGCCCGCCGAATGGCCGGCTGTGTTCCAGGAATACCAAAAGCAATATGAAATTCAAGACGCGCTCTTTGACTGTACCGCCCGGAATCTCGAGTACGTGCTGACGGATCTGGCGCAAGCGGCGGACCTGTCCAACGGCATCTCGTTCCAAATGTTGCGTTGGACCAGCGCCGCGCGCGACTATAAAGCGCAGATGCCTGCCGAACGACAACGGCATAAAATGGGGCTGTCCAAAGCCAGTTGGCGCGACGTCAAGGTCAAACTGGCCCGCCTGGCCCAGCCGGCGCTGTAGCGCCAGACGCCGCATCGATAGAGCCGAAAACCCTCACCAGTGGTGAGGGTTTTCGTTTACTCGCTTATTTGTCAAGACGTGGAGCTATCCACGCTGACCGGAGCCGCTAGGCCGCCGTCACCTTGACGGCGCAGACCTTGTATTCAGGGATCTTGCCCACGGGGTCCAGAGCAGAGACGGTCAGCTTGTTAGCCGCGGCCTCGGCAAAGTGCCAGGCCATAAAGACGACGCCGGGCTCTGTCGTGTCGCTGACCAGCGCCTTGGCCTGAATTTCGCCGCGCCGCGAAGCGACCTTGATCATGTCCCCCTGGACGATGTTCAGATCGCCCGCATCTTGGGTGTTGATCTCGACCACCGGTTCGGGATAGATGGCTTCCAAACCTTCAGAACGACGGGTCATTGAGCCGGTGTGAAAGTGATACAGCACACGGCCGGTCGTAAAGACGAACGGATAGTCCTCGTCAGGCTCCTCGGCCGGGGGGGCCCATTCTACAGCACTAAAGTGCCCCAATCCACGGCTGAACTTGCCCACGTGCAGGATTGGCGTGCCGGGATGCTCGGCATCCGGACAAGGCCACTGTAACCCCATCTCACCGATGCGGTCGTAAGCAATGCCGCCATAAATCGGCGTCAAGCGGTTAATCTCGTCCATGATCTCGCGCGGCGAATCGTAGGTCAAGCCCTCATACCCCATGCGACGGGCCACCTCTCCGACGATCCACCAGTCTTGCCTGGCGACGCCCGGGGCCGGCACGGCCGGGCGCACAAACTGCACGCGCCGCTCCGAGTTGGTAAACGTGCCCAACTTTTCGGCAAAGCTGACACCCGGCAGCACGACGTCGGCCAGCGCGGCGGTCTCGGTCATAAAGATGTCCTGCACCACCAAAAAGTCCAGGCTGCGCAGGCAATGCTCGGCGTGGTTGAGATCCGGTTCAGAAAGCATGGGATTTTCACCCAGGATATAGAGCGCCTTAAACGTGCCCTTGTCCGCGCCATCCAACATCTCTGTCACGGTCAGGCCGACCTGGTCATCCATACCGGTCACGCCCCAGGCCTGCGCAAACTTTTGTACCACGTCGTCCGAGACGACCTTTTGATAGCCCGGGAACACGTTGGGCAGCGCGCCCACATCGCACGCGCCCTGGACGTTGTTCTGACCCCGTAGCGGGTTGACGCCGCCACCCGGGACTCCCATGTTGCCTAACAACATTTGCAGGTTAGCACAAGATAGCACGTTCTGGTGCCCTGTGGTGTGCTGGGTGATGCCCATCGCGTACAGCAACGCCCCGGGGCGGTTCTCCCCCAACAGATGCGCGGCCTGGATGATTTCCTCGGGCGCCACACCGCAAATCTCGGCTGCCCGCTGGGGTGGATATTCCAGCACCGTGGCCTTGAGCGCTTCAAAGCCCTCGGTACGCTCTGCCACGAACGTCTCGTCGTACAGCCCCTCAGTGATCAGCACGTGCATAATGCCGTTGAGCAAGGCAATGTCGGTGCCCGGCTTTTGAGCGATGTGCAGCGTCGCAAAGTCGGTGATAGGAATCGCCCGCGGGTCGCAGACAATGAGCTTGGCGCCCCGCTTGATCGACTGCCGCAGGCGCATGCCTAGCACGGGATGATTTTCCGTGGTGTTGGAACCGATAATAAAATAGACCTTGGCATCATTGACAATGTCGTCGAACGAGTTTGTCATGGCGCCGGAACCAAACGCTGTGACCAGACCGGTCACGGTAACGCTGTGTCAAAGGCGGGCACAGTGGTCCACACTGTTGGTGCCGATCACCGCCCGTGCAAACTTTTGCATCAAATAGTTCTCTTCATTGGTGCACTTGGCAGAAGACAAGACACCCAGTGCGGCTGGACCGTGCGCTTTCTTGATATCACTCATGCGCGTCGCGACCAGGTCCAGCGCCTCTTCCCAGGTCGCCGCTTCCAGTTCGCCACCCTTTTCACGGCGGATTAACGGCTGTGTTAACCGGTCAGGGTGATGCACGTAATCCCAGCCAAAGCGTCCCTTGACGCAGGTCCACCCATGATTAGCCGGGGCATCCCACTTGGAAGACACCTGAACGATACGCCCGTCCTTGACCTCAAGGTAGAACTGGCACCCCACCCCACAATAGGGACAAGTGGTGGCCACTTTGTCAAACTCCCACGGGCGACCTTGATGCTGGCGTAACTGGGGCACCAATGCCCCGGTCGGACACACCGCCACGCACATGCCGCAAAACTCGCAGACGCTGTCCTGCATCAACCCATCAAAGGCCGTGCCGATCTTGTTATCAAAGCCGCGATTAATGACGCCGATCGCTTCCACGCCATTAATCTCTTCACATGCACGCACGCAACGCCGGCACAAGATACACTTTTCATAGTCGCGCACGTAAAAAGGATTCGAATCGTCAACCGGATAGTGATGCTGCACGCCAGGGAAACGGGTCTGCTCAATGCCATACTCGTACGCCAGGTCTTGCAACTCACAGTTCCCCGTGCGTTCACACGTCATACAATCCAGGGGATGGTCGGACAGAATCAACTCTAGCACAAAGCGGCGCGCCTCCTCGGCCTTGGGCGAACGGGTCCAGACCTCCATCCCCTCCGTAACCTTAAAAGTGCACGACGGCTGCAGCGTCCGCTGTCCCACCACCTCCACCAGACAGACGCGACAAGCGCCAATAGGTTCCAAAGCCGGATGATGACACAAAGTGGGAATCTTGACGCCCACCGACTGGGCCGCCTCCAGGATGGTTTGCCCGGCCTGCGCTTGAACCTTTTGGCCGTTAATCGTGACATTCACCATACTACTCATCTATCGTTTTACCTCCTCTTGCTTGCGCTGTGGGGTTCCATTCACCATCAAGTAACGTTGGCATCCAAGTTTAACGTTAGCCGCATCCCGCAAACTCGATCGCCTCTACCGGACACGCCTCATAGCATAGACGGCAGCGCGTGCAGAGTTCAGAATCGATCACGTGGGGCTCTTTTTTCTCCCCGCTGATCGCGCCCACAGGACACTGGCGCCGGCACAAACCACAACCGATACACAAATCGGCCTGGACGACGAGCTGGGTCAACCTGCTACACACACCCGCCGGGCAGCACTTGTCCACGATATGGGAACGAAACTCATCCTCAAAGTAGCACAATGCCGAGAGCACCGGTCCCGGGGTCAACTGCCCCAACGCACATAACGAACCGGTCTGCATGCCCTCCGCGATTTCATACAGACGGTCCAGGTCCTCTAGTGTGCCTTTCCCCTGGGTAATACGGGTCAGTACCTCCAACATACGCTTGCCCCCCACCCGGCAAGGCACACACTTGCCACAGCTCTCAGCCGTGGCAAAGGTCAAAAAGAACTTGGCAAACTCGACCATACACGTATCTTGGTCCACCACGATCATCCCGCCAGAGCCCATCACCGCGCCAACATCTTTGAGCGAGTCAAAATCCACCGGGGTGTCCAGATGCTCAGCCGGGATGCATCCACCCAGGGGACCACCGGTCTGTACCGCTTTGAACGCTTTGCCGTTGGGGATGCCGCCACCAATGTCAAAGATGATTTCTCTCAAAGAGATACCCATAGGCACCTCAACCAGGCCAGTATTTTCCACATTACCCGTGAGGGCAAAGATCGCCGTGCCTGATGAACGCGGGGTACCGATACTGGCAAACCAATCCGCCCCGTTGAGGATGATCTGTGGCACGTTAGCATAACTCTTGACGTTGTTGAGGTTGGTAGGCTTGTTCCACAGTCCACTTGTAGCCGGAAAAGGTGGCCGTGGCCGTGGCTCACCGCGCCGTCCCTCAATCGAAGCCAACAACGCGGTCTCTTCACCACACACAAAGGCGCCCGCACCTTCCTTGATCCGCAAGTGAAAAGAGAAATCAGTGCCTAGAATATTGTCGCCCAACAGGCCATGCGCTTCGGCCTTGGCAATAGCCAACCGGAGCCGCCGGATGGCCAGGGGATACTCGGCCCGGCAGTAAATGTACCCTTGCTTGGCGCCGATGGCATAACCACAAATCGCCATCCCCTCCAACACACCATGCGGGTCGCCCTCAATGACCGAACGATCCATAAAAGCGCCCGGGTCCCCTTCGTCCGCGTTACAGACGACGTACTTGACGTCCCCAGGAGCACGCGCGGTCAGTTCCCATTTCAAGCCGGTGAGAAAGCCAGCGCCTCCCCGACCGCGCAATCCCGAACGCTTGACCTCATCGATCACCTGGTCCGGCTCCATAGAGGTCACGACTTGAGCGAGCGCTTTGTAACCATCCCGCGCGATATACTCTTTGATGCTCTCAGGGTCAATGATCCCACAGTTACGCAAAGTGATGCGCTTCTGCTTGCTATAAAAAGGCAATTCCGCGTAAAAGTCCACTTTTTGATGCGCTTGTGGCTCCTCAAAAAGCAAGCGCTCCACGACGCGGCCATGGACCAACGTCTCCTCCACCAGCTCGGGCACGTCCTCAGGATGGACCCGACAGTAGAGAATCCCTTTAGAATCGATCACGAGCACTGGCCCCATCGCGCAAAAGCCACGCGGCGCGGTGCGCGCCGCTTCTACTTTTTGATCCAGCCCTTGACGCTCAAGTTCCGCCACCAACGCGTCATAGACGGCATCAGAAGCAGCCGCTTGATCTCCAATGCTTTCACAAACTAGAACTTTGACCCGGTGCGACACCTCAACCATAAAAACCCCCTTGGCAAAAAACTTGAATCAAGGACATTAGCACTGTCCAACGCCCTCAATCGGCACCCGTCCCATGACCCAATCTTCGACCACATGACCCTTGACCAAATGCTCCTCGATCAAACGTGGCACCATATCAGGACTAACGTTACAATAAGTGATACGTGGGTACCCAGCTTGTTCGATGTCGACCAATGGTTCCTTGGAACACATGCCGATACACCCTACACTGGTCACATTAGCGTCAATGTTGTACTGTTCTAACGCTTCCACGATCGCTTCTTGAATCGCTGTGGCGCCAGCAGCAATACCACAAGTCCCCATACCGACAATAATTCTAGTCCCGGTATCGCCTTGCGCTTTCAACTTTTGCTTGGCCACTTTACGAAACTCGTCTAGTTCATCAACGCCCTTGAACTTTGGCATAGTTTTCCCTTTGCATCCTTTCACTCGAGCCCATCCAAGATTTCGACCATTTTCTCCGGCACCAACTGTCCCACTATTTTCCCATCCACCATAGCGACCGGCGCCAAACCGCAGGAACCTAGGCAATAGACAACCTCAAAGGTCACGCGATAGTCAGAGGTCGTTTCACCCGCCTCAATACCGAGGTGCTTTTGCACGATGTCGATGATGCGGCCCGCGCCTCGAACGTGACAAGCTGTGCCATCACATTGCTGCACGATGTGCCGCCCGCGCCGCGAGAGGTAGAATTGTGAATAAAAGGTGACCACGCCATAAATACGACTCAGGGGGACGCCCATCCCTTCGGCGACGGCTTCCAGCACCTCGCGGGGCAGCCAGCCGTAAATCTCCTGGGCCTTTTGCAGCACAGGGATTACCGCCCCCGGCTGTGACGCGTACTCGTCCAATACCTCCTGTATAGAGGTCAAATCAAGGGCTTTTTTATCCATGCACGCTCTCCTTTTAAAAAAAGTGCCTGTAACGCACCGAATCGAGGTTGCGCGATTTTTCACTCTGTGCTCATCACAGCATCGCGGGCCAAATGGCCCGCGATGCGCTTCAAAAAAGGCTAGATCATAACCAACGGTCTAGCATCTGGCTATCACGGTCAATGCCGACCGTACAACAAGCATTATACCAAAAAACCACCAGATTTCAAAAGGCCTGATCCCATTTACTTTTGGGGGCCAAGGACCTTTTCAATCTCGGCCAGGAGCGTTTCCGGCTTGACCGGCTTTTCGAGAAAAGCTTGCACCGGCATCCAGGTCTCATCCGGGGCGACCTTGACCGGCACATCCAGCACCTTTTTAACGCCGGACAAAATAATGACCGGCACATCCTTTAGGACCGCATCTTGCTTGAGCCGGCGTGAGATTTCAAAGCCATCCGGCCCCGGCGGACCAGCAAACATCACGTCCAGCAAGATCAGATCTGGCTTGTTCTCGCGGGCCTGCTCCATACCCTTTTCCGCCTGGTAAGCAAACGAGATTTCGTATCCTACGCTTTCCAGTAACGTCTTGACCGTGTCCACAAGCTGGACATCATCGTCGATGATCATGATATGTTTTTTTCCAGACATCCTATTCGCTCCTTGTCGTGCTTGACTAGATTTGATCCGTTCACGCTGTTCCCAGGCGTTCACGGGACAGCTTTTACTTTTGCCAGCGGCAATGTCACCGTAAAGGTCGTTCCCTCACCCTCCAAGCTCTGCACATCAATGTCGCCGCCATAGCGCTCGACCAGGTCCTTAACGATGGACAGGCCCAGCCCGGTGCCAGACGCCGCTATATCTTTGGCGTTCCTGGCACGAAAAAACGCTTCAAAAAGTTGCGACATCGCGTCTCGGGGAATGCCGATGCCCGTATCCGAGACGACGAGCCGCGCCGAGCCATTCTGCCGCTCCAAGGACACCCTGACCGCGCCCTGGGCGGTGTACTTGACCGCGTTACTGACCAGGTTGTTCACCATCCGGTCCAACTCGCCCTTGTCGCCCCACACATTCAAGGTTTCCTCGGGACAATCCAGACGTAGCGCCAACTGCTTTTCCCGAGCCGCCGCTTCAAAGCGCGCGTACACCGTCTGTACCACGTCGTTCAAAGAGACCACCCCGCGCTCGCCGGTGTCCATCACCTCAGCCTTGCCCGCGGCCAGGTCCAACAAGTCGTCGATGAGCGTCTGCAAGAACTGAATGCGCTGTTGCGCCCGGTCGACCAGGTCGGTCTGCTCCGCGCTCAACTCACCGGCGTAGCCGCGTCCCAGCACCTTGAGCAGGCTGACCGTCACCTGAACCGGCGAACGCAGTTCGTGCGTCACAATGCGCACAAACTGGGACTTTTGCCTGTCCAGGTCCTCCAGCATCTGGTAGGCCTGCGCGTTTTCGATAGCTATGGCTCCCTGCGCAGCAATGGCCTGCACAAAGTCCGCGTCGTCCGTGGTAAAACGCTGCGCAGCATCCCCACACGCCCACAAAACGCCGATCGGCCCGCGCTTGCCGGGCAACGGCGCGCTCAAGATCGTGCGAATCCCTTCGGCAATGACTTGCTCCTGCTCACATAGACGATCATCTTGCGCCACGTCCGGCACGATCAGCGTCTCGCCCAACAGCGTTTCCTGGTCCAGGCAGTCACAAGCCACCGCACTGCGTTTCTGAGCCAGGTAATGCTGGCTCAAGCCGTGAGCGCCTTTCACCTCCAGGCAACTCTCCGCATGGTCCAACAAGCGGATGATCGCCCCTTGGCAACGCAGCGCCTTGGCCGTAGCCTCACACAGTCGATCCAAGACCGCTTCCAGATCGAGTGTCTCGGTGGTCGTTTTGACACTCTGATACAAAGCCAGCAACTCGCCTTCGCGACGACGCAACCGTCGCGAGAGCCCTATGGAAAGATAGGCCATCACATAGGAGGCACTGCTAAAGAAAAAGAGCACGCCAGCTATGTACAGAACATCATCGTACCGCGCGGGTTCGAACACGGGGACGTGGAGCAACAAACCCTGATACTCCAAGAACGCGACGCTACCGACCAAGAGCGGCGCCAAAGCGACATAAAGAAACGCCCGGTCATGCGGGAGCAGCATCGCAG
The DNA here is from genome assembly GCA_964607235.1 of uncultured Anaerolineae bacterium. Taxonomy (GTDB): domain Bacteria; phylum Chloroflexota; class Anaerolineae; order S140-20; family S140-20; genus CAZSJU01. Next base: position 1,091 of record CAZSJU010000119.1, on the reverse strand, counting down.
CGATGACAATGTGGAACAAGAAATAGAGCAGGACCGGGCTCTCGATACCGCCCGTCAAGTGCACCAGCAAGGCTGTGGCGACCCAGTCCAGGCCAATCTGAAGCCGGGCGAACCACTGCTGCAACGTATCCGAGTGAGAAGGATCACGCTTTAACCGTTCCAGCCCCCACCATAGCAGGGCATTATATACCAGCAACCCCGCGCCCAACAAGTACAAGGGCCACGGGCGGATGTTAACGTCCAGGACGGCGGCAGAAAACCCGGTGGCCAACAGCACGCCGATGCCGGCAAACCAGCGCAAACGGGTCAACCAAGACAAGCTGCTGACCAACTCTTGTTCAGCCAGCGCGCCGCTCCGAGGCAACCGAGTGTTCCCGGCCATTAACCGCGCTTATGACTTGAGCTCATGCAGACTCGAGAAGCTCTTCGACCTTGGCCAACAACTCGTCCGGGTCGACCGACTTTTCCAGAAAAGCTTCTACCGGCAAATAATCCTCATCGGGTTCAAAGCGCAGTGAGGTGGTCGTGTGCACCGCCGTCAACATCAAGATGGGAATATCGCGATAGTCGGCATACTCGGCATCCGGCGATGGGTCGCGCAACTTGTGTGAAACCTGAAAACCCTCCGTCGCCGACTCCATCATCACGTCCAGAATGATCAGGTCAGGGTTGACTTGCTTGACCTGCTCCAAACCCTCACTGCCGCTGCTGGCACTGTAAAACTCGTGACCCTTTGACTTTATAGGCAGACTGACGGCCTTTATGATATCGGGATTGTCATCAATCATCAAGATTTTAGCCATGACTGTTCTCTCCTGTGTTTATGGTTTACCCTTGTACCGACTTTCGACTTTTGCCAATATAGCCGCGACCAGATCGGGCAATGCCGCTTCAACGGGGGGGCTCAGAGCGCTTTCCCATTCGAGGTGAAGGGGCTGTACCCCAAAAATGATCACCTCTGGGGGCAACATTTGGAGCGCCTCGGCCAACGCCAAGGCATCACGCAAGCCAGCCGCGTGGACAGACAGGTGCGCGTCCCTGGGGGTCGAAGCTGTCTCGACTCCCCTGGGGGTCGAAGCTGTCTCGACTCC
>CAZSJU010000118.1:7453-9880 GCA_964607235.1 uncultured Anaerolineae bacterium | reverse complement strand
CACGCCGGGCAAACGAGGGCATCCTGATCGAGCGCCGTCCCGCACTCGGGGCACAGCGACTGCCCGCAAGCCGAACATTCTACCGCCCCGACGGGCAGCGCCGTCCCACACGTCGGGCAAGAACACAAGCGCTCTTCTGGCGCGGCAAAGCGCAAACCACATTCGGGACAAACCGTCGTCTCGGGGGTCAACTCGGCCTCACATCGTGGACATACCAGGCTAAAGGCCGCCCCACAGCGCGGACAATGGGTGGCATTCTCACCTACCGCCGCGCCGCAAGCCGGGCACAATGTCTGACCACACACCGGACATTCCGGCGACGCGGGAGATACGGGCTGGCCACAACGGGGGCAGGGGCCGGCCAAAACTTGACCGCAGCGGGGACAAGCCGTCTCGTCCGCAAAGACACGTGTGCGACAACCGGGGCACACGCGCGCGCCACAGTTCGGACAACCGCCCTTTTCGGGCAAAAAGCTGACGCCACACTCGGGGCACACCGCCCAGGAAACGAGCGCGTCACCGACGATGCGCTGGACCGTCTTGGCGCTGCTGCGACGCTCCAGCGGCAACGCAGCCCCGCAGTCTGGACAACGGGCCGGCGCGCCCAAGACCTGCGCCGCACATTGCGGACAGCGACGCACGAACAGCCGATCGCAACTGGGACATACTTCTGCGCCCGCCAGGAGTTCAAAGCCGCATGCGGGGCAATCGAAATACAGCGCCAACCCGCAAGCCGCGCACACCTCATCCTCTTCGCCCACAGCGACGCCGCAACGGGGACACAGCGCCTGGCCGCACGCCATGCACATCCCGTCCTCAATATAGACGCCGCTGCCACAACTTGGACAGATACCGCTATGCGCCGCCGCGGGCTGGATGGCCTCCGCCGCTGGCGCGTCCTCGGCGAGCGACGCGCCGCATTGCGCGCAGACGGCCACGTCAGCCTCGAACGCCGCCCCACATTCGGGACAATGAAAGCGGAAAATGAAACCACATGCAGGACAGGCATCCAACCGGCGCGCCAACGGCCGCCCACAATGCGGGCAACGCCGGCCGCCACAAGCCGGGCATTGGCGCGCATCGGGCGCCACGTCAGCGCCGCAATGCGGGCAAGGCAGCGGTTCCTGGGGCTCTTGAATCAAAGCTTTGCCACAGTGCGGACAATGCACGTCCTCCGGGGTGACCTCACCCTCGCAAAAGGGGCAGATCAACGTCCACGTCACGCCACAGCGCGGACAATGCGTATCGTTCGGCCCAACCGCCGCGCCGCACGCAAAGCAAATATCTCCCCCGCAGGCGGGACAGACGTCCGACCCGTCTTGAACCTCAGCCTTGCAATGTCCACAACGCATCGTGCTCCCTCCGACCCCCGTCAAATGACGGGGCTCTAGCGCTCCCACAGCCGCGCGATATCTTGTCGCGTCTCTGCTGCGCCCAACACCACCATCAGCTTGATGCGCGCTTTTTGCCCGTTCAGACCCTCGGCCAACAGGCATCCTGCTGCGACCGCGTCACGCACCGCCCCAGGATACCCATAAGGGTCCCACACGCGCCCGCTGGGACAACGAGACCCCACCACCACCGTCACGCCCTCGGCGACCGCGCGCTCGATGCTCGGAAACCACCAGGGAGGAATGCGCCCGCCGCCCAGCGCCTCGATGACCACCCCGCGCACGTCCCGCGCGATGATGTCTTCCAACGCCGTCGGCGGGGCGCCGACGGTCAACTTGAGCAACGCGACGCGGGTCTCCAACGCACGGCAGGGGATGAAACGGCGCACCACCCGGCGACCGATGAGCACCCGATCTCCGTCAACCCGCCCCAGCGGTCCCCAGGCCGGCGATCTAAAAGTGTCCACGCGCAGGGTATGCATTTTAGTGACCGTCCGAGCCGCGTGCACCTCGTCGTTCAAGACAACGAGCGTTCCCAGATCCCGCGCCTGAGGGCTGGCCGCCACCCGCACCGCCGCGGTCAGGTTGGCAAAACCATCGTACCCCAACTGTGTGGCGGTGCGCATCGCGCCCGTCAGAATGACCGGCTTGGGGCTGTCTATGGTCAGGTCTAACAACAAGGCGGTCTCTTCCAACACGTCGGTGCCGTGCGTGACGACCACGCCGTCAATCTCGGGCCGGGCGACGGCCGCCGCGACGCGTTGGCGGATCTGCCACAACGTGTCCAACGTAAAATGGGAGCTGGGCAAATTGACGACTTGTTCGCTCTCCAATTGCAGGCGCCCCAACAACTCCTGCGGCAGTGCTGCCGCAAAATCGGCGGCGCCCATATTGGGCGTCGCGCCCCCCAACGACGCGTCATGCCGCATCGCGATCGTGCCACCGGTCGTGAGAATAAGAATATGCGCCATGTCCCCTCCCGATTCAAGTTTGCTGGCCCCTATTATGCCCCATTCCGGCGGGATGAGCAAGCCAC
>CAZSJU010000118.1:3385-7353 GCA_964607235.1 uncultured Anaerolineae bacterium | reverse complement strand
AAAAATGGCTTTCAGCGGATGTGGACACGTCGACAGAAAATCAAGCCTGGTCGAATCTTCCGGCGGTGACGAGCAAGTGGCCGAGTTGCCGGTCAACCAGATGTTCTCTGGAGATTGGTCCCTGCTCATCTTTTTAGCGCTGATTCTCAGCGCCGTGCTGCGCCACAGCGCCTTGCTGCTCATCACGCTGCTGGTGACCATGGCGACGGCGCTGGCATGGTTATGGAACCGCTGGGTGCTGCGCCAACTGCACTATACGCGCGAGTTGGTGCCCCGCGCCTTTGCCGGTGAGCGGGTCCCCATCTCTGTGATGGTCACCAACCGCAAGCTGTTGCCTGTCCCCTGGCTGCGCGTCAATGACGCTTTTCCCGAAACGCTCGAGCTGACAGACCGCAAACTGGAGGCCTCATCCACACCGGGCCGCACCTCTTTGAGCCACCTGCTCACCCTAGGACCTTACGAACGTGTGCGCTGGACCTACGAGATCGATTGTGCCCGGCGCGGCTTTTACTTTCTCGGCCCCACGGATATTTACTCGGGCGACATTTTTGGGTTCTTTTCCCAACAACGCCGTCTCAATATGCCCAGCCGGCTGATCGTGTACCCGCGCGTGCAGCCATTGCCCGAACTGGGATTCCCCGGCAAAGAACCTTTTGGCGAAAAAAAGATGAGGCGTCACCTGGTCGAGGATCCCACGCGCATCGTCGGCGTGCGCGACTATCACCCCGAGGATAGCCTCAAGCGCGTACACTGGAAAACTTCGGCCCGCCAGGGCGAGTTGCAAGTCAAAGTCTACCAGCCCACCATCACCCAACAACTGGTGGTATTTTTGAACGTGGCCTCTTTTGACAAAACGTGGATGGGCATCATCCCCGCGCGTCAGGAACAAGCCATCAGCGTCGCCGCTTCCATCGCCTATCACGCCACCGCGCGCCGCTTTGCCGTGGGGCTCATTGCGAACGGCAACGTGCCCCACTCTGACCAGCCGATCAAAGTGCTGCCCAGCCGCGCGCCCGACCAATTGACCCACGTGCTGGAAGCCTTGGCGGCGGTGACCGGCTTTGCCACCATCGACATCGAAAAGTTACTCCTGGCCGAGAGCCCGCGCCTGTCCCTGGGCGCCACGCTGGTCATCGTCACGACGGTCGTGAACGAGGACCTGCTGGCCCAAATGTTGCGGTTGCAGGCCGCGGGACGTCGGATGGTCTTGGTCTCCATGGACCCTCAATACAAAGGAGACGGGCCGGCAGGCAGCACCACGTATCACATCCCGTTGGCCGAGGCCGACTTTGCCGGCGTGTGGGCCAGCGCCGAACCGGTCAAGCCGCCAGCCCCAACGGGCGCGTCAAAGGGTTAAAGGGACAAGACAGCTATGGGCATCCTGAACTGGCGACGAGAAGGACTATTTCTGGCCATTGCCGGCATGGAGACCTGCTGGATCGTGGGGTGGTCGCGCATCCTTATGGCAGAGTTGCAAGCCGACATCCCCGAACTTTCGTGGTGGAGCCTGTTTGCCCTGTACGTCATCGGGCTGAGCACGGCCCGCCTGGTGAGTCGCCTGGAACCGCGCTATGGCCCCTGGATCATCGCTGGCCTGGCGCTGCTCACCTCACTGTTATTGCTGCTGGTCAACCTGGGTTGGACGTCCTTTGCCTTGTTCTCTTTTGCCAACCTGAGCAGCGCTGAAAGCGTCGTGACGCTGTTGTTTGGTTTTTTGATCTGGATTCTGGCCCTGCGCACACCGGCACAAGCGGGCGACACCCGCGCCGTCGCCCGCCGATTCCAAATCGGCGTGGGGCTCATCTCTGCCTTTGCGCTGGCCACCCTACGCGTGCCCACACTCCGGGACTCGGCCAACACCGGCTTGATCGTGGCCTACTTTGGATGTGGGCTGCTGGCAGTAGCCCTGACGCGCATTGAAGAGGTCGCCCGCACCGAGCCCAGCGGCGCAGCGCCTTTTAACGTCAAGTGGATCCTCACGCTGGCCGCCACGCTGCTGGTCGCCGGAGTGAGCACCCTGCTCGCCACCAACGTGCTCACTGTCGACGCGATACGTTGGCTGCTGAGACCGGTGGGCAATGTCCTCAACGCCCTGCTTTACGCCATCGTCTTTATCGCGACCTGGGCGCTATTCGCACTGATCTCGCTGTTGCTACCGCTCATTCAAGCGCTGTTCCACGGTGTGCTGGGAGAAGAAGGAGAACAAACGATACAAGAGTGGATAGAGGCCAACGCCCCCACAGGGGAAGGAGAAGAGGTCGCCAGCACGCTTGTTTTCAGCCCCCAATTTCTAGAGGCGTTGCGCGTGATCGTCATCACCCTCATCGGCCTACTCTTGTTGTGGGCCATCATCCGCGCTTTCCGACGCTGGCAAATGCAACACTATACGGCCGGCGGCGTGCGCGAACCCGTGGCGCCCGACCGGTCGCTGGCCCAAGACCTGGCCGAATTTCTCAAGGATCAGTGGAAAAATCTGCAAGCCACCGACCTGCGCCATCTATTCCAGCGCGCAGGGACCGGGTCAGCGCGCGCCATCTATGCGAACCTGCTGGCCCTGTTGGCAAAAGCCGGCTATCCGCGACAGCCAGAACAAACCCCTTATGAGTACCAGCCCGCCGCCGAGCAAGCCCTGCCCACGCGCCAAGCCGAAATCACGGCCATCACCGAGGCCTATGTGCGCGCCCATTATGGTGAGGTCGAGATCAGCCCCCAGGAATTATCCCATCTGCAAGACGCCTGGAAACGCATCCAGTCCGAAAAATAAACACTGCTGTAGCGTCACCCTATGGCGCGATCCATTCCTGGTACAACGCGGTTAAATCCTGTTCCGAGAGCGCTTGTATCAAGTCCAGTAAATCAGGTCCGCTGGCGATTTGGTAGCGATAAGCATCGAGATACGCCCGCAATATCGCCTCAAAGGCCTCGTCGCCCACCTCTTGCCGCAACGCCTCGAAAAAGAGCGGCCCCTTGCCATACACCAGTGGTCCATAGGTCGCTTCGCTATAGGCGGCGACCGGCAAAGAGATGAAATCATCCTCTGGGGTTCCGGCCACCTGCCAATACCACGGCTCAAGCATCTCGGCGACGGCGCCGTCCCATCCCTCTTGGAACTCGTAATACAGCACCGTGCTGTACTGCACCAGCGCCTCATCTACCCAGGGTTCATCCTGTTGGTCATTGCCCACCAGGCCATACCACCATTGATGCGCCACCTCGTGCACCGTCGCCCACTGGAAAAAACCGCCGGTCTGGCCATAGCTACGGATCGGCATCGCGATCAAGCCCGGATATTCAATGCCGCCTGCGACGGTCGGCGTGGCGACGACGTCCATCTCGGCAAAGGGATAGGGACCAAACTGCTGGCTGAAAAAGGCCAGCGAATCGACGACCCACTTGAGCACCCGTTCGCCGCCGTCGACGTCCTCTGGCAAATAATATGAATTGACCACCACGTCCTCTACCGTTTGCGAGGCCACCTCAAAACGGGGACTGAGGACCAGATTCAACTCCCGCACCGGCCCGCTGACGATCTGCCAGGTCACCGCGCCATCCGCGTTGGGCGTTTGCGCCACGGTAGAACCGCTGGCGACCACGGTCCACCCCTCCGGAGCGGTGACCCACAACTCGTACAGCGCCACCTCGCTAAACACCGCGTCGCCATAGGGCACCGCATACTCGACGTTCCAGCCATCGACGCAGCCGCCAAAGGCGGCACAATTCCCCTCGTCATACGCCGGGATGAGCGGAAAAAAGTTGGCCAGCGCCATCACGTCCTGCGCATAGATCAACTGCCCGTATCCCTGACCGGCGTCGCGCGGCACGGCCAACGCAAAGTCACATTGGATGCGCGCTTTTGCCCCAGGGGGCAGTGGCGCGCCCAACGGGACACGCAAAGCGGTCTCTTGCTGCTCCAGGCGGCCCGTCACAGCCTGCCCATCCACGGTCAAATTCTCCACAGTCATTTGCCC
>CAZSJU010000118.1:0-3285 GCA_964607235.1 uncultured Anaerolineae bacterium | reverse complement strand
CTCTGTGGCAAGCCATCTTTATTCACCGGCCAACACATCATAAGCGGCGTCCAACTGCAAGTCTGGATCAGCGCGCAATCCCCATTTGCCCAAAGGCACCCGTACGTCAGGCGTCACGCCCGTGCCTTCCAACACGCTCCCATCCGGCAATTGCAACGTCGAGACCGCCAGGCGGATCAAAGCGCCATCAGGCAGGCTAAAGCCGGTGATGCCCTCCGTGTTGCCGGCCGTGGGCATCCCCACCAGGGTCGCCCGTCCCGACTGTTGCATGGCGGTGGCGAAATATTCGGCCGCGCTGTGACTGTTGCCGTCCATGAGCACCGCCACCGGCGTCGTCTCGTTCCAACGCACCGGCCCGCGCACCCGATAAATGGTCTGGGTCGCATCCTCGCGCAGCGGCCCGACCCAACCAAACGTCCCCTGGGTAAAAACCGCTATCGAACGCTGCGCGTTGCCGCCGGGGTTGTGCCGCACGTCCAGGATCAATCCCGCTAACGGCCCCTCGCCCTCCATGCGCTCGATGGCTTTCAAGATATTGACATCGGCATCACCGCTAAAGGCCGGCACCCGCAAATAGCCAATCGCCGGCGTCTCGGTCAACAAACCATAGTACCACCCATCGCAACCGGCCGCCGACGCAAAATCAAGTTCGATTTTTTCGGGCTCGCTTTCAGGCCCACGCTGCACCGTCAGAGTCACACTGTCTGACCTTTCATATAAAGCTTCCCAAACCTTGGGCCAATCTGTAGACTGTTCAAACGTCTGACCGTTGATGGCCAGGATCGCGTCACCACGACGCAATCCGGCGCGGGCGGCCGCCCCCAGCTCGCACACTTGCCATAACAGCAGTTGTTCATCCTCGGGCGCCGGCCAGAGGATAAACCCCGGCCCCAACTGCGCCGTGAAATCATCAGGCCGTGGCAGATCAAACTCGGCCGCAAAGGCATCCGGCCGCACGAAACGGCTGTGATCGTCCCCCAGTTCGCTGATCAATGCCGCCAAGAGATCCCAAAATTCGTCCTGGTTGTCGACCGCTTTGACCTGGGGCCGGTACGCTTCACGGACCGCTTCCCAATCTATGCCGTTGAAATCGTCCCGCACATAGTTTTCCTGGACGATCTGCCAGGCATACTCGAACAAGGCCGGATAATCGTCAGATCTAATCGCTGCGTGGACCTCGGCCGGGACCAGCGTGACCGCAGCGCCCAACGCCAAGGCGGTCGCGCGGGGACCGCCAGGCTGATCCTGCGTCGGGGTCGACGGTGTCTCGACCGCCGTTGGAAGCAGGGTCGGCGTCCGCTCGACGCGGGTAGGCACGGCCGTCCCAGTTTCAACCACATCGGCCGTCGGCCTGACAGTAGCCGTCCCCTCAGCACCGACACAAGCCCCGGCCAAGCATAGCAACGCAACCATCACCATTCCGCACATCAACCGCTTCATATCCACCTCAAACCCTTGCAAAGGTTATGCAAACCTTCGCAAGGGTATTTCCTTGTCGAACTATTAAAAAGCGCCATACACCAGAACGCCATACACCGCCATCGTCAACAGGCCATCGACGAGCGCGTAAATGACCACAAAAAAGAACAACGAGGCATGCTGGCGACGATAAGTGAATTGCCAGGCGAGCAAAAGGCCCAACCCGGCAAAAAACAGCGGCACACCTACCTGCAAAAGCAAATCCATCCAGGAGGGGATAATCGGTAACCACGCAGAAAAAGGCACATAATCCTGCATCTGTGGCAACGAGATAAATTTGCCGGCCCAAAACGCCAGCAGGGCCAACCCCAGACTGATCAAAGACCCAGGGCTAATCAAGCGCTCACTTTCCCCTCGGACGAGCGAGGTTAGCCCGATCAAGATAACCGGCGCGATCAACCAGACCAACACGAACGGGATCAACAAAACCCCGCTCATCATGCCAAACACCGCATCAGCGCTCAGGTGCAAGACGTCACGCTGGGTCAGCGCGTTCAGCCCTTTGCGGATATCAGGCGCAGTGCTGGCAAAATAGACCTTGAAACCCGGACCCGCGCCCCTTTCCAGCCACGTCAGGTAAAGCTGTCCCGCAGCATCGCTGACGATGGCCGGGGACGTCGAGTCAACCGACGTAAAGCTCAGCAACTGATACGCCTGCGCCTCCCCCCCCTGGAAAAAAGCCGCACTCACCTGGCCTTGCTCCTTGCGTCTCAAATACTCTACCCGGACCCGGAACGTGACGACTAGCTCTTGCGCCACTTTGGGATTAGGGGTCAATTCGGTGATATTGGAGGTCCCAAAAGCCCCTAACGGCGCCCGTTCACTGGCCTGCAATGCCCTATCGGGCAAAGCTTTATAATCCAGGTCATACGTGCTAGGGACAAACCACTGGCGGACCTCGGAAGCCAAATCTGGCCGCCCTTGAGGAAAGGCCAAATAAAACGCCCGCACCGCGCCGGCCTCCAGTCCAGTTCGCGTCAGTTCCGTCCACAGCAGATAAACCTGCGCGCCATCCATCCCCAGGCGCGGGCCTTGTAAAGCGGTAGAGGTCCCCAGCCGAGGGGCCGCGACCACGGTCCCTTGCCCGGGCTGATAGATGCCCTCTGGATAAACCCCATAGAAGAGACGGTTATCACCATAGCCCGGCGGATAATGCGCCCAGGTCGCGTGTAGGGCGCCCGCCTCATCATACTGCAAATCTGGCTGCACGCCCTCGGCATCCACGAGGATCGCTTGGCCCTCCAAATCTCCCGTGGGCAGCGCATACAAACCGGGCGCGCGCCTCGCGCCCGCGTACCACACACTCACTTGACCTTTAGTATCAAACACAGCGTCAAAAGACGCGACCTGGACATCCCCCGATAGCAAAACCGGACCCGCTACCAGGTGCCCGTCCATATCCACCCGGGCATGGTACAGGCTCTGATCGCTCATCCAAAACAAGGACAGGCCTTGACGATCCCAAAACACCTGGGGCTGGCCTGGCCGGGTCAGCGCGATCTCGACAAAAGTGTGATCCCAAACCGTCTCTACCTGCCGGTTCAAGGCCATCAGACGGGGATGCGCCACGTCATTCTCTTGATGGATCAAGAAAAAATAAACCGTCCCGGTGTCATCCAAGGCCACCGTCACCGGATCCGCAGATCCAGTGTTGCCGACCCGCTGCGCGCGGCTCCAACCCGGCGCGTCCAGCCAAAGGCGTTCAATAGAACCTGCGCATGCCGTCAAGGCGAGCAACAAGCCCAAGAACAACCCCAAAATGCCTAGCTTTCGCCAGAATCCAGTCACGCTTTTATACCTCGATCT
>CAZSJU010000117.1:3012-9994 GCA_964607235.1 uncultured Anaerolineae bacterium | reverse complement strand
AGCGTCAACCCGACGCCCACCGCCTGGAGATGCACCACGCCGGCCAGGGCGATCTTGGCGTTCAAGTCCGTGCAGTGACACGCGTGCACCGCAGCGGGGCGCAGCGACGCCATATAGGCCAGGGTCCCCTCTAGCTGCTCGGCCGGCGGGTCGAGCAAGTGCAAGCCCCCGATAATGTCCACCACCCGTTCCTCGCCGCAGACCCGCCGGGCATGGTCCACGATGTTACAGATCCCGGCGTGGGAACAGCCGGTGATGATGACCAGGCCCTGGGGCGAGCGGTAGGCCAACGCCGAGTCCTCGATGACCCAGTCGTCGCGTTCAACGCCGTCTTTTACGACGCGGCCGATGGGGTGCTGCGCCTCAAAGGCGTGCGTCCTCTCAATCTCGCCCAGGAACACCAAGCGTTCGGTCAGGTGGACAGGCGCGCGGCTCAATTGGAGCTTGAAGTGGCGCGCCAGCTCGTCCTGCGAGAGCAAGGAGCCGATCTGGGGCAGCGCGTCCAACGTCCTGGGCGCCAACGTCTCGGGATGCGTCACGAGCGTGGGCCGGCTCACGGGCAAGCCCTCTATTTTGGCCTCAGTGTACAGCCGCAGCAACGGCACCAGCCCCCAGGTGTGATCCAGGTGACTGTGAGACAGCACCACGACATCCACGTCCAGCAAATTTAGCGCGAGCTTGTGCGCGTTGGTGATGAACGCCTCGGAATAGCCCACGTCGAACAAGACCTTGGTGTCGCCGTCCTCTAGCAGGTACGACACCCCCGGCTCGCCGAGAAAGTAGCGATCGATAAAGGTGTGGTTATCCATCAGTACGGTCAGTTTCATGTCAACTCCTGGTCGATGCGGGGCAAACCTGGCGCCAGCAGAGTTGAAAAATTTCTCGGTTTGTGGACTGAGATTCCTCGACTGCGCTCGGAATGACGGGTTGAGAGAACAGCAGATTTCACTGCGCACCAAGCCACTCACTCGGTCGGAATGACGGGTTGAGGGAACAGCAGATTTTGCTGCGCACCAGGCCACTCACTCGGAATGACGGATGGGCGGCTCGGCCCCCATCAAACATACATGGCGCGTTGCCTCATCCGTCGACCAGCCCCAAGGCACAATAGCCGGCACCAGCGTAAAGGGGAGCACGCACTCGGCCCACCCCTGCGCATCCCTCTCGCACGCCATCGTAAACGTCGCCAAAATCGCGTTGGCCAAATGCCCGGCGCTCGTTCGCATCAACGTCCGCTCCTCTCGCAGCATGATCCGGCGCTGCGTCAGGGGCAGCGGCACAAACGACCCGCTGTGAATCGCCTCGATGGGTCCGGCATTGCGCCAACAGGCGTTGATGAACACGTTGGCCAAAGCGCGCATAGGGTGCGCCTCAATCTCGGCCCGCCTCCTCTTGAGCACGTCCTCACCTGATGAGGTGGTCAACATTTCCGTGACCTCGTTCTGAGCAGCCAAAACGGCAAACGGCCACGTCCGATCCGCGGGCACGCTTTTGCGGGTCATCGGAAGAACATCATACGCCCGCTGCATCAGCGCCAGATACCCTTCCCAGTCGTCCCGCATCCGCGCCAACCAATCGGCCAGCGCAGCCGACGCCTCAACGTTGATGCGCGCCATCTCGCCGTCTGAGATCCGGCCGATGGCACTATTGCCACTCTTCGACCAGAGCGGTTTGCCGGGGTCCATCAACACCGCCAGATACGTGCCCCAGCGCAGGCATACGGCGGTGGCCGCAATCGCCTCCTCGCCGATGCGCAGCGGGTGATCGCCTGGCCGGGGCGGCAACGCTGACAGGAACGCGATCAGTTGCTGGTACATGGTCGCTTCCGGCGGATAAACCTGACGCACCCATCCCTCGTCCGCGCGAACCGTCTCCCAGTGCCCGGCGTCCAAGGTTAAATCGTCCGTGACCTTGACTTGTAGTATGTTCATCTATCGCGCAACACCAGCGGCAGATAGACCTTATACCGGCCCAGCCCACACCAAAAGCCAGTACACAGGTCGTAAGAAGCGCCGCTATTGTCCCCGACCACCGCTTGCCCCAGGGTGCCGTGCAGCGTATAGCCCTCCGCCGTCACGGCCCTGCCGCCAGCGCCGATGACGTGACGGGGCATCTCGTATCCATCCTTCGCCAACGCGTTGGCGGCCAACGCGATGACTCCCATCGACAGGGCGATCAAGATCAGGGCCAGTGCCAGTGCCACCAACACACGCGATTTATTCATCGACGCCTCCTATTGCAGCGTGACAAAGACGTAAATCATCCCGTCCTCACCCACCTCCAGCGGCTCCAGCGCCTTGGCAAAGACAGTGCCGGGGATCGACGTCTCGACGCCCCCGACACGCACCTGGGCGGCCCTGGCCGCATAGCCCACGCCCTCGGCGGTGGATAGCAGGTCGCCCGGTTGAATCGCGCCGGACAGAGCGCTGGTCTTGACTTGGGCCGGACCCTGGACGACCAGCAACAGATGCGCGCCGGGCGGCACCGGCCCTGCCAGCGTCACCTCCCGTACGCCTGCTTCCTCTCGCCCTCTGCCCTCCGCCACCGCTGCAAAGTTAAAGCGCCGGTGCACGACGCCGGCCACGGCCGTGCTGTTGGCCTCTGCAGCCTGGGCCACCTGGATCACCAGCGGGCCACCGGGTTCCTGTGGCGCAACCACCCCGACCAAGACCACGACATCCCCCGGTTCCAGGGCCTCTTTTCCGGCATTCTGGGCGACCTGCATCACAGCGCCGGCCAGATGGTAATTGTTCGAATAGAGATTGTCGGAGGTGAACAGGCCATAGTTACCGTCCGAGCGCCAGGTGAAACCCTCCACGCCGTTGGCACCATTGCTGCTGCCATAGACGCCCGTCCCACTATTGCTCCATCCGGACACACCATACCCACTGGCGCTGGAACCGGACACGCCCCGGGTATCACCGCTGCCGCGTACCCCGGCCATAGCACCCTCGCCGTACATACCATAGTTTTGTGCGCTCACGCCATAGACGCCATAGCCCCCGTTGGACGTGAAATAGCCGCCGTGGTCCCAGTGGTCCTCGCCGTCGGTGTTGACGCGAATGCCGTACCCCTCCCCACTTTGGAAATAGCCGGCGGTGCTGGTGACCGCCTCACCATAGACGGCCGGCTGCCACTCACTGTAGCCATAGACGCCGATGCCGCCGCTCTCGCCGCGGATGGCGCTGCCGGTGCCGGCCCGAGCGTACACCGTCGACGAGGCACCGCTGCCCCACAGGTCCATGGCATTGTCTACGTTGAGCACAGCGTCGCCAAACCCGCTCGCCGCGCCCGTGTCCCCGACGATGGTCGCGCCTGGGCGCAAGCTCATCGCATAAGGCACGGGCAAGATCGCCTCACAGCCCAGGTCCACGCCGTCGACCTCGACCTCCAACCACAGCGCCTGCCCCCAAAAGACGCCCTGGGTCACGTCCAACTGGACGCTGAAAACGCCATCCGCCAGCGGAACGTCGTTCTGGGCGGTGCTATAGACCGCTACCCCAGAGCAACCGGCGTTGGTGTAAAAGTTAAAGGTCAAGTCGCGGTCGCCCGTCACCGGCACGCCGCCCTCTTGCAGCACGCCTTGGTAAGAGATGGTGCTGCTCACCGTGGCGGCCAGGGAAAGTTCCGCCTGCGGTCGCAGCGCGTCCGCCGGCGCTTGCCCCGGCACCGGCTCCTGCGCCAGGACCGTGCCCACCCACCACGTCAGGACCAACAGCCCCAACGTGACGCCGATCGAGATCCACCATTGACGCGATTCATGAACGTTCATCGTTTGCCTCCTATAGAATCAATCAAGGTGACCGGCACCTAAACTGCAGGTGCCGGTCACCTACGTCACTCTCTTGCGCCCCACCGTTCGGCGGCCTGTCGCGCCTGTCGCGCCTGGGCCAGGTATCCCAGCGCTTCATACAGGTCGGCCAGATACGCATAGGCCACGCCGTCAGTGGCGTCCAGCGCTACCGCGCGCTCTAGCGCGGACACCCCTTCCGCCGGCCGACCCTGCCGCGCCAGGATCAGCCCCAATGCCGTGTGATAGGCTGCCACATTGGGCGCCAGATCGATCGCCTGCCGATAGGCCCACACGGCTCGCGCATCTCCCCAGCGGGCGTACAACGCCCCGCGCGCCGCCCACAGGCCAGGATCATCGGGATTGAGCCGGGTGGCGGCCTCTAGTTGGGTCTCAGCGGCAGCCCGGTCCCCACCCTCTCCCAAAGTGGCCGCCAGCCCCAGGCGATAGGTCGGCGCCAGCGGCCATAGCCGCACGGCCCGCGTCGCCGCCGCCCACCGCTCGTCCAGCGTCCGTCCATCTTGAGCCTGCCAATAAGCCACGTCGGCCAGGAGCGGGCGCAGGCAGACCAAGCCGATGAGAACGCACACGAGTAGTGCCGGCGGGAGTGCGGGATACAACGTCGCCCAGAGACGCCTGGGGCTCTTGGTCCGCGCCAGCGGCTCCCGTGCAAAAGCAAGGTTCCATCCCAGCGCCGCGATCATTGCCAGTAGCAGCCAAAAGACCGTCGCGCCGGCGGTGAGGTCAAAACTGAACTGCAAGTCGACCAGGTGCCCCACAATGGCCGCCGCCAGGGCCGTCCACGTGAGACGTGTCCCCCGATCGTCCACCGCCCGCAGCCCGCGCCAGGCGCGCCAGCCCAGGACGCCCAACAACGCGGCAAAAGCGAGGATGCCCGTCAACCCCACGCTCATCCCCAGGTCGAGCCACAGGTTATGCGCCCGATCCACCGTCACGTGCCGCCCCTGATAGTAGACCAGCTGGGGTGGAAAAACTGGCGCAAAGACAGTCCGCAGCGTCTCCGGCCCATATCCCAACCACGGGCGGGCGGCGATGAGGGGCAACGTCGCCCGCCACACTGTAAGCCGGGCGGCGGGCGAGCCGGCGTCCGCCCGGCCCAGCGTCACCAACCGGTCCAGGCCTGGCAACGGGGTCAGGGACGCCAGGGGTCCGTCGGGCACATTGAGCGCGCCGGCGAACGCCACAGTCAGCGCGGCCAGCGCCAGCGCCAGGGACAGCGGCCTCCGGTCGCGGGTAGCGGCGGCCCAGACGACAAGCCCCATGAGCATAGCCGCCCCCAGTCCTAGCCACGCGCCCCGCGCCTGGGTGAGCGCCAGGCAAGACAGTTGCCCCGCCAATAAGAGCGCGTGCGGCCAACGGCGGACGGCGCAGAAGCATTGTCGCGCCGTCAAGGGGATGATCAGGACCAAATACGATCCGAACAAGTTGGCGCGTCCGAAAGTCGAGAGGACGGGGGAAACGGCGTCGGTGCGCCAGTCCAGGGGGTCCAGGCCGGCGCCCTGCAGCAGGCCATAAACAACGACAGGCACGCTGCCCCAGACCAACGTGCGCCACAGCCGCACCGCCTGGGCGCGGGTGCGCAGATGGGCGGCGGTCAGGAGAAAAAGTGCCAGGTAAGCGCCCTGCGTGAGCAACCCCTGCTGGCGCGTATCGCTGCCCCACAGGCTGACGCGCGGATTGACGGACAAGGCGGTCGCCAGGGCATATGCCAGCCCCAGAGCCAAGGCCGGTCCCAACCAGGGGGCGACGCGCCGGCGCGCCGCCCCCCGTTCAGGCGCCTCCCACCCTGCGCCAGTCCCCACCAACGCCGCCAGCCCCATCAACAAGACCAGCGCCCGCAGCAACACCGCCTTGGGCAACTCGAACGCGTTGTGGCCCCAGGGGTTAAAGGCCAACGGCACGGCCCAGGCCGCCGTCAGCCACAAGGCCTCCAAGGCATATACGGACCACGCGCGCATAGACGACTCCTACCCAGTGACACGTTTGCCGCGCGAATCGAACCTATTATTCTGACCGGCTTTAGTCCTCGTCAGCCTGCCTGTGTAGCCACTCGCTTATATAGCGGGCAAAAGTCTCGAAATCGTCCAGGTTCTCCTGCAGATAACGATAGAGCAGTTCCAGGTCTATTTCCAGGTACAAATGCACGAGCACGTTGCGGAATTTAGCCATAGCGACTAATCGCTGTGCAAAACCTACCGGTAGAACGCCAATCTCAGCCAGTGCGGGAAAGATATTGCTGTATCCCTTGGGCAGCTTGACCTGCTGGTCGGCCAGGATGATGCTGCCGATGTCCAAAGCGGCCTGAATCGCGACCTGAAAATCCCGCTCCGCCGACGCGATGAGCACATGCTCGCAGACAAATTCGTCATACGTCAGAGGGCCGAGTTCGTCCAAGGCGTTCACGCAGTCTCTGATAACGTTCAAGCGTCCCACGATAGGGGTTATATCCACTGAGCAACTCTCCTCTCCGCGCCTTTTCCAGGATGGCGCGTTCGTGCCGCTTGAGGACCGGCTTAAAATCAAGGTATTCGTTCAGCGTGCGCAGATAGAATTCGATCCGCGCCTGGTGGTCGCGGCAAAAAATCAGGGCGCCATCGCGCAACACGGCATAGTTCAGAGCCGGGAACCCCTGGTTGAGGATCAGCACGTCCACCTCGTCGGTATGCAACCGTTCCATCAACCCGCCGATGACCTCCAGGCGCATATCCATGCAGCGCGCATCGTCGGGGTGACCCTGCAGCAACACGGCCACGTCCACGTCGCTGTGCGCCCACGCCTGCCCGCGCGCGTGCGACCCAAAAAGATAGGCCAGCACCACGCCATCCAGGGCAGCAAAGTATTGCGCCAACGCCTCCTTGTGTTCATCGAGCTCAAAATGTTCCATCATCACACCTATTGCCGCCAATGCCCGAACCCACAAGAGGAGGATCGCATCGCCGAGTACGTCTTTTGACAAGAGTAGTATAACGCATTCCGTTGCCAGGAGCAAGAAGGCGTGTCACGGAACGGCAGGTCAAAGCACGCCTATACAACGGGCAGCCAGACGATAAAAGTACTGCCCTGACCCAGCTCGCTCTCCAGGGTGATCCGCCCGCCGTGGGCGCGCAGGATCTCTTGGGCGATACTTAACCCCAGCCCCGTACCGAGGATGTGCCCCGATTCCGCCGTCCG
>CAZSJU010000117.1:0-2912 GCA_964607235.1 uncultured Anaerolineae bacterium | reverse complement strand
CAGTTTGAGGCCGGACGCTTGCACCTGATTCTGATAGCCGGTGACGACCTGATCAATGATGGTGGGCAGCGCGAGCGGTTCCCACGCCGTCACCGCCTGACCACTATCCAGGACAACGATTTCCAGGATGTCCTGAACGAGCTGGTTCAAACGCTCCACCTGTTCGTCCAACACATGGAGGTAATGCCCGGCTTTTTCCGGCGACGCCCCCCCTTGCAGCAAGCGCGTGTAGAGCTTGAGGTTGGTCACCGGCGTGCGCAGCGCGTGAGACACATTGGTGATAAACTGACTCCGGACGCGGTCCAGGTCTTTCAGGTGAGTGATGTCCCGGTGGCTAGAGACATAACCGAGCAGCTTGTCCGCGTCACGCACCGGGGCAATGGTCAGCGCCGCGTCGTAAGTGCGGCCGTCCTTGCGGCGGTGGATGATTTCTCCCTGCCACGCCCGGCCCTCGGCCAGGACCGACATTATGGACTGACGGACTCGTTTGGACTGAGCGCCCATCCCCATCCCGTCGGCATGCAGCCCCAACACATCCTCGGCCGTATAGCCCGTCAGGGTGGTAAAGGCAGGGTTGATGTATTGAACTTGCATCCGCTGGTCGGTCATGAGAATGGCATCGCCCACGCTGTGCAGGATCGCGTCCAGTCGCGCATACTGCGTCTGGAGTTCCACGGTCCGTTCCCGCACGCGCTGCTCCAACTGGTCAGCGCGGTCGAGCGATTTATGATACAGCCGGGCATTCTCGATGGCGATGGCAGCCTGAGTGGCAAAGGCCAGCGCCAGCCGGCTGTGCGCCTGGGTGTAGAATCCAGGCTCCCGTTTGTCCAGAACGATCATCCCGGTCATTTGTCCACCCACCAGCATGGGCGCGCCTAACCAGGAGCGGGTGCCCGCTGCAACGTGAGGGTCGCGCTGAAACGCCTCGTACGCGGCCGGGCAATCCGCCACGATAAAGGGCGCCTGGGTGCGAACCACCTCACGGTTGGGATTATCCCCATCTATGGGAAAAGAAAGAGTCAGCACGTGCTCTATATTGGGGAATCCCCGCCCCCCCACAATCTCCAGATACCCCACCCCGCTTTGCCCCTCGGCGCCGCCCCGAAGCAACTGCACCGTGGCCGTGTCATAAGGGACCACCGCCTGCAATTGGGCCAGGATGCGATCGATGACCTGATCGAGGTCCAAGGCGGTCGTGAGCGCCAGCATCGCCTTGCGCAACGTTTCCGCCTCATGCCAACGGGCTTGCGCCTCCTCCAGAGCCTGGACTTTGGCCACCGCCAGGGCAATCTGGCCAGCGACCTGCTCGCCCCGGACCACTTGTTCTGTCGTAAAGCGATGGGGAGCGTTAAAGGCAATGAGCGCAGCCCCCATTTTGCGGCCATCGGCGATCAGCGGCAGAGCCAGCGCCGAACGGACCGGAAATTTTTCAGCGATACGCCGGCTGAGGTAAGGGGTGTTGAACACATCTTTTACGGCCAGAGGGCGTCCCACCTGCAGCGCCGATGCGGTCAATGTCACATCCTCCGGGTCGGCGCGTACGGTCAGGTAGGATTCGCGGAACGGCGCATAGGCCGCGATGGGCAGCGTCGCCCCGCTGGCCTCATCCCAACGGGTGATGTAACAACCGTCAGCGTCAAACAGCTCGCCCAACTTGTCCGCCAGATTTTGCAGCATGGTCTGTAAATCCGGCATCTCTAGCGCGCCGCGGGTGATCTCGTTGAGGCCCGCCAGGAAACGGCGGTGCGTCTCTAGCACCGCCTCGCGTTCCTGCAAGGCCTGGCTCATACGCCGAAAATCGGCCGCCAGCGTCTCCACCTCCGCAAAGGCGGCAGGGAAGGCCATCAGCGCCTGGCCTCCAAAGTCGCCCGCGGCCAGAGTGCCGGTCCCCCGGCTCAATTGGGCCAACGGGTCCACGATGCGCCGTCGCAATTGGCGCTGGAAATAGCCCAGCACAACCAGGCCCATAAGGGTCATGAATGCAACATAGAGGCCGGCCGTCGCCAGGTAGGGACCGTACACTTGGGTCAAGGAGAGCTGGGCCACGACCAGCCAGTCGCTACGCGCCACAGGCGCCACACCTCCCAGCATCCAGGTCCCACCGGCGCTAAAAATCAACGCATCCTCACCGGCTATGCCGCGCTGCACGATTTCCAGGTGTCCCACGTTCTCCTGCCGAGCCACCCGCTCCGGATGGGAGTGGCCCAGCAGCGTCCCGTCCCGGTCAATGATAAACACCTCGGGCGCGCCTTTCTCGCCGGCCTCGTCCGTCACCGCTTCCTGCAACGCACCCAGGCCCAGTTCGCCTACCAGCAAACCGCCATCCTTGAGAGGCCGGGTCACATAAACCGTCGGTTGACCGGTGTGCAACGAGATAAAAGGGGACGAGATGACAATGTCCGTCTGGCCCTGACGTGTTTGAAAGTAGGGCTGGCGCGACATATCTATCCCCAGGTAGCGCGAGTTAGAAGGGGCCAACTGGATCACCACGCCGTTTTCGTCCAGGCGATAAAGGACGTCAAAGTAGCCATAAGCGGCCCATGTGGCCTGCATATAGGCCGCCTTGTCCCCCGGCGCTGCCGGCCCGGTCGCCCTTTGCGGCGCTTCTGTCTCGGCCACACGGGCGACAGCGTCCAGCATGCGCCCGGCGTGATCCAAATAATCGTCGGCCCGGCGGGCCAGCGCGCGGGCCAGCGTCTGCTGTTGAACCTCCAGGTCGCCTTTACCCATATAGGCCAACAGCCCGATGGCCACTGCGCCCAGAACCAGCCCCGGGGCAAACAGCCGCCACACCAACAGCCGCACTAGTACGCGGTTCAAAGAGTGAAAAGATTTCATTCCAGCGTCACAAACTGCCCGTCACGCACAGCGATCAAGAAATGCGTGCGCGACGCGTCGCCATATTCATCCAA
>CAZSJU010000116.1:7052-9994 GCA_964607235.1 uncultured Anaerolineae bacterium | reverse complement strand
CGGCGGGCGTCTTTTTGATTTTGAAGGTTGGGTGCGGTATAATAAAAAGAGATTGAGGAAAGATTAGGCTGTGTTGGATCAAGTGTGCTTTTGGATTTGCTCAGTTGATATTTTCCAATGTGGGGAGGTGGTTGGTATGACAATGTTGACAGCCCGAGATATGGAAACAGACGCTATCCTTGATAAAGCGGCCGACGCATTGCATGTCTCAAAGGAGGATGTGTTGAGGCAAGGCGTGCGCGTCTTGCTAGAACGCCGACTCTACGAAGTCAAAGCTCAGATTTTTGAAATTGCCGGTCAATATCAAGTTTCGTCGGTCGAGGAAATGGAAGAACGGTATCGTGAGGGCTCGTTAGAGGAAGCTGATTCCTGGAAGGACTTGCAGCGTCTGGATCACTTGGAGTACAAGCGAGACCATCTACAGCAACTCGTTGAGGCTTTGAGATGAGCTTGCTAATAGATACGGAACGACTGTGTGAGATTTCCGAGATAGAGTTTTCGGATATCGTGACAGAGGCGTTGATTCCCGATATCAATGAACTGCGGATTATACTAGATGATGGCAGTTTTGTGGATATATGGTATTCTTTAAAGCTCTCTGAACGGTACAGCTATCATTGGGAGCGGCGGGCTATTGACGGTACAATTTATCGGCATGACAATGCACCGCATAGAAATTGGCGTTCGGTGAAAACTTTTCCGAAACACTTTCATAACGGTAGTGAAAGTGAGGTGGTGGAGAGTCATCTCAGTGCGGTGCCTGAGCAGGCGCTGCGAGAGTTTCTGGTTTTCGTACGGAAGAAAACAAGAGGGTGCGCTAGTGTGTGATGGCTTGTGCTAGATCCAAGCACAATTTCCCTCAAAAGCTCGCAATATTGGGGGCACGGGGGTAAAGGCGATCTGACAATGCAGCCGCAAAGTGTGCGGGAGTCCTAACAAAAGAACCGGAGCAACCTTGCTCCGGTTCCTTTGCGCATAAAGGAGAAGAAAAAATGTACTGTGATCAGGGTAGCAGACAACACCAGGCGCCGCTGGACGAATGTCGGACGAATGCCAAACGATTACCCTACGCTTTTCCACCGCTGTATCCCAGAGCGCAAGGACGCTTTTAATGGGCGCTCGGGTCGACAGACCGTTTGTTTTAGCGCTGCTTGCCCCGACCCGACACGGTCTTGTTGGTGAGGCTTGTCAATGTGTGGTATACTGTTGCACTGATAAGCTATCGAGCGTTGTTCAAAAACAACTTGCAAAAGTACGGGGCTTGACAAGCCCTTAGCGTTAAGGAGCGAGACGTCATGGTGAGCGACGATTTGCTGGAAATTCTGCGTTGTCCGGCTTGTGTGAGCGGCCCGACCCGCCGTCCCGGTGATGACCCGGGTCGGCTTGAATTGGTCAAAGAGACCTGGTTGGTGTGCACCGAGCAAGGCTGTGGCCACAAGTACCCCATCCGTGATGATATTCCGGTGATGTTGATTGACCAAGGTGCCAAGTGGGTCGACGTCGCCGTGCAAGATCTGCCCGTTCCCCCGCCCAAGGATTGACCGCTCTGTGTGGTTCAAATGGGGCGCGCGTTTTCTGACCTTGCTGGGCCTGCTGATTGTGCTGGCGGGTTTGGTGGTGTTGGCCCTGCCCGGCACGATGGAGGGGCGTGAGCTGGTACAGTTGGACGCCATGCACAGTTTGCACGTGACCGATTTTGTGGGGTTGGGCATGGTCATCTCGGGCGTCCTGTTGATCTGGGTGAGCGTGTTGACCTGGCAGCACAAGCACATTCGTTAGACCCTGAACGCGGCTTTTTAGAACAGCGTCAGTTGCCGCGCCGTTTGTGGCGCATAGGGCGGCATACGGGTGGCGATACCGTGGCGCGCGCACAGCGCTTCAAAGAGCGCGTATAGCTGGGAAGCGTTCGGGGCCTGGCATGTGTAGCGGTCGCCATAGGTGCGTTCGTACTGTACGCGCAGACCGGGAAACAGCCGGTCCAGTTGACGATAAAAAAAAGCTCTTTGCCGGTCACGCAGGCTCATCCCTATCCAGGGGATAATGTACGTGGCGCCACACGCCGCGGCCCGCTCTACGATGGCGGTGATATTTTCTGCGTTGTCTTGGATAAAGGGCAGGATGGGCATCATGGTCACGCCGGTCTGAATGCCGTGCTCGACCAGGGTGGCCATCGCCGCATAGCGCGCAGAGACTATGGGCGCGCCCGGCTCGACCTTTTTGCCCAATGCATCGTCCGCTGTGGTGATGGTGAAACTGACGCTGGCCTGGTTGATTTGGCGTAGCGTGTCCAGGTCCTTGAGCACCAGGTCGCTCTTGGTGACGACGTGTACCGGAAAGCGAAACTCGGCGATCACTTGTAGCGCGCGTCCCGTCAGGTCGAGGTCGCGTTCCAGGGGCATGTAGGGATCGTTCATCGAACCCAGACCAATGACGCCCTTGACGCGCTTGCTGGCCAGTTCCTTACGCAGCAGGTCTAACGCGTTGACCTTGACGGCCACCTCGCGGTCAAAATGGTCGATACCATAACACGCGCTGCGACTGTCGCAATAGATGCAACGATGCATACAGCCACGATACAGGTTCATATTGTACTTGAGCCCAAACCACGGATCGGGCTGTTTGACGTGGGAGAGCAACACTTTTGCCTGGATTTCCTTGATCATAAAAGATGATCATACAGGACCGGCCGTGAGCTGTCAAATAGGTGCGATACACTGTGTTTGTAGAGACGGCGTTGACCCCAATGGGGTATTGCCGTATGATGTGGCATAGATGAGTGCTGTAAAAGGGACGTATGCGTTGCTGTTGCGTCTGGATAACACTTGCAACGTCCTCATTGGCGCGTTTGGCGCGTTCAGCTTTCCGGCCGGCTGGTACCTGTACCTGGGCAGCGCCCGGGGGCCGGGCGGGCTGCCTGCGCGTCTGGCCCGCCATCGGCGTCG
>CAZSJU010000116.1:0-6952 GCA_964607235.1 uncultured Anaerolineae bacterium | reverse complement strand
TTTTTTTATTTGGTTTGGATTTTGATGGTTTTAGGTTCGGTCGGCGCGCGTTTGGGTAGGGTCAGCGTCAGCAGGCCATGGTTGAACGTCGCCGTGATATTTTCGGTATCGACAGGGACGTTGAGCGTCAGCGCCCGGCTGAACTTGCCAAAAGGCCGCTCCTGAAAGATATACTCGACGTTCTCCAGGGGGTCTGGCAGCTCGCAGCGAATGCTAAGCGTCTCGCTTTCGATCGTGACGCTTACCTCCTCTGGTGGGACGCCGGGGATGGCCGCCTGGATGACGATTTCGGATGGCGTGGTATACACGTCAATCGGTAACCGGCCTTCGTTATTGCCTCTAATACCTTTTTCGGCCAAGCTCTCCTCCAACAAATGATCCATCGCTTCGCGCAAGCTCATCAGCTCACGCCGTGGCGACCATCGCACAGTGGTGGGCATATTGCCCCTCCTTCACCTTTTGTCATTCTTGTAGCTTGTAGACCTAATCACGTCGCCGGCCGCCGGTCAGCAGCATCACATAGTAAAGCAGTTGCAGCAGTACCTGCGCTGCAACTGCGACGTAGGTCAGCGCGGCTGCATTCAGTACCTCGCGCGCGCCTTTTTCTTCCCGGGACTCGACAATCATGCCGCTAGAGGTGAGCAAGGCCATGGCGCGGGACGAGGCGTTGAATTCTGTGGGCAGTGTGACCAGCGCAAAGACCGCCATCAGGGCGTAAAGGATAATCCCCAGCACGGCAAGGGGTTGGTTATTGAAGAAAAAACCGATAAAGAACAGCAGGGGACCGACCCACGCGCTAATTTTGACGCCCGGCACGATAAAGCCGCGAAAGCGCAGCGGCGCATAGTCTTTTTCATCCTGCACCGCGTGGCCGACTTCGTGGGCAACGATGGCCATAGAGGCCACTGACGCGGACTGGGCGACCCCGTTGGAGAGCCGCAGTGTCTTACTCTGGGGGTCATAGTGGTCAGTCAACTGTCCAGGTGTGCCTTCGACCGTCACGTGAGCAAGCCCGGCTGCGCTCAACAAGCGGCGCGCGACCTCTAGGCCGTTCAGACGACTGGCATTGCCTACCTTCAAGTACTTGTTATAAGCGCGCTGTACCTTGAACTGGGCGTAAAAGCCAAACAGTATCGCCGGCATCACCATGATGAAATACAATGGGTCTAGAAACATTTTTCTTTCCTCGCTCGATTTTTCAATTCGTCAATCTTGTGCTTGTGCCAGCCTGGTTCGCCAGCGCAAGCGATGCTCTTATTTTTCACACATACATTCTAGGATACCAGTATTGGACGAGCGTTAGCGTAACATTAGAGCAGTATTAGACTTGGCGTCTAGCCTCTGAAGCGGATAGCATGCTCCAACTGGACCAGTATACTATAGACGCTGTCATGCTCTATGGAGACGCTAGGCAGTACTGGGATCCCTGACGACAAGGTTAGGGCTCTGTGGATCTGGTTGGGACGCATCGCGCCCGCCATATCTTGCTTGTTGGCCGCTACGATAAAGGGCACGGGCGCGAGGTGTCTAAAGAGCTCTAGCAGCCGTTGCGCTTCGTCCAGCCTCTCGGGTTGCGTGCTGTCGACCAGGATCACAAAGCCATCCATCTCTTTGGCCAGTATCTCCCACATGAACTCAAAGCGCGGCTGGCCGGGCGTGCCAAAGAGCTGCATCACGCTGTCGGACAGGGTGATGCGTCCAAAGTCCATGGCCACCGTCGTCTCAGATTTGATCTGGCGGTCCTCGGTGGTGATTTTGCGCTCGGTAGAGACCACCTCGATCTCACTGATGGTCTCGATGAATTGGCTTTTGCCTGCATCGAAAGGCCCCGTGATGACGATTTTTAACAATTTTTTTGCTGTCGCCATGCCTTTTTCTCCTGTCAGCTTGATGCTTTGGACCCTTGGGCTTGCTCGCGTCGATAGTCCACAAAACGATAACCTATCCCGCGTTCGGTCAGGATGTACTGCGGATTAGAAGAGTCTTTTTCGATCTTTTGCCTGAGGTAGGTGATATACAGGCGCAGGTAATGGGTTTCGTCCCGATACTCATAGCCCCATACCTTTTGTAGCAAGGTCTCGTGGGGCATCAGCCACCCGACGTTGCTTACCAGGTGATACAGCAGTCGATATTCGGTGGGACGCAGTTGGATGCGTTCTCCCTCGACGATCACCTCGCGCCGCGCGAAATCGATGGTCAAACGATCATCGATCTTGATCGCCGTTTTTTCGACCGGCGCCGGCAACTCGGCCCTGCGCAGCAGCGCCTGCACCCGGCTGGACAGCTCGCGGGGGCTGAACGGCTTGCTAATATAGTCGTCCGCGCCCAATCCCAGGCCGCGCACAATGTCGTCTTCATCGGACTTGACCGTTAGCATAATCACGGGCACATCCGAGGTTTCCCGCAGCAGGCGCAATGTCTCAAAGCCATCCAGGTCCGGCATCATCACGTCCAGGATGAGCAGGTCGGGTAACTCTTCACGCACCTTGTCCAACGCCTCCAGTCCGTTACTGGCTTGGATGACGCGGTATCCTTCTAGTTCCAGATTCATGCGGATGAATTGGATCATCCGTGGCTCGTCATCGACGACGAGGACGAGCTTGTCGGCAGTCGGCATCTCGGACCTCAAAAGTTATTCGCGGATAAAGCTGACGATATCTTCTTCTTCCTCGGTTGGCATCACCTCGATAAAGGTGACGCGGTTCCAAGGAAAGATCAGTGTTTGCACTTCGGGCATCACGTAATGGATTTCTTTACCGTCCCGCATCCTGGGATTGCTGACAACGATGATTTGGTCTTGAGGATCGGGCAATTTTTCCATCTCTGCCACGATTGGGTCTTCATTCGATAGGTGTACCAATACTGTATAGGACATTTTTACCTCTTAGCCAAAGTCTACCGAAAGCTCGAGCCTTCCCAATTGTAATTCGTCGCCCGTCTGCAAGGGGTGGGGTAGATAAGGCGTAAGCCGCTGGCCGTTCAAAAAGGTGCCGTTGGCGCTGCCCACGTCTTCGATGAAAAAGCGGTTACCTTTTTGATGGATCTTGGCGTGACGGCGAGACACCCCGCCCTCAAGACCGCCGTCGGCGGTCAAATCCAGGTCGGGAAAGATGCCATGCGCGGCGTCCAGTCGCCCCAGGTAAACCTCAGACACGACGGGCAATTGTACTTGTCGCCCACTCTCGGCCATAATCATGCGCAAAGTGGCTGGCTTTTTGTTTTCCTGGTCTTCTCCGGCGCCGGTCGCCCATGGATTGGCGCGGGAAGCCGGTAACTCTTCTTCCGGTAGCGGTTCTGTGCGCAGCGGTCCCCCCGTTGGCAAGTAGACGCCGCACTCGCTACAAAACAGTGTGCCGGGTCGGTGTTGACGGCCACATGATGGACATTCAATCATAACTAACCTCCAATATAGTTCGTGGTTAGGCTGCGCGTGCCATATTTTAGTTTTTTACGACCGGCTGGCGAGAGGGAGCCGCTCTGGGCCAAGCGTCCGGCTTCTAACTGGGCGGCTTGGGCCAGTTCTGTCTCTCCCAAATCCAATAACCGGGTGGCTATGATGGCTAGTTGTTTGCTGGCCTGGACGGTCTCACCGCTTTCAATCGCATCATAAGCTTTTTCTTGCATTTTGAAAATAGCCAGCTTGGCCAACGCGTTGACCAGGTTGGTAGGTATCTCTGGTTCTGACGCCAGTTGCTCTGCAAACTGGAACCACAGTTCACGACTCAGCTCGCTGTCTTGTGCCTGGGTTTCGCCGCTCAGTTCCAGTTTGACGATGCGTTGGTGCCCAGCTGAATGGGGGCCTACGATGAACTGGAGCAGCACGCTCAGAGGCCGGTCAGTCTCTAGCGAACCCAGGGAAATACGGTCGGGCACTGAGGTGTCCAGGCGCTGAATATAGGGCGAAAGCTTGAAGGCTTCTTCTGTGCGGGTGAGTTTGTCAAAATGTAACGTCAGCGTCAGGTTTTGGGCATAGACTTGGCTCAATCCCTGCACACGTTGCCGGAGCAATCTCCGCACCTGGGCCGCCGAGTCAATATAGGCGGATACGCCGCCACTCTTGCTGGCGATGGTGTCTAACAACTCGTCGTTCCAGTTCTCGCCGATGCCAAAGGCGCTGATGCCCACGCCCTGACGCCGGGCGTCTTGGGCCAGTTGGATACATTCGGGTTCGTCCCCGTAGGTCTGGCCATCGGTGAGCAATATCAGGTGGTTCACCGCTTGCATACGCCGGTGTTGATCTAATTCTTGCATGCCGGTGGATAGACCTTGATAAATCTCTGTGCCTCCGCCGGGGTGGATAGCGCTGATCTTGGCCTTGGCCTGGACTTTGTCGCCCCCCCATCGGCCAGGGACGACGACCTCGGCCCGGTCGCTAAAGGTGACTATTGCAAAAGCATCGGTATCGCGCAGGTCGTCGATGATTTGGTGGGCGGCGGCTTTGACCTGTTCTATGCGACCGCCGTCATGCATCGAAGTGCTGCGATCAATGACCAGGCACAAGTTTAGTGGTAAGCGCTTGGCTGCCATCGTTGCCGCCGGGCTAATGTTGACCAGCAAGTACAGCAATTGCTCTTCCGAGATGCAGGGCAAGGTTTGGCGGCTGACGGTTAGCTCCCAAGCCAGCTCGCCCGCTTGTGCTGGGACCAGGCCCATTTCGCGCCGCTTTTTATCATAGAGGGGGCGTTGGCGCGCGTCGCTCAAGATTTCATAGGCAGATTGAACCTCATGAAAGCGCTCCGCTGCATCCGGTTCATCACTGGTGTCCGGATGGTAGCGCCGCGCCAACGCGCGGTAGGCTTTTTTTATCTCTTGGGATGTTGCCTTGTGGCTCACCTCAAGGGTGGCGTAATAGTCTTTGTCGAAATCCATAGATGTTACGGATGCACCTCTAGTTTTACTCTGGCGGCATTTCGATGATCACGGCTGTGATATTGTCAGGTCCACCGGCGTCATTGGCCGCCTCGACCAGGCGTTGACAGGCTTGTTGTGGGGTGGCAGCCGATTCGATGATCTCGCTGATTTTTTCTTTTGCCAATTGCCCCGACAGGCCATCGCTGCACAACAGCAGGCGGCTGCCCGGGGCCAGGGTCTGTTGGTAGGTATCGATCTCTAGTTGTTCCCCCTGACCAACCGCCCGATACAGCACGTGGCGTTGCGGGTGAATGGCGGCCTCGTCGGGCGATAGCTCGCCCAACTCGATCAGCCGGTTTACAAAAGAATGGTCCTGGGTCAGTTGGCGGATATCGTGGCCGGTGAGCATGTAGGCCCGGCTATCGCCGACGTGAGCGATATAGGCCCGTTGTCCCAAAATCAGGGCGCACGTTAACGTGGTCCCGCTCCCCGGCACGTACTTTTGCACTTGATGGTTGGCCTTTTCGACGGCGTTTTCTAAAATCTCTTTCAGCGGGGCTGTGTCGGCGCCCGGCGTCTCGTTTAGCAAAAATGGCAGATAGACGCTGTGGAGCACTTGATGGGTCACCGTGCGTGCTGCCAGTGAGCTGGCGACCTCACCGGCCTGGTGCCCGCCCATGCCGTCG
Organism: uncultured Anaerolineae bacterium; assembly: GCA_964607235.1. Classification (GTDB taxonomy): domain Bacteria; phylum Chloroflexota; class Anaerolineae; order S140-20; family S140-20; genus CAZSJU01. The sequence goes on along the minus strand of CAZSJU010000116.1, from coordinate 1,415 downwards.
GTGACCACGAAAAAGCCCAACGGGCCACCGGTATCATGGCCCAGGTGTGCGCCTTGAAAGACGATGACAGTGTCCTCGTTGTGGTCGCGTACCCGTCCGACGTCGCTGGCGTAACCGACGCATAGCCCACTGCTTGGCAAAGGTGGACAAGGTTCAGCTTGTTGCGTTTGCTCTGCATTTTGGATGTCGGCCTCTGTGAACTTGTTGGCTTGGGATTGTGCTTTAGCCTGTAAAGATGCCGGGGCGTGCGGCTCGGCCTCATCTGGCTCCTGTCCCAATAGCTTGCGCATAAATTTCATCAGCCGTTCACCACCTTTTTACGCCGGGATGGCATATACGTTCCGGTCAGTCGACCCAATGTAAACCGTGTTATTTTCCACCGCGGGAGACGAGGGGATGGGACCGCCCGTCTTGAAACGCCAGCGCAACTCGCCGGTTTCCGCATCCAGGCTATAGAGATATTGATCAACGCTGCCAATATACACCGCGCCGTTGGCATAGGCCGGCGACGAGGTGACCTGACCCTCGGTCTCATATTTCCACTTGACGCGACCGCTGCGAGTGTCCAGCGCATAGACGTTCTTGTCGGCGGACCCAATGAACAACACCCCATCTGCCAGCGTGGCTGAGGAGACGATGGGGCCGCCGGAGCGAAAACGCCACACGGCCCAGCCAGACCGCGCATCCAACGCATAGATGTTCCAATCCATCGAACCGACGAACAGGATGCCTTCTTCTGGGTCCAGGTAGGGCGAAGATGTGACGCCGCGCCGGGCGCGGAAACGCCATTTAACTTCGCCTCGGATGTCCAACGCCACCACCGATCCATCCTCGCACCCAAAGTAGAGCCGGTCCTCGCCAAAGGCCACCGAAGAGCGCACTGGGCCGCCCATCTCAACTTTCCAAGCGATGCGACCGCTCTGGGCGTTGACGGCGTACAGATGTTGGTCGTCCGAGCCGAAAAAGACATGCCCAAACTGTACGCGCGGTGACGAGCGGATGCGCCCTTGGGTGGGGCAGGTCCACTCTAGCCGCCCGGTTTGGACGTTGATAGAGTAAAGGATGCGGTCTTCGGAACCAATGAACACTTGTTCTCCCTGGATACAGGGCGAGGAAGCGATGCCGCCGTCGGTGGCATACTTCCACACAAACTTGCCCGTCTCGGCTTCTAGCGCATACAAGTTGTGGTCATAGACGCCCACGTAAAGGATCCCACCTTTCAAGGTGGGCGACGAGCGCACCTCGTCTTCGCACTCAAAGCGCCATATGTCTCCAATGTCACCGCTTTCAGAAGGCGCAGTGGGATAAGCATAGCTGCTGGCCTGTTGATAGCGCATGCTGCCTCGGCGCGTGGCCGCCATGATTTCTTTGCGGAACTCTTCGACCGAGGCGTAGCGCTTGTCAATGTCGTACTC
>CAZSJU010000115.1:0-10038 GCA_964607235.1 uncultured Anaerolineae bacterium | reverse complement strand
GGCACGCCGCCGATGCCCAGGGCCAGGTCCAGCGCCAGGGAACCGGTGGGGATGGCTTCCACTTCCAGGTGGGTCGCTTCGCCCAGCCGCATGATCGCGCCGTCGCCGAAGCGTTTGGTGATGTCACTCAGTGTCCGGTCCAAGGCTTCGATCTTGCCATCTTTTTTTGCCATTTTTTACCTCCAACTTGCCCGCAGTGCGGGCTTTGCTTATCCATAATTGATATTAGCACATATGTTCTATTCTGTCAACTCGCAAATTTTTAATACCACGACGGTGGCGTCGTCTGCCTGGCCCGCGCGTCCACTGTATGCCCGCGCGGTCGCTAGTACGCGCTGGACCAGGGGGGCAGCGACACATTTGTCGCGTTCTTGTACCAGTTTTATCAATCGTTCCAGGCCAAATAACTCCCGTGACAGGTTGAGCGATTCGGTTACCCCGTCAGTGTAGAACAAGAGCGTATCGCCGGGCGACAGCGTGCAGCGTACCTCCTGATAAGTGGCATCGGATTTTAGCCCTAGGGGTAGACCGTAAATTTCAATTTCTTGCACTGTCCCGTCATTGTGCAAGAGCGGCAGTGGGTGACCCGCACTCGAAAGGCCAAGTTGGCGTGTCTCGGGGTCGAGTATGGCATACAGCAGCGTGACAAAGTCGTCGGTGTGGATATCTTGGCACAAGGCGCGGTTGACACGGGCCAGTGTTTCGGCTGGACCTCGTCCGTTACGTGCTTGGGCACGCCAGGTGCTGCGCGCGTTAGCCATCAGCAGGGCGGCCGGCATACCTTTGCCGGACACGTCGGCGATGACGATGCCCAGACGGCCGTCGCTGAACTCGTAAAAGTCGTAAAAGTCACCTCCTGTTTCTCTGGCGGGGTGACAGCTTGCCGCCAGGCTATAACCTTGTATTTGAGGGGCTTGGAGGGGAAAGAGCCCTTGCTGTATGTCGCGGGTGATGCGCATCTCTTGCGTCAGCCGGGTAGAGAGTTCTAGTTGCAAGATGTACTCGTCGTACAAGGTGTAGAACAGGCCGATCAAGGCGCCGATGAAAGAATAAGTGACGAGCAAGACTGGCAGCAGCGTGGAGGGCGGCGCTTCTGGCAAAAGCCAGATGACGATATAGTAGGCGAGCAAGGCGCCCAGGGCGCCTGCAGAGGCCAGCACGCCGCCGCGTATTGCGCTGGACTCTCGCCCGCGCAGCCGGCGCGGACGTCGGTTTAGCCATATTTCCAGAGGCGCGAATAGAAACCCGCCCGCGATAAAGATGGGTACAGAGGCAGTCATCCCGGCAAAGAACAGGCGCCAAAAGCCGCCATAAGGTCCGCGGGCGCCATAGCTGGCGAGAAATAACGAGACCGTAAAGCTGATCGGCCCGCCGATGAGCAGGCCGATGAGGGGCATGCGCCACCATTCAGTAGCCCAGGCGTCCGCGCGACCGCTGCGGTGCGATAATAGCTGCCACCATTTGCTCATCTTGGCTCTTTCTATGCTCTATATCCATGCTCTATTATCGAGCTTGTTGTGTGGCTGCCAACGCTTCAGTTTCGCTGTTGTACATTTCAGCATAAAGCGGCAGCCGTACCAGCTCAAAGACTTTGGCATAGTGTGCGCTCATGCCAAAGAGACCGATTTTATGCCCGGCTTTTTCCGTTTTCATCACCAGTGAAATGAGGATAGCGATGCCCGAAGTATTGATGTATTCGGTCTCGCCAAAGTTAAAGAGCACGTATTGGGGCGCGCGCTCTAGCGCCCTGGCGTAGGCGCTTTTGATGGCTTCCTGGCCTTGATTGGTGACGTCACCGATCAGGTCAATGATTACTGCGTCGCCGGCCTGGCGTAACCGGGTCTCGGTCTTTTGGTTCAACATTGTCTCTTTATCTCCCGCTGGCGTGCGCGCGTGGGGTCTGGCGCTGGTCTAGCGTTGTAGGTGAATGACCATGCGAAACTGGTTCCCACCGCCCAGTTCCGGCTCGACAAAGCCCGCTTCGTCTACCAGGTTTTGGATGATATACATGCCCATATTGCGGAGTGACTCTTGACCGCTTATCTTGCGCCGGATGTCCGGTTGGGGGAACGTGTCAGCGGGTGCGCCACCGTGCCCCTCGTCCTTGACGTCAATGGCCAGCCGGTCGGCGCCGATGCTGAGCAGCACCAACACTTTGGTGCTGGCGTCCAGTTGGTTGCCATGTTCAATGGCGTTGAGGCAGGCTTCGGACACGGCAGTTTTTAAATCTTGTACGCGGTCCAGCGTAAACCCCATCTGTCTCGCTACGGCGCCTGCCAGCTTCATGGCTATCTTTTCATAACCAAACTCGCTGGGAATTCCTAGTTCGATGACACGCGTCTCGTCTTTCATTTTTACCAGACCTGCATCTTTAATATCTCAGGTTGTAGGTCCAGACCGTCAAAGCCGATGCGTTTATAGATCTCAAAAGCTTGCTTTTGGTAGGACCATGCCTTGTCGGTGTGTCCCAATTGTTGATACAGCTCGCTGATATTGTTCAGGACCGTCGCCAGGCCGTGTTGGTGACCGATTTCTGTACAGAGCCGTTGGCTTTGGTAATAGTTGTTCATAGCACGCTCCAATTGTCCTATGTCGGCCAGGACGCGCCCCAAGTTGTTGTATGAAGCGGACAGCCCATAGACATCGCCCAGGCTGGCGTGGGTGAGCAAGCTCTTTTCGTGATAGTCCTGCGCTTTATCCAGCTCGCTCATCGCCCAGTGGGTGATGCCCAACAAGTTGCTGGCCAGGGCGGTGCCGGGTTGGTCGTCCAATTGTTCGAAAATTTCTAGGGCCAGTAGCCCCAGGTCGGCGGCTTGTCGATAGTTACCCTGGCGGTGATAGATCTGCCCCAAACCGGCATACAGCGCTGCCAGTTCGGGACCATAGCCAATGGCGGCGGCCGTTTCCAGCCCGCGCTCAAGGTATTCAATCCCCTCTTTGTACTTGCCCCAGCGCTGGCAGACGTGGCCCAGTTTGCGCAACAAGCGCGCCTGGTGGGGTCGTTCTTGGGCCAACTCGAGCGCCGCTTGATAGCCAAAGCTGGCTTGGGGGTAATTGCCGGCCAGCAGGTCCAGGTCAGCCTGGGACTCGTGCAGCAGTTGTTGGGTCTCGGGTTGGTCTATTTGACCCGCTTGGATGATTTCCCAGGCGCGCTGATAGTGTTCTGTCGCCTTGCCGTTCGCGTAGCGTAGCTGTGCCTGTTGTGCAAATTTTATGTGATATGTCAGTGCCTGGGGCCACATCTCGGCGCTGGCATAATGGTAGGCCAGTCGTTCAAAGTGTTCTTCGAGCCGGTCGGCGTACAGGTCCCGGATACATTTGGCCACGCGGCGGTGATATTTGCGGCGCTGCCGGCGCAGCAACGTCTCATAGGCGACCTGGCGGGTCAAGGTATGGGTAAAGTTGTACTCTTGTTCTGCACCTTGGCGCAACTCGCGCACAAGTTCAGCCCGTTGCAAGCGTGACAGGTGTTGTGCCAGGTTGCTATGGTTTTGGGTGACGGCCTGCAGCAAGCGGAAACTAAATGTGCGGCCAATGACGGCCGCGATTTGTAGCGTGTGCCTTGATTCCGGATCGAGCCGGTCGAGCCGGGCTGAAATGACGCCGTGCAGCGTTTCAGGGATGTCGTTGGCGGGCATTTGTGTGGCGGGCCAGGGTTGGTCGGAACGTTGCAAGGCGCCCTGGTCGAGCAGTGAGCGCACGACCTCTTCGATAAACATGGGATTGCCGCCAGAGCGCTCGCGAATGAGGGCGCAGAGTTGTTCGGGCGGGTCGCCGTCGGTGGCGGTCTGGATCAGGTTTTCGATCAATTCGTCGCTGGCTGCAGAGGAAAGGCCGTGTAACATGATCTCGACGCTGTCTTGACCGTGGTCACGTCGCGCAGCTTCTCGCAGTTGCCAACAGGCCGCTTGGGCCTCGGGGCGGAAAGAGAAGATCATCAACATTGGCCACTCGTCCGTCAAGGACATCAGGTCTTTTAACAGGCGGATCGCGCCGTCGTCTGCCCACTGCAAGTCATCCAGGGCTAACACGAGCGGGCCGTCTTGGGTCAAGCGCTGGCACAATCGGCGCAAGGCGCGGAAAATTTGACGCTCTTGTCCTCCAGGGTCGAGGTCGGTTACCCTGCGCGCCTGTTTTCCTTCCATATGCAGCGAGAGCAAGTTGGCCAGATGAGGGATCAGTTCACCCTCTATCGTCGGATCCTCGGCGCCCAACGCAGGCGCGGCGAACAGCTGGTCTATCCGGTGACGCAGTTTGGCCCACATATCCGCCATGCGGTCGTCGGCGTTGATGCCCAGGTAGCGCCGTACCAGGTTGGCCAGGACACCGTAAGCGCCCTGCCCCTGGGAGAGCGCGCGGCCTTTGAGCCAGGTCAGTTGGCAATAGGTTTGGGTCAACTCGTGGTGTGCGTGGTTGATCAGGCGACTTTTGCCCACGCCGGCCTCGCCGACGATGATGGCGATGCCGCCGCGTCCTGCGAGCGATTCGGCGCGGCGGTTTGTTTTGCCGTCTGTGGGCAAGGTGTGCGTGGATGTCTCGGGCGCTTTATCCGCGCAGTTCAGAGGAAGGGTGGCCGGGTCCAGGTATCCGAATAGTTTGGCCACCGCCTGGCGTAACATGGAGCGTTCGACGTTGCGCCCTACCAGGGGAGAGCGCACGCCTAGCGTCTCGCTCAGCTCGGCGGCGGTGCGCATGCCAGTCACTTCAAAGACGCGGACGGGTTGGGTGCGTCCTTTGACTTTGGTCGGCCCGAGGGGCACCGCTTCGACGTAGGACTCGACCAGCCGGTGAGTGGCTTCGCTGATGAGCACTGTGCCGGGTTGGGCGATGCTTTCCAGACGCGCGGCCAGCACGATGCCAATGCCCATCGCCGTGTACTCGACCGCGTCGCCAATGCCCACGGGACCCACTACCACGTGGTCGGTGTGGATACCTACGCGCACGGCAAAATTGGGCACGTTGCGCTTTTTTTCAAACTCTGCTGCGACATGGCGAGCGGCGGCTTGAATCTCTAGCCCGGCCTGCACCGCCCGCAAGGGGTCGTCCTCGTGCGCTTCAGGCGCCCCAAAGAAAGCTTTGAACCCGTCGCCCTCTAGCCGGGCCAGGTAGCCGCCATAGTCAAAGACCGGGTACAAAAGGGCGTCAAAGGCGCGGTTGATCAGTTCCAGGAACTCTTCAGGGTCCATACGCTCGGCCAGCAGGCTAGAGCCGACTGTGTCGCAGGCCAAGATGGTCACCTGGCGGCGCTCGCCTTCTCCCTTGGCGCCGTTCTGGAGCCATTGGACAAAGCTATGAGGCCGCTCGTTTGGCCTGAGTGAACGGCCGCACTGGGCGCAAAAATTTGCCGCCGGTGAGTTGGGCGCACCACATTTAGGACAGTTCATTGATGGTTTTTACAAGTCACAGGTGAACGCAGATTGACATGGACGTTGAAAAGACACTGATTTTTCAGGGGACAGCCCCCCCAATTTATGATCAAATTTTAGCACAGACTGGCGGAAAGTGAAACCCATTCGGCCGGAATGTGGCGCCCAGCGTTGCCTTTTGGATCTCAAGGTAGCGTCAATCTATTCTGGCCGCTGTTGTCTGGCATTGGGGTCGATGCTGTCTCGACTCCAATGAACGAGGCACCCGCGCCATGATGGCCGACACGACTTCATAGTTGATGGTGCCGAGCTGTTGAGCGACTTGCTCAGCGCTAATGGTCTCCTGGCCCTGGTCGCCGATGAGTACCACCTCATCCCCGACGCGCACGTCGGGGATGTGTGTGACGTTGATCATGGTCTGGTCCATACAGACGCGCCCGACAATGGGCGCACGTTGCCCCTTGACCAAGACTTGACCCCAGTGTTGAGGGGCGCGACGAAAGCCGTCCGCATAGCCTACGGGGATGACGGCGATGGTCTGTGTGCTTTGAGTTTGATAGGTATTGCCATAGCTGACAAAGCTGCCGGAAGGTAGGCGCTTGACCTGGGCGACGGACGTCTTCCACGTCAGGGCGCGGCGCATCTCTGCGGGCAGGGACACTGCGGGAGAGGGGGCGAGACCGTACATGGCCAGGCCCAAACGAACCATCGTATAGTGGCTTTCAGGCAGGCGCAGTATGGCGGCCGAGTTGGCGGCGTGGATCAGCGGGAAAGTGATGCTTTGGGTTTTGAGTTCGTCGAGCACGTGCTGAAAGCGTTGCAATTGCCAGCGCGTATAGCCCAAATCGGGTTCGTCAGCGACAGAAAAATGGGTAAAGATGCCTTCCAGGGTCAGGCCGGGCAGGCCACGCACGTCACGCACAAAGTCCGTGACGTGCTCGGGGAGCAGACCCAGTCGTCCCATCCCGCTGTCGACCTTGACGTGCGCGCGGGCCTCGGCGTGCAGTTCGATGGCGGCGCGACTAAAGGCGCGGGCCACATCTCGATCGTACAGGGTAATGGTGATGTCGTGGCGCAGCGCTTCACGGGCTTGCCAGGCGGGCGTATAGCCCAGCACCAGCACGGGGGCCGTGATGCCGGCTTGGCGCAACTGCACCGCTTCGTTCACCGAAGCGATGCCACAATAAGAGGCGCCATTATTCAACGCCGTCCGGGCCACTTTGATTGTGCCGTGACCATACGCGTCGGCCTTGAGCACTGCCAGCAGCCGTACGCTCGGCCCAATCAGCGCCTTGATGCAACGCACGTTTTGGGCGATGGCGTCTACGTCGATCTCTAGCCAGGTTGGCCGGGCCGGTTGGCTCACCTGGACTTGCTCCCACACCGCCTCAGCGCGAGGCAGGCGCATGGCATCGGCCTCAGGATCAGCCAACAAAACCCGCGCGGCGCGTTCCAGGCGAGCCGATACATCCCCTTTGACCAGCACAATGTCGTCAGGCCCTAACTGTCCGTCCAGGTGGCGGGCCGCTTCGGCCGGGCTGTAGGTGATGATGACGCCTTGCGCGGGGGGGTGTTCAGCCTGGCGGGCGGCCCGGGCGATTTGCTCGGCCCGTTCGCCCACGGTGACCAGCAGGTCGGTGTGGGTGGCTGCCGCTTTTCCTACCTGGCGGTGGCCCTCTGGATCATAGTTGCCCAATTGCCCCATGTCGCCCAGGATAGCGACGCGACGGATGGTGCGGTAGGGCTTTTCCCGTTGCGCCAGGTCATTTAGCGTCTCCAAGGCGGCCAGCATGGCGGCCGGGCTGGCGTTATAGCTGTCGTCCAAAATCAGGCTTCCGTTCTGGCCAGGCAAGGGATTGGTGCGGCCGGGTATAGGGCGAAGACTCTCCAATGCTGCCAGTATCTCTTCCCAAGGAATCTGATAAGCGATGCCCACGGCGATGGCAGCCAGGGCGGTGTAGGCATGGTGGCGACCCACCAGCCCGATACGGATTTGGTCCCGCGCGGGATAGCCAGTGTAGCCGGTACCCTGGGGTCCGGCCAGGTGTACGAGAAGGTTTGTCCCGTCGCGGTCCGGTTGCGGCTGGGAAGCGACCATATGCGCGTCGGAGCTATAGCCATAGGTGATGACCTGAGCCTGGGTGCGTTCGCGCATCTCTCGCACCCAGGGGTCGTCATAGTTGAGCACTGCCAGCCCCGTGGTGGGCAAGGGGGAGTGGTGATGTTTGGCTGGGGGTAGGGCTTCTACCAGGCGTCCTTTTTCTTGAGCGATGGCCTCCAGTGAGCCCAGGTAGGCCAGATGCGCGTGGTTCACCGCGGTGACGATGCCAACGCGGGGTTGGGTCAGTTGAGCCAACTGGGCGATTTCGTCAAAACTGTCGCAGGCCATCTCGAGCACGGCGACTTTGTGCTCGGGGGTCAGGCGGCCCAGGGCCACGGGCAAGCCAAAGCGCCCGTTATAGTTGGCCGGATTGTGAAAGACGTGTAAACGGCGGCCCAATACCGCTGATACAGCCTCCCGAGTGCTGGTCTTGCCGGTGGAGCCGGTGATGCCGATGACGGGTACACCGGTCTTGCGCAAGATAAAGCGCGCCCACGCGGTCAGGGCGGCCTGGGTGTCGGGCACGACGAGACAAGTCACCGGGCGCTCGCCCAAGTCAGGCAGCCTTTGACAGACGACGCCAGCGGCGCCTCCTTTTAGCGCCTCAGGAATGTGGTCGTGTCCGTCCCCTTTGGCGGTCTTGATGGCCAGAAAGAGCTGCCCCGGTTCCACCCGGCGCGAGTCATAGCAAAAGTCGTTAAAGTGTCGTGTACAAGCGGGACCGATCAGATGCCCGCCTGTGGCCTGTAACAGGTCGTCCAAGTGTATCATGTTTTGGACCTCATTTTCTCTCGCGTTCTTGGGTCTTGCGTGTGGCACGCACACACGTTGATCTTTTGTATAATCACCCAGGGAAGTGATGCTAGTGTACCCTGAGCCTGGTTGAAAATCAAGTGGGTGCGGACACATGCAAAAAGTGCCAGGTCCCCTCAAGGGACCTGGCACTTTTTGGGTCCAGGTGCGCTTATGGTCTGATCGGCAGGTCAGCGGGTGAACCTTCCGTTGCCCACAAGGCCGTGTCCGGCGTGGATGCCGCTGATGTCTGGTTAGTGGTGGCCGAGACCAGCACGTGGCTGATGTTATTGTAGGCGCCACCGTTCATCTCGTGGCTCTCCAGGACCGCGCCGTAGGGGCTGTCAAGCTTGGCCGAGTCTACCTGGACATAGACCGGCGTGCCTGCGGGCAGCGGCCACGTGACGTTGCTATAGTACGCGTTGTTCACGTTTAGCGTCAAGCGTTGCCCGGGGGACAGGATCGGGGGATAGCCCGTGATGCCCCACGTCATGCCCTGGGCGCTGCGCCCATCATCCCAGACCTGGTTGACGCCGGTGGGTACCGGGTCGGGGTCGACGTATAGGTCGACCCAAAAGGCGTCGTTGACCGGCGCGTCTCCCTGGTTCTTGATGACCACCTGTACCCCCTGGCTGGTGATGGTGATTTGTTCTACCACCAGGTCGGGCGCTGGGGGCTTGGCGTTGTTCACGGCCAGGGGCAGGAAGATCATGTGTATACCCGGGCCGAACTGGACGATGATGGTGCTATGCTCGTCAGAGGCGCTAACCGGACGGCCGTCGCGGTCCAGCCCTTCGACGGTGACGGTGTTGATCAAGGGGGAGGTGTCGGTCGGCGCGATGGTATAGCTGACGGTATAGACCCAGCTTTCGCCGACCTGGAGCCAGCCGTCGCCGTCGTCGCCGCTCAGGTAGGTGGCAGCGCCGGCCACGTCGTCGTTGACCGCGAGGTCGCTGACCGGTGAACCGTCGCTATTTTCTTCATCGTGGGTCACAGTAAAGGTATAACCCACCGTCTCGCCGACCTGCGCCACGTCTGGCCCTTCTTTGACCACGATCAGGGCAGGCGCGTAGCCAATGGCGGTGCTGTGGGTGTCGGTGGCCGACAGGGCGGCGCCGTCGCGGTCCTGACCGGTGACGGTCACCGTGTTCTCCAGCGGGTCAGGGTCGGTGCTCAAGATGGTATAGCTGGCAGTGTAGACCCAGGTCTCGCCGACCTGCAGCCAGCGGTCGCCGTCGTCGCCGCTCTGATAGGTCGCGTCACCGGCCACGTCGTCGTTGACGCCGGTGATTTGGACCGGCGAGCCGTCGCCGCTCACGTCGTCGTGGCTGACGCTAAAGGTATAGACCACGGTCTCACCGACCTGTGCTGCGCTTGGCCCCTCTTTGAGGACGGTCAAGGCGGGTGCGTAGCCGAGGGCGGTGCTGTGGGTGTCGGTCGCCGACAAGGCGCCACCGTCGCGGTCCGTACCGCTGACGGTCACCGTGTTCTCCAGCGGGTCGGGGTCCGTGCCCAGGACGGTGTAGCTGGCGCTATAGATCCACGCTTCACCAACCTCGAGCTGGTCGTCGCCGTCGTCGCCGCTCTGATAGGTCGCGTCACCGGCCAAGTCGTCGTTGACGCCCGTGATCTGGACAGGCGAGCCGTCGCCGTTCACGTCGTCGTTGCTGACGCTAAAGGTATAGACCACGGTCTCACCGACCTGCGCTGCGCTTGGCCCTCCTTTGACCACGGTCAGCGCCGGGGCAAAGGTGATGGTGGTGCTGTGGGTGTCGTTGG
>CAZSJU010000114.1:0-10137 GCA_964607235.1 uncultured Anaerolineae bacterium | reverse complement strand
ACGTGACCCACTATTTCCAGGACCCGCACCCCTACTTTCGGCAGCGGTTGCTGGTAGTCGGCGGGCGCAACTCGGCCATCGAAGCCGCGCTGCGCTGCTGGCGCGCCGGATGCCAGGTCGCGCTCAGCTACCGCCGGGAGACATTTATGGACGAGCGCGTCAAGGCGCACCTGTTGCCCGATCTCGAGACACAGATTCGCATGGGCAACATCCAATTCTATCCGGAAACCGTGCCCATCGAGATCACGCCCCAACATGTAGTCCTGGCGCCCGCGCGTGCCGGCCAATCGACCGCCGGCGAACGGGTCCGGCACGCGGCGGATTTTGTGTTGTTGTGTACCGGTTTTGTCGCGGACCTGCGCCTGCTCGAGATGGCAGGCGTCAACCTGCGCGGGTCGGAGCGGGTGCCCGAACAGGATCCCGAGACGATGGAAACCAACGTGCCGGGACTATATTTGGCCGGCACGACCGCCTCAGGGGGCCAGCGCCGCTACGACTTGTTCATCGAAAACTGCCACCAACACGTGGCCAAAATCGTAAAAGCGATCACCGGGACCGAGCCAACCCAGATCGGCACCATCCGCGCCCGCCAGTATGAGGTTCCCCTGGCCGAGATTCAAGCCAATTAAAAAAGTCGTCCCCCTGTGAATCACAGGGGGACGACTGGCTATACCACTCGAGAAAATCTAGTCTTGGTGCGCGTGCTCCGAGTCATGCACGTGGCCATGGGCCAACTCTTCTTCCGTCGCCGCTCGCAGGTCCGCCACCTTTACGTGAAAGTGCAACGTCTCGCCAGCCAGCGGGTGGTTAAAGTCTAGCAACACGCCATCCGCGCGTAGCTCGGTCACCTGGGCCATCAATACCTGCCCCGAAGGGTCACGCATTTGAAGCGCCATCCCCGGTTCCAAGTCCAGGTCTGAAGGAAAGACATCGTCAGGGACAACTTGCAAGGCGTCATCGTTGCACTCGCCATAGCCTTCCTCCGGCGCAACTTGCACACCCTTTTCTTCCCCAACGGCCATCCCATACAGCGCCTGCTCCAGGCCCGGGACAATTTGCCCTCGACCCTGCAAAAACTCTACGGGTCCCTGCTCTGTCGAGGAATCAATGATCTTGCCGTCATCGAGCCGCAACGTGTAATCCAGGCTGACGACCAGATCATCCACTATGCTAAGGTCGGTCTGTACCATTACTTACCCTTAGACCCTACGCACGTCAGCGGCAGCCGGCCCTTTCTGACCCTGCTCAACCTTGAACTCGACGCGCTCGCCCTCTACCAGGTTACGGAATCCATGTCCAGAGATGGCGGAATAGTGTACAAACACATCGCCACCCGAATCACGAGAAATAAAGCCATAACCCTTTTGTCCGTTGAACCATTTCACGGTTCCAGTTTCGCGCTCACTCACTGTTTCAAAACTCCTTTGTCTAAATCTGAAAAAAAATAAACCGCCCAGGCTTGGTAAGCTGGGCGGCTGCTGCTTAGGTCATCCGTGACCGATCTTACTTTATCCTACGTTACAAGTATACTATAGGATTGTGAAAGCGTCAAGCGAATTTTCAACCATTTTACCCACTCGTGTGACGAACCAAGAGTTGCCCCAGCCGGCGCACGCCTTCCTCAATGTCCTCTACCGGCGGATAGGAAAAGTTAAGGCGTAGCGTATTTTGTCCCCCGCCCTCGGGAAAGAACGAAAAGCCCGGCACGAACGCCACCTGTTGTTCCAACGCTTCTGCCAACAGCTCGACCGCGTCGATATGCGGCGCTAACGTCACCCACATAAACAGCCCGCCATCCGGCTTGCTCCAGCGCACGCCGGGCGGGAAATATCGCTGGATGGCCGCCGCCATCACGTCTCGCCGCTGATGCAAGGCGCGGCGCAACGCCTCCACGTGACGCGGTAAAAACTCGCCGTCACGCACGATCTCATGGACCACCATCTGGGCGAACACGCTGGCGTGCAAGTCCGTGCCCTGTTTGAGTACCGTCAGCCGGCGGATCACGGGCGCCGGGCCGGCCAGCCAGCCCACGCGCATGCCTGGCCCCAATATCTTGGAAAAGCTGCCCACATAGATCACGTTGCCGCCCGGCTCGCTTCCAGCCCCGCTGGCCGCACCATGCCGTTCAGCGTCCAGCCGCATCAACGCGGGTAACGGCTCACCGGCAAAACGCAAATGGGAATAAGGGTCATCTTCCAGGATGGGCACCTGGTAATGGGCTGCCAGGTCCAGCACCTTCTCGCGCTGCGACAGCGACAAGGTGCTGCCCGAGGGGTTCTGAAAAGTCGGGATCAGATACACAAAGGCCGGCCGCCGCGCCAGTTGCCGCTCCAACGCCGCCATATCCAACCCATCATAATCCACCGGTACCGACAGACAACGCGCCTGATTGACGGCGAAAACCTGCAACGCGCCCAAAAAGGTCGGCGCCTCGGTCAGGATAAAGTCGCCCGGATTCAACAACAACCGCCCGCACAGGTCGATGCCCTGCATGCCGCCACTGGTGATCACCACGTTATCGACCGTCAATGTGATCCCCAACCGCTGCATCCACTCTACCACAAACTCACGCAGGGGTAGGTAATCTTCGGTCAAGCCGTATTGCATGGCCGTGGTCCCATCTGTGGTGAGCACGCGCTCGCTGGCGGCGCGGGTCGCCTCAATGGGAAACAGCTCTGGCGGCGGCATCCCGCCCGCCAGCGAGATATAGCCCGGTTGTTGGACCACGGCGAGCAGGTCCCGGATGGCCGAGCTGGACACCCCGCCGGTCCGCTGAGAAAAGTGATCCTCCCAAGCCAGCGCCTTATAAGTCGCTTTGTGATCCACGTCGCTGCTCCTCTCGTCTCAATCGTGTTCTGTCAAAACAAGCGTTCAAGGAACCGGGTTTTTGACAAAAACCCGGTTTGTTTGGTTGTGCGAACCGCAGGCTCGCCTGAAACCTCGGAGGTCTTTTTTATGACGCGTCAAGCCAGGACGCGCCGCCCGTCCAACGCTTAAACAACGTGTGCTCGATTCCAAGCAGGTCCAACACCTTGCCCACCGTATGGTTCACGATATCGTCCACCGTTTGGGGCGCGTGGTAAAAGGCCGGCGCCGGCGGCATGATGACCGCGCCCATCTCGCTCAGCCGCACCATCGCCCGCAGGTGACCCAGGTGCAACGGCGTCTCACGCACAAGCAACACCAGCCTGCGGCGCTCCTTGAGCGTCACGTCGGCCGCGCGCACCAGCAGGTTGTCACTATGCGAATAAGCGATGGCCGCCATGCTCTTGATCGAACAGGGCACCACGGCCATCCCGTCCATCGGGAAAGAGCCGCTAGCGATGGCCGCGCCGATGTCATCGGGCGCATAAACCCGCGTCGCCAGCGCCTTTACCGCCTCGACCGAATGATCCGTCTCGATCCGGATGATCTTTTGCGCCGGCGGGGTCAGGACCAGATGCGATTCTACACCCGCCTGGCGCAGAGCTTCTAAAAAGCGAATCCCGTAAATCACCCCTGAAGCGCCGGATAACCCCACCACCAGTTTCATGTCCGCACCGCTCCATACCGCGTATCAAAGCACCTCATGGCCCCACCCCTCGTGGTTGCGCCAACGCCAGCGCGGCCTGCCGGCCGGCCTCAAAGGCTTGCCGGTTGACCTCGACGTATTTGGGCGGGACCCGCTTTTCGATGACGTGCAACCAGGCCGCCGGGGACAATGCTTTGAAAAAAGCGGCAAGCGCCCCCATCAGCACGACATTGTGGGCACGGCTGTTGCCCACTTTTCGAGCCAGGGCAAGCGTGGGGATAAAGTAATAATCCGCGGTCACCTGCTCGATCACGCGCCGGATCTCTGCATCATCGGGATACTGATCCTTCCCCGAACTGACCGAGAGCGGGTGAATCTTGAACTCGCCCACCAGGACCTTGCCGTTTGGGCGCAGCATGGTCAAGTAGCGCAGCGTCTCTAGCTTTTCCAGCGACAGCACATAGTCCACCTCACCGCGGCCGATCACCGGCGAGCAGACACTTTCCCCCCAGCGCACGTGACTGGTGACACTGCCACCCCGCTGGGACATGCCGTGCACCTCGGCCTTTTTCACGTCATAGCCCACCGCCACGCCGACCTCGGCCAACACGTTACTGGCCAAGAGCGCCCCCTGCCCACCGACGCCTGCTACCAAAAAGTTCACTGCCTGCATACCACTGCCCTCCGCTTCGTCTCCTTGCACCTATACCGTCTCCTGCTGTTCCACGACCTGTTCCCGGAACAAGATCGCGCTCTGCGGACACACCTGGGCGCAGATCTCGCAACCGGTGCACAACAACGGGTCGATGCGCGCCTTGGCGCGCTTGGTCTTGGGGTTCACCTCATCCGACTTTATAATGGCCGGACAACCGACTTTGAAACAAGTGCCACACGCGATACAGCGCGACGGGTCCACTTTAAGAGGCATCCAGCGCTGTCGCGCTTTTGGTAACAATGCGCATTCCCGCCGGGCGATGAGCACCGCCGGCCCCTCTACCTCTAGCGCCTCGCGCAGGGCGGCCTCGGTCTGCGCGACGTCATAGGGGTCCACCTCATACACGTGCGTGATCCCCATCGCGCGAGACAGCGCTCCAAAATCCACCGCAAAGGTCTCCTCGCCTTTTAACGTGCGCCCGGTGCTGGGGTTCTCCTGATGACCCGTCATGGCGGTGGTGCGGTTATCCACAATGATCGTGACCGTGTCACTCTTGTTATAAGCCACGTTCAACAGCGCCGGCATGCCGGTGTGGAAAAAGGTCGAATCGCCCAGCACGGCCACATTCTTTTGCTGGATGCCGACCTTGCTGGCCCCGTGGGCCACGCCGATGCTGGCCCCCATACAACCACAGGTGTGCAAGGCCGACAGCGGCGGCAAAAAGCCCAACGTATAACAACCAATGTCCCCGTTGACCACCAACTTTAGCTTGTTTGTGACGGCAAACACCCCGCGATGGGGACAACCGGGGCACAATAACGGTGGCCGCATCGGCAGGGCAGACACGTCCTCCAGGGTCTTGACCGGGACAGCCGCGCCTTTGTGCAGCAACCCGGCCTGGATGGCGCGCTCGCGCACCACGGTAGGGTCAAATTCGCCCGTAATGGGAAAGATGCTCTTGCCCTCCACCGGGATGCCCATCAATCGTACCTGTTCCTCAATGAACGGGTCCAACTCTTCGATGACGATCAATCGTTCCACCTGCGCCGCAAACTCGCGAATGAGCCCTTCAGGCAAAGGATATACCATGCCCAGTCGCAGGAACGAGACCTCGGGAAAGACCTCCTTGGCATACTGGTACGCCACGCCGTCCGTGATGATGCCCAATGACTGATTGGCCATCTCGATCCGGTTGTACGCAAAGGTCTCGGCAAACTCGGCCAACTGCCCCACGCGCGCCTCGACGAGCGGGTGGCGGCGGCGCGCGTTACCCGGCACCATGACATACTTGGCGCGGTCGATCCGATAGTCGAACGGTTCCTCACGCGGGACGGCCTGACGCTCCCCCAGTTCGACCATGGTATGCGAGTGGGCGATGCGCGTGGTGGTGCGCAACAGCACCGGCGTGTCAAACCGCTCACTGATCTCCAACGCCACGCCGACCAGGTCCTTGGCCTCCTGGCTGTCGCTGGGCTCCAGGCAAGGCACGCGGGCGAACTGGGCATAGCGCCGGTTATCCTGTTCGTTCTGCGAGCTGTGCATCGCCGGGTCGTCGGCCGACACGATCACCAATCCGCCCTCAAGGCCCGTCATCGAGACATAAAAAAACGCGTCGGCCGCCACATTGAGGCCCACGTGCTTCATCACCGCCATCGTCCGAGCGCCGGCATAAGCGCCACCGATGGCCACATCGAGGGCCACCTTTTCGTTGGGCGCCCACTCGGCGATAATCTCCTCGTACTGGGCGACGTTTTCCAAGATCTCGGTACTGGGTGTCCCCGGATAGGCCGCAGCCAACAGGACGCCGCTCTCATAAGCGCCTCGGGCGATCGCCTCGTTACCCGACAATAAAGCCTTCACCATCCTACCTCCTTGACTATTCGCGTGCCGAGCGTCGCGGTCTCTCGACGCAACCCTCCAATTCATGTCCGCCAACCCTGATGATAGCATACGCCTGGCGCCCGATTTTGCAAGTGGCAAACGTCGCCATTTTAATAGTCATTGGTCATCCATGCGCCTCAAGACCTAAAATGGGGCCAGGTTAGACTTGACATCTTGCCATTCAAAGGTACACTATACCCGTAAACGGTCAAGGACAAAATTACCCGGTCAAACACAAACCTACACCATTCGATACAAGAGGGAGCAGCCACATGTCTCACAAACCCAAGGTATTCAGCGGCATTCAACCCAGCGGCATCATTCACATCGGCAACTATTTAGGCGCGATCAAAAACTGGGTAGCGATGCTCGACGACTATGATTGCGTCTTTTGCATCGTCGACTATCACGCCATGACCGTCACTTATGACCCGGCGCAGATGCAAGCGCGCGTTTTTGACGCCGCCTGCGTCAACATGGCTTGTGGCCTGGACCCGAAAAGGTGCATCCTGTTCGTCCAGTCACACGTGCCCCAGGTCACCGAGCTGACCTGGATCTTTAACACATTGACCCCCATGGGGCTGGCCAGCCGCATGACGCAGTTCAAAGACAAGTCAACCCAGCACGCCGATAATGTGAACGTGGGCCTGTTCACCTATCCCATCTTGCAGGCCGCCGACATCTTGCTCTACCATGGCGAGTTCGTGCCGGTAGGTGAAGACCAGGTGCAGCACATCGAGCTTTCGCGCGACATCGCCCGCAAGTTCAACAATGCCTACGCGGACTATTTTCCCGAGCCCCAGGCCAAGCTTACCCAGGCCGCACGCATCATGGGGTTGGGGGGACAGCACAAAATGAGCAAGAGCCTCGACAACTATGTGGCAGTGACCGAGTCACCCGACGAGATATGGGCCAAGTTGCGCACCGCTTACACTGACCCGGCCCGCATCCGCCGCAGTGATCCTGGGAACCCCGACATTTGTAATATCTATAGCTTGCACCAAATCTATTCCACGCCTGAGGAAATAGCCATGGTGGACCGCGAATGTCGTGCGGCCGGCATCGGCTGCGTGGACTGTAAAAAGATCCTGGCCAAGCACATCAACGCCCAAAACGCGCCCATCCGCGAGCGTTATCAAGCGCTGGTAGACGACCCGGACCACGTGTGGGACATCCTGCGCGACGGCGCCGGTCGCGCCCGCGCCATCGCCGAACGAACGATGGCCGACGTGCACCGCCTGACGGGCCTGCGATAGGGAAGAAAGGACACGATCCATGAACCAGAACGTATACGACGAACTTCAAGCCCGCGGGTTTATCGCCCAGGTGACCGAAAAAGAGGCCGTGCGAGAGATGCTGGGCGGCCCGCCCGTCACCTTTTACATCGGCTTTGACAGCACGGCCACCAGTTTGCACGCCGGCAGCCTGGTGCCCATTATGGCGATGGTGCACCTGCAACGCGCCGGTCACCGGCCCATCGCCCTCGTCGGCGGGGGCACCACGATGGTGGGCGACCCCAGCGGCAAGACCGAAATGCGCCAGATGCTGGACGAGGAACAGATCCGCGCCAACGGCCGGGCCATCCACGCCCAGCTCAACCGCTACCTCCACCTGGACCAAGGTCAAGCGATATCGGTAGATAATGCGGACTGGCTGCTGTCCCTCAATTACGTGCAGTTCCTGCGCGAGATTGGCGTGCATTTCAGCGTCAACCGCATGCTGGCAGCCGAAGCTTACAGGCAGCGTATGGAACGCGGGTTGTCGTTTATCGAGTTCAACTATCAATTATTGCAGGCCTATGATTATTTGACGCTGTATCGCCAATACGGCTGCACCTTGCAAATGGGCGGCGACGACCAATGGGGCAACATCCTGGCCGGCGTGGACCTGATCCGCCGCGTCGAGGGCGCCAAGGTCGAAGCGATGACCTTCCCGCTGCTGACCACGGCTTCGGGCGCCAAGATGGGCAAGTCCGCCGCGGGCGCGGTGTGGATCGACGCCGACCGCCTCAGCCCGTATGATTTTTACCAATATTGGATCAACTGCGACGACCGCGACGTGGCCAAGTTCCTCAAGCTGTACACGCTTTTGCCGCTGGACGAGATCGAACGGCTGAGCGCGCTACAAGGCAGCGCCATTCGCCAGGCCAAACAGGTGCTGGCCTTTGAGACCACGCGCCTCACCCACGGCCAAGCGGCGGCGCAAGAAGCGCAGGCGGCGGCGGCCGCAGCCTTTGGCGACACCCCGGCGGGCGACCTGGACGCGATGCCTGCCACCCTGCTCGCCGCCGAGCGGTTGGCGGCCGGCATCAGCCCCATCGATCTGTTTGCCGAGGTCGAGTTGTCCCGTTCCAAGAGCGCCGCGCGTCGCCTGCTCCAACAAGGCGGCATGTATGTGAACGACGAGCGCGTCGAGGACCTGGAACGGTTATTAACCGAGGATGACCTGACCCCCGACGGCATCCTGCTGCGGGCCGGGAAAAAGAAATATCACCGCCTGTTGATAAAATAACATGTCCTCCGGGGCATCACCAGGCGTGAAAACGCTCAAACCGGCTGACATGTTCTCAAAATAGTGATCAGCCCAGTTGCACAGATGCTAAAATAGCCTGCGCTGGAACTGCCGGACATACGGGAGGAGCAAACAGTATGTCGAATGCACCGACCGAGGCACTCGAGCAAACGCTGAGGCATTATCTGCTACACGCGCAAGAACAGGCCGTGTTTCACGCCCTGCCGCGTCAAATCGCCGACGCGCTTGAAAGCGAACCGCGCGCGACGCTAGAGGCGTTGGTACAGGCTATGTTTCGCGGTGACGCCGTCTTGCATTGGGAAATCTATTGTTCCAAGTGCCAATTCTGGAACGTCGAACCGGATTGGCTGCAACACGCCCAACACGAATACGTCTGTCCCGTCTGTGGTCGCAGCTTTGACGTGCACATGGACGACGAGGTGCAAGTGACCTTTTCCCCCCACCCTCAACTGCGTGCACTAGGCCCGGACGCCGAGGACCGGGCCTACCGGCGCGAGATGAGCCTGCAATTCCCACCCACGACCGTGCACGAACTGATGACGGTGCAAACGTTCCGCGATTGGGCGCAGAACGAGCCGCTGCCCAGCGGCGAGCACCTGGAGATCCGCCGCGCGACCGTGTGGTTCTCTGACTTGCGTGGCAGCACAGCGCTATATGCTCGCAACGGCGATCCACTGGCCTACGACCTGGTGCGCGAACATTTTGACCTGGTCTTTGACGCCATCAACCAATGCCAGGGCGCGGTCGTCAAGACCTTGGGCGACGGCATCATGGCGGTGTTTATCTCTAACAGTTGTGCGATCGAGGCCGCCCGGCACGCACATAGGGCGCTAGGCCGTTTCAATCGACAACGCGACCTGTCGCCGGAGCGTTGCCTGGCGCTCAAGGTCGGCATCCACGCCGGACCGTCCATCCTGGTCACGCTGAACGATCGGCTGGACTATTTTGGCACCACAGTCAACATCGCCTCGCGGGTCGAACATCTGGCGCTGGGCAAACAGACGCTGTACACTGAGCCAGTCCACGCCGACCCGGACGTGCAAGCGATCATTGCCGACACCCCCGTCGAATCTTTCCGCAGCACCCTACGCGGGTTGGAACAATCTCTGACGATTTACTGCCTGCAGCACGATAGGGACTAGCACTCTCTTGTCCCGACCGTCAACTGTCACACGCCCGGTTTCCAAAGCCACCTTTGCCGTCCTCGTCCTGCTGACCATCGAGTTCCTGGACGAGTTTGTCAACATCACTCTGGGCTGTAAAATCTTGGCGGACAAACGATCCAAACAGACCACAGCGCTTCACACCAAAGGCGCGTATTTGCTCTTGGTGCGCGTCGAGCAATTTTAGCACGTGAGACCGGTTTTGCACAGCCATCGCCACACCCTCTATTGCGCAACATGATCAATGATATAGATCCTGCGGTAACAACCAGCAAACATTATTCTACTCTTTTCCA
This sequence comes from uncultured Anaerolineae bacterium, assembly GCA_964607235.1. GTDB lineage: Bacteria > Chloroflexota > Anaerolineae > S140-20 > S140-20 > CAZSJU01. The sequence continues at coordinate 99 of CAZSJU010000114.1, read as the reverse complement.
CAACAAAGGCAAATCAACCCGAGCACGCATTTTGCTTCCTAGGACAAGAACGTGTATATTAGACGATGAGGACTTGATCCGTTGATGAACATCCGCATA
>CAZSJU010000113.1:0-10387 GCA_964607235.1 uncultured Anaerolineae bacterium | reverse complement strand
TCAGACCGTAGACCTGGTAAACGTGCGTGTTCAACTCCCGCTCCCACGCCTCGACCTGCGGCCCTTGCCCCTCTGCCGCCAGCAGCTTGCGCACCAACGCATCGATGGCCTCACGTTGGGCGGGTGTGGGGGTGGGGATGGGGATTTGACCGACATATATGGTCCTGAATTCCATATAGCCTCCGCGAACGGAGGGGCACAACTGACTCAAAAAGAATTGGACCACTTTAGAGTTCAAGATGCCGAGAAGATAATGAGACGCATCAGGAATTATGTAAGTTTTGTCATTGCTAAGAGCCTCTGTGTCTTCGTAGGCGAAACTTGTGGTTAGATTAAAATGAGGGTAAATTATTTTTGGCCTCTTAAAATCAGCGTAATAAGCACAAGCTCGAAGTTCCCACCAGAACTTGCCTTGATCATATCGCTGTATCAAGCGCTCCTCATATTGACTTAAATGGTCGTGAATGGCAGGATAGGTATTATGGAAAATCTCACGAGCCTTATCTTCTGTCGCAGCATCACCCCAAGGATTATTTGCATCTCTATCGTCGCTGTTCTGAATTGCGATCAGGTATTCACCGTCCCACTCAGCTCGCCATCGCTTGATGTCTCTCCCCCGCAGCCAGTGCTTGATTAGTTCAGCACTTTTGGGATCCTCTGCCATCAATTGACTGCAGGTGGCCTGATCAATCACAAAGGCTCGATTATAGCCTGTCTTGATGCCATAGTGGAATCGTCCCTCTACGTATTTCTCCAGTGGTACTCCTCTATTACGCAGCTTTTTCATCAATCGCCGAACTTTAGGTTGCACCAACGCCCAGCCATCGGTCCGCAAACTCGCCTGGGGCTGATCCCACGCCTCTGCCGCGACGAACTCGGGCAGGTGGTCGATGACGGCCAGGTCCTCCACCTCTAACGCGCGCAGCGCGTGGTCCTCTGCCGGCGCGACGTTGCGGAAGATGATGACCATCGGGTAGGCGGTGGCCTCAAAGAGGGGCAGGTCGCCAAAGTCGATCACCGCATCCAGCGTGGCTTGCCGGGCCAGATGCGCGCGCAGCTTTTTCCCATACCCGGCCCGCAGCCACTTGTTGGAGCTGATAAAGCTGCCCGCGCCGCCCGCGCGCAGCAGTTGCAACGCCCGCGCGTAGAAATAGACATAGAGATCGGCGGCGCCCCGATGGACCTGCGGATAGCGCCGTTTGAGGGTCGTTTTCAGGTCTGGGTCCAGCAGTTCCTGGCGCACATAAGGCGGGTTGGCGACGACGATGTCAAACCCTGCCGGGCGGCCCGCCGGTGGCGCCAGCTCCATCTGCCCGCCGGCCGCATTGACCACGCCCGTCATCGCGCCGGTCCAGGTCTGTTCGCTCCACCCCGGCCCGGCAAAGACCTCGGCAAAGGTCACGGCCCAGTCAAAGCCCGCCCCGCCGCCCTGGCTGGCCCAGGCGGCGATCTCGGCGCGCAGCGTTTCGATCTTGGCGCGGAGTTGGATCTTTTCCGGGCCGTGGGCGCTCATAAATTGCCCCTTGAGGCAAAAGTACGTCTCGACCTGCTGGTGGTGAAACAGGTCCGGCTGGAGCTGGCCCGGCGCGGGGCCGGTCAGGCTGTCGCCCACCTCGATCTTGAACTCCAGGTTGGGCAGCGGCGGCGGCGTCTCCCCCTCGAAATCGACAATCAGTGAGAGCCACAGCCGCAGCCGGGCAATGTTGACGGCAAAGGGGTCGACGTCAACGCCATACAGGCTGCGCTGGATGATTTCCAGCTTTTTGTCATAGACGGCGCGCGGGTCGACGCCGCGGCTGACAAAGAGCGCCTGGCGCAGGTCGATCAGCTCGTGCAGCATGCCCAACAGATAGGCGCCGCTGCCGCAGGCCGGGTCGCACACGCGCACGTCCTGCAGCGCCGCCAGCACGCGCTCCGGCCGTTGCATCCCGGCGGCGTCCCGCCGGTCGACAAAGGCCGCCAGTTCTTCCGCTGTCTCTTGGGGACAGGTGTCCGCCAGGTAGCCCTTGAGCGCCTCGCGACACATAAAGGCCACCACGGGCTTGGGCGTATAATAGCTGCCGCTCTCGTGTCGCCCGGTCACCAGCTCTTCAAAGATCTTGCCCAGCATCTCGGGGTCGACGGCCACTTGGACGTCGAAAGGCGTGCTCTCGGTCACGGTAAAGTTATAGTGATAGACCAGTTGGTCAAACACCGGGCCAAAGATAGCGTCGGGCACCGTCACGCCTTCCAGCACGTCCAGCTTTTCTTGCTCAAAGAGGCCGCCGTTGAGATAGGGCACCCGCCCGATGCGGCTTTGCAGGAACCCGTCGCCCTGGATCTGCGCCAGGTTGACGCTTTGGGGGTTGTTCAGGCCGCTGAAAAAGAGCAGCGTCAGCCGGTCGCGGTAAAAGTTGGCCCCGGCGGCGTCTTTAGCCGCGCTTGCCCGGTGATCCTCCCACAGGGCGCGCAAATAGTCGTCCCGCCCGTCGAACGTCAGCCAGCTCTTGCGCTCCAGGAAGGTGATAAATAGCAGCCGGTTAAAGAGCAACTGGGTAAAGAGGCGCATGTCCTCCCCCGCCAGGCCCGTGATTTGGGTCTCGGCTGCCTCAAAGATGCGGCGATAGTCGGCAAAGAAACGCCGGGTGACCGCTTCGACGTCAAAGGCCTGGTCGTGGCGTCCCTGGATGGCCAGGGGGGAAAGGCCAGACAGGTCGGGGCTGAGCGTCGCCAGGTCCAGCATGGCTACACGCTCGGCTGCTGTGCGCAACCGCTCGTGCGGGCCGACGGCGATGCGCCGGAACACGCGTCGCCGTGAGGTCCCCGGCGCCTCTGAGGCGCCGGGGACCTCGTACTTTACGTTGATCAGGTGCCAATGCGCCTCGGCGTCGTCGCTGAACAGGAACAGCGCATAAGGGTGGTGCTTGAGCAACTGGGTCACGGCCAGCCGCTCGGCCGTCAGCGAGAGGGGAAAGGCCCGGCCTATTTGTTCTTTTGCGAGGGGGGCATAAATGACCTCAAAATCGCCATATTGCGAGGTGTGGCGCGCCAGGATGCGTGGGGCGCCGGCCAGGACTTCCCGCGCCTGCTGGGGCCAGTCGCGGCGCGAGAGCGGCTCGTCGGCCCGGTCATAGTTCAGCTCGGTCCAAAAGAGCTGTTTGACTGCCGGCATCCCTTGCGCGGGCATTTTTTTCATCAAGTCGTAAACACGTTCTCTATTGTCAGTGCTCATGGGTGGCCTTTCTAGTGGTCAGCGTGCCCTCGCAAGCCGTGCGTGCTCTTTTTCCCTCTGACGCCCAATGTCAAGGCCATTATACTGTCTCGGCGGATTGGCGGCAAGTGCGTTGCAATGCATCGTTGCACGAGTCGGCGATTGGCATTGTCGCCAAAAAACGCTTCTCGCAGTGGTGGGCAATGACAGAGGATGGCTGCCAACCCAATTCCAACCTGGCAAACACAGGCCGTCTTGATTCCAACCTGCCCCGTAAGGTGCGGGCTTTTTTTTTTGATATACTTGATGCGGTGGGTAGGCGCGCCGGTGGGTAGGCGCGCATCATTTTCGATCTGTATCTTTGCTCTACTGAAAGAACCGAGAATTTTGCCACAGAGACACAGAGAGCACAGAGAATTTAATTTTGACCTAAGAAAAAATGATTCTATGCGGTCGTTTACTAAAAATTTTCAATCTGCATTTTGATTTTTCTCCGAGTCCTCTGTGCCTCTGTGGCAGATCAAGCTTTTTTCAGTAGATTCATAAAATGTTCAAGGAGGATAGGATGATACAACCCGTTCGTGAATTCACCGTGTCACCCTCGCTGCCGGATGCGCTGGAGGACCTGCGCACGCTGGCTTTTAACCTGCGCTGGGCCTGGAACCACGATTCTATCGAGCTGTTCCGCCGGCTGGATGACGACCTGTGGGAGTCGAGCGGCCACAATCCGGTCCTGATGTTGGGCTTGATCGACCAGGCGCAACTGGAAGCGGCGGCGTCCGATCAGGGCTTTTTGGCGCACCTGGACCGGGTCTCTCGTCATTTGGACGAATATATGACAAAGCCAACGTGGTTCGACCGGACCCACGAGAGGGACGCTGAGGATGTGTTGACGGCTTATTTTTCGGCCGAGTTTGGCCTGACCGAGTGCCTGGAGATTTTTGCCGGGGGGCTGGGTGTGCTGTCCGGCGATCACCTCAAGTCGGCCAGCGACCTGGGGCTGCCGCTGGTTGGGGTCGGGCTGCTTTACCAACAGGGGTACTTTTGCCAGTATCTCAACGATGCCGGCTGGCAGCAGGAGCGGCGGGAGGAGAATGATTTTTACAATCTTCCGCTGGCCCTGGAACGGGACGCGGACGGCGCGCCGTTGACCATCGAGGTGCCCTATCCCGGCCGGCGCGTCGCGGCGCAGATATGGCGCGTCCAGGTGGGGCGCATACGGCTCTATCTCTTGGATACCAACATTCCGGCCAACGCGTCCCAAAAGGACCGGGACATCACCGACAATTTGTATGGCGGCGACCGCGAGCTGCGCATCCACCAGGAGCTCATGCTGGGCGTCGGGGGCTGCCGGGCGCTAGAGGCGCTGGGCCTGGCGCCGTTGGTGCTGCACTTGAACGAGGGTCACCCGGCCTTTGCGGCGTTGGAGCGGATACGGCAGCTCGTCCGAGATCATGGGCTATCTTTTGATCAAGCGCGGGAGGCCGCCGCGGCGGGGATGGTCTTTACCACGCACACGCCGGTCCCCGCGGGACACGATTACTTTGCGCCCGATCTGGTGCTGCGCTATTTCTCGGATTATGCCCAAGAGATGGGGCTTGCCGAGCAGACGTTTCTGGACCTGGGGCGCGAGGACCCGGGGGACACGCAGGCCCCTTTTTGTATGACGACGCTGGGCTTGCGCTTGACGACCCGCCAGAACGCGGTCAGCCGCCTGCATGGCGAGACCACGCGCCGCATGTGGCAAGGGTTGTGGCCCGGCGTGCCGCGACCCGAGGCGCCCATCACGCATATCACGAATGGCGTCCATTTTCGTTCCTGGATCTCGAAAGAGATGAACACCCTCTATGATCGTTACCTGGGGCCGCGCTGGCGCGAGGAGCCGGCCGACAGGGAGGTTTGGGGACGCGCGGCGCACATTGCCCCTGAAGAGTTGTGGCGCACCCATGCGCGGCGCCGGGAGCGGCTGGTGGCCTTTGTCCGGCGGCGCCTGTGTCATCAATTGGAGCGGCGGGGGGCGCCTCGCTCTGCCATCCAGGCCGCCGACGAGGTGTTGGACCCCCGGGCGCTGACCATCGGCTTTGCGCGTCGTTTTGCTACCTACAAGCGCGCGGCCTTGTTGCTGCGCGACGAGGCGCGGCTGGACCGCATCCTCAACGATCCCGAGCGCCCGGTGCAGGTGATTTATGCCGGCAAGGCGCATCCTCAGGACGAGGCCGGAAAAGCGCTCATCGCGCGCATCGTCGCGCTCTCAGAGCAGGAACGGTTCCGGCGCCGGGTCGTCTTTTTGGAGGATTATGGCATGGCGGCGGCGCGCTATTTGGTGCAGGGCTGCGACGTGTGGCTGAATACCCCGCGCCGCCCTCACGAGGCCAGCGGCACCAGCGGCATGAAAGCCGCGGCCAACGGCGTGCTCAATGTCAGCACGCTGGATGGGTGGTGGGCCGAGGCGTACACGTTTGACGTCGGCTGGGCCATCGGGCGGGGCGAGGTGTACGAGGACGCCGCCTACCAGGACGACATTGAATCTCACGCGCTGTATGATCTGCTAGAGCGGGATATTGTGCCAATGTTCTACGATCGCGCGGCCGACGGGCTGCCACGGCGCTGGATCGAGCGGGTCAAGCATTCGACCGAAAAGCTGAACAGCTTTTTCAACACCCACCGCATGGTAAAGGAATATACGGAACGCTTTTACCTCCCGGCGGCGGAGCACTTTTGTGCGCTGGCGGCCGACGGGATGGCGCGGGCCAAGGCGCTGGCGGCGTGGAAGGCGCGCGTCCGCGAGGCCTGGCCCAAGATCGAGATCCGCACGGTCGAGGCCGACCTGCCCGAGGCGCCCACGGTGGGCGACCCGGTCAGCGCCACGGCGCGCGTGGACCTGGGCGACCTGAGTCCGGACGACGTGCGGGTCGAGTTTGCCATGGGGCAGTTGGATATAGAGGGGCACATTATGGCCCCCCAGATGGCGCGGATGTCGGCGCTGGGGGAAAAAGAGGGAGTGTATACTTTTCAGATCGATGGGGTGCGGTGTGAGAACAGTGGCCGGCACGGCTATACCCTGCGGGTGCTCCCGGATCACGAGGATCTGGTGACGCCTTTTTTGCCGGGTTTGATCGCGTGGGCTAGAGGAGAGACAACGTGAGCGAATGTCTATACCGTCCTATGGCGGGCAAGAATTGTCTGGTCACCGGCGGCACCCGCGGCATCGGATTTTACACCGCTCGGGGGCTGGCGTCCCAGGGGGCGCACGTGATTCTGGTGGGCCACAACGCGGCGCATGGCGAGCAGGCGCTGGAGCGTATCGGGGAGACGGTGGGAGAGGGCGCGGCCAGCTTTTTGCTGGCGGACCTCTCGGCGCAGGACCAGGTCCAGCGCCTGGCGCGGGACGTGCAGGATCGTTATATGCACCTGGACGTGTTGGTGAACAATGTCGGCGCGGTTTTCGTCAGGCGGCAAGAGAGCGTCGATGGCATCGAGATGACCCTGGCCCTCAATCACCTGAGCTATTTTTTGCTCACCGGCTTATTGTTGGATATGCTCAAGGGCAGCGCGCCGGCGCGCATCGTCAACGTCTCGTCCGACGCGCACCACCGGGCAGAGATGAACTTTGAGGATTTGCAGTTTGAGGAGAGGTACAGTAGCTTTCAAACCTACGCCCAGTCCAAGCTGGCCAACCTGCTCTTTACTTACGAGTTGGCGCGACGCCTGGAGGGCTCAAAAGTCACCGTAAACGCGCTGCACCCCGGGTTCGTCAACTCGCATCTCTACCGGCGGATGGGTATATTGCGTCCAGTGGTCAAGCTGATTGGTTTTCTGATCGGCAAGAGTGCCGAGGAGGGCGCCGAGACCTCGATCTATGTGGCCAGCTCGCCCGAGGTCGAGGGCGTCAGTGGAAAATATTTTATAGATCGGGAGCCGGTATCTTCATCCCCTGCTTCTTACGACACCAAATCGGCGCGATGCCTGTGGGAGATCAGCCAGGACTTGACCCGCACAGTCGGGGATGATGACGTCCGGCGCCAGGAGGCGCGGCATGCGTAGGACCAAGATCGTGTGCACTATTGGGCCGGCCAGCCGGGATCCCGAGGTGTTGCGGCGTTTGATAGCGGCAGGGATGGACGTGGCGCGGCTCAATTTTTCCCACGGCAGCCGGGCCGAGCACGCCGAGAACGTCGAGCGCATCCGCGCCGCCGCCGAGGCGCTCGGCCGGCCCGTGGCGATCCTGGCCGACCTGCAGGGACCCAAGCTGCGGGTGGGCGAGATGCAAGAGGGGGGCGTGCTGCTGGAACCGGGCGAGCGCGTCACCTTTGTCACCGAGGACGTGCTCGGCCGCACGTTGGACGCGCTGCCCGTCCAGAATGTTCAGAACGAGCGCTTGGCCCAACTGGTATCGCCGGGCGAGCGCGTGCTGCTTGACGATGGGTTGATCGACTTGCGCGTCGAGTCGGTCCAGGGGGATGACGTGCACTGCCGGGTCGTGGTCGGGGGCCGGCTGGAGAGCAACAAGGGCATCAACCTGCCCGGGGTCGTGGCCGATTTGCCTTCTATCACCGGCAAGGACCGCGACGACCTGGCCCACGCCCTAGAGTGGGGCGTGGATTGGGTGGCGCTCTCTTTTGTCCGCACGGCCGAGGACGTGGTCCAGCTCCGCAGCCTGGTCAAGACGTTAACGGGTTCTGAGGACGCGTTGCCGCTGATGGCCAAGATCGAAAAACCCCAGGCGTTGGCGCACATTGACGCGATCATTGATGTCGTGGACGGGATCATGGTGGCGCGCGGCGACCTGGGGATCGAGATCCCCGCCGAAGAGGTGCCTATGGCCCAGAAGCGCATCATCGCCCAGTCCAACCGGGCCGGCGTCCCGGTAGTGACCGCCACGCAGATGCTCGAGTCGATGATCCGCCATCCGCGCCCTACCCGCGCCGAGGCCTCGGACGTGGCCAACGCTATCCTCGACGGCGCCGACGCGCTGATGCTCTCTGGCGAGACTTCTATCGGCGCGCATCCGCTAGAGGCCGTGCGCACCATGGTGCGCATCGCGTGCGAGGTAGAGGGCCAGATGCCGGAAAAACCGCCGCAGCCCTTTGGTCCGCCGGATAAAGACCTCAACCTGTTCATCGCCGACGCCGTGGGCCGGGCAGCGTGCAAAGCGGCCCAACACCTCAAAGCGGCGGCCGTCATTTGCCCGACCGTTTCTGGCTATACCGCGCGCATTATGTCGCGCTACCGGCCCGGCGCGTCTATCATTGCCATCACGCCCGACGCGCGCGTCCAGCGCCGCTTGATGCTGCACTGGGGCGTCACGCCGCTGTTGGCGCCGCGCTCGGACAACACCGATGACATGATCACCCGCGCCGTCGAGGCGGCGCAACAGCGGGCGCTGATCGATGCGGGGGACGTGGTGGTCATTAGCGCCGGCGCAGCCGACTCGGAACCCGGCACGACCAACCTGATGCGCGTGCGCGTCGTCGAGCGTAGAGTGGATGATTGAGGAGGCATCGATTTGCCCATTCACAATTCTGATGTGGAAGCGATATTTAACCGGGTGGCTGACCTGCTAGAGATCGAGGGCGCCAACCCTTTCCGGGTGCGCGCCTACCGCAATGCGGCCCGCACCATCGGCGGACTCTCTCGCAGCGTGGCCGACATGGTACAAGCGTCTGAGGACCTGAGCGAATTGCCGGGCATTGGCGAGGACCTGGCCGGCAAGATCGACGAGATCGTCAAGACCGGCGGGTTGGAACAATTACAAGAGATCGAGGACCGCACACCGCCGGGACTGGCCGAACTGCTCCAGGTCTCTGGTCTCGGCCCCAAGCGCGTGCAAACGCTGCGCGAAGAACTGGACGTCACTTCCCTTGAGGAGTTAGAACGCGCGGCCCAAGAGGGCCGGATCCGGCAGCTCTATGGATTTGGGGAAAAGATCGAGACCGGGATTCTCGAGGACCTGGAACGCGTGCGGGAGGGTGAGGCACGCACGTTATGGATGGTGGCCGAGCAAGTGGCCGAACCGCTCACCGACTATTTGCGCGCGGGCGAGGGCGTCTCGCAGGTCGTGGTGGCGGGCAGCTATCGCCGCCGCAAAGAGACGGTGGGAGACCTGGATATCCTGGTCACTGCCGACGACGCTGTGGGGGCTATTGAGCGTTTTGTCGGGTACGAGGATGTGGTAGAGGTTGTGTCCCAGGGCGAAACCCGCTCCACGGTGATTTTGCGCTCGGGCTTGCAGGTTGACCTGCGGGTGGTGGCGCCGGAGAGTTTTGGCGCGGCGCTATTGTACTTTACCGGCTCCAAGCCACACAACATTCACCTGCGTCGCATGGCGATGGATCGCGGGCTCAAGATCAACGAGTATGGGGTTTTTGAGGGGCGGGAGCGGATCTCGGGCCGAGAGGAGCAGGAAATATATGCGTTGTTTGACCTGCCCCTCATCCCCCCCGAGTTGCGGGAGGATCGGGGCGAGATCAAGGCGGCGCAGGACGACGCGTTGCCCCAACTGGTGACCTTGGACGATATGCGGGGCGACCTGCAGATGCACACCCAGTCCAGCGATGGTCATGCCACGCTGGAAGAGATGGCCCACGCGGCGCAAGACCTGGGTTACGAGTATATCGCCATCACCGATCACTCGGCCTATATCGCCGTGACCCAGGGATTGGGCGTCGAGGGATTGGCCGAGCAGATTGAAGCCATCGAACGTTTGAACGAAGAGCTGGAAGACCTGGTCGTGCTCAAGAGCATCGAGGTAGACATCCTGGAGGACGGTTCGCTGGATCTGCCGGACGATAGCCTCAAGCGTCTGGATTTGACCATCTGTTCTGTCCACTCCAAGTTTGACTTGTCCCGGGCAAAGCAGACCGAGCGCATCATCCGCGCCATGGATAATCCCTACTTTTGCATCTTGGCTCATCCCACGGGACGTCGTATCGGCGCGCGCGCGCCTTATGACGTGGATATGGAGCGAATCATGGAAGCGGCGCTGGAGCGGGGTTGTTTTCTCGAGATCAACGCTTACCCCGACCGTCTGGACCTGAACGACGTATACGCCAAGATGGCCAAGGATATGGGGCTCAAGCTTGCCATCTCTACTGATGCGCACCGGACGGACGAGTTACGTTATATGCGCTACGGGGTGGGGCAGGCGCGGCGCGGGTGGTTGGAGGCGCGGGACGTGTTGAACACCTATGCCTTGAG
>CAZSJU010000112.1:6157-10479 GCA_964607235.1 uncultured Anaerolineae bacterium | reverse complement strand
CGTAGTGCGTGCTTTAGCGCGCTCTCACGGCGCTGAAGCGCCTACTACAAACCTCGGCGGTTATGAGTCAACGACGCGCTTCTGAAACCAAGACGTCTCCAGTCCTTACAAAGAGAGGGTGGTCATTCTGACCACCCTCTTTGCCCATGTTTGTGTTGCGGCACGAATGGATCACACGATACAGATCTCTATTCTATCCTGTCTATCCTGTCTATCCTGTCTATCCTGGCCGAATCAGCGCAGTGACAGCGGCAGGTACAACAAGTAGACCGGCGCTTCGGCCACCGGCGCCGGCTCTTGCAGGTCCTCAGGCGCAGGGCCGGCCACCGGGTTCGACACGGGCCACACCACGTACTCGGCCGGCAGCCCCTCCGATTCCGGCTCGTCGATCTCTTCCTGGGTCGCGTCCAGCGCCTGTTGCGGCTGCAAGGCGATCGCGAAAGCAGAGGCGTCCAGTTCCTCCAGCATCAACGCCCCAATAGACCGTCCCAACGCCGTGGGGTTGTGGTTCTGCCGGCGGTTGCTGAGTATGACGATCACAATGTCCTCGTCGGGGTAGATGCGGATATAGCTTCGGGCGCCGTTTTGAGCGCCGCCCTTGGCAACCACCGGGCTGCCCCTATCGGCGCCGGTGTCCCAGCCCAGGGCATAGTTCCGCCGGGCATCCGGCGGCGTCCACAACTGTGTGCGCGAGGCCTCGGTCAAGAGGGCGCCGTCGTTCAACTGGATGCCAAAGCGGGCCAGGTCGTAGGCCGAAGCTTCCATCCCGCCGCCCAGCACCTTCCAGCTCAGGTCGTCGGCCGACACCTCCTCGTTATTGGCATTGTACAACAAGGCGCGCTTGGGGTTGGGCAGGCTGCGATCCTCGGCCCGCAACGTGTCCAGGTTGTAAGGCAATTGGAGATAATCCTCCAGGATGTAGCGGAGCGAAACCCCCACCGCCCCCTCCATGGCGGCGCCCGCAAAGGTATAGGCGTGGGTGCTGTACTTGTAACCTTGCCCCGGCGTGTAAACCAGGTCAAAATCCCACAGCTCGCGCGCGGCGTCCAAAGCGGTGGTATATGCGTCCACGATCGAGGGATAGTCGTCATAGTGGCCGATGCCCGAACGGTTGGACAACGTTTGCGAGACGCTGTGGGTGTGATGCGCGGGCAGCTCGGACACATAATCGCGCGAGTCGTCCGACAGGTCTATCAACCCCTGCTCTTCCAGGCGCAAGCCGAGCACGCCGGCCACCGCCTTGCTGACCGACGCCAGCCGGTAGATGGTGCGCGAGTCGGTCGCCACGTCGTCGTCGACGTCGGCGTGGCCAAAACCGCGCAGATAGCGGAACCGCCCGTTCTGGGCGATGGCGATGCTCATGCCCGACAGGTCGGCGTCGTCAAAGTAATCTTGCAGCAGCGTGTCCACGTCGCCCTTGAGCGACCAAGCCGGACGATCGCCGTTCTGCCGCCAGATGCCGGCGTAACGCCAGCCACTGGCGGTGGGATAGACCTCGTAATCGATCAGCCGGTAACCGGCGTCGCGCAACTCGGCCCACTTTTCGCCGAACGCTTTCGAGGTCATGTTACGCCACTCGGCCCAACCGCGCCCGTCCTTGTTTTCTACCCAGATGCCGGCGTAATACTGTTGCCCGCCAAAGCGATAGGACTCGACGTCGATCATGCGATAGTCGGCATAGTATGCGTCAAACTTTTCGGCAAACTCTTCAGAGCTCAGGTTACGCCACTGGTGCCAGTCCAGGTTCTCGACGTTGTCGACCCAGATGGCCGAATACAACAGCGCGCCGTCGATCACATAGGCGTCGACGTCAATGATCAAATAGCCCGACGCGGAATATTGGTCAAACAGGCTCGCGAACTCGCTGCTGCTCACGTCATAGTAATTGACCCATTCCAGGTTTTCCGTATTGTCGATCCAGATGCCGGCGTAATAGGTGCTGCTGCCCAGGACATACACCTCCTGGTCGATCATGCGATAGCCGGCGTCGGCCCGCTCCTCCTGCAAATCTTCAAAGGTCGCCAGGCTCATGTTGCGCGTCTCGCGCCAGGCGCGGCCGTCGGTATTGCGCTGCCACACGCCGCCCACGCGCTGCGCGCCGTCGATCTCGTCCACCTCAATGTCCACGATCATATAGTCCTGGTCCGACAGTTGGCGGAACCAATCGCCAAAAGCGCTGCTGCCATAGTTGCGCCCCGAGCGCCAGCCGACGTTGTCCGGGTCCAGGACGTTCGTATACTCGACCCATTCGACGCACAGGCGCGGCGCCAGGGTGGTTGATCCCTCGCGGCTGTAAAAGTGGGCCGGCGGCGAACCGAGCCCCAACGAGACCACGGCCAGGCCGTGGTTATCCCGCCGGCCGCGGACCCATTCGCTGGCCAGGGCCGTGGCGTCCCAGGTCTTCCAGCCGGCGCTGTCGGTCACCGTCAGCTCGTCATACTTGACGTTCGTCCTATCCGGCTGATTGTTCCAGGTGAGAGTCGTCTCTGACCACGCTTCCTCCACCGCTTCCAGCACGGTATAAGTTTGCGCGCCGGACACATCCACGCCGCTCAGGTACATCTCGAGCGCGGCCGAGCGCACGACGGCATTATCGGGGAGATCATCCAGATTAAAGCGCATAAAGCTGTAGCGCCGGTCCAGTTGCACGTCGCCCAAAGCGGACACGTCCAAAGTGCCGGCGTCCCCATAATTCCCATCGCGGTTGCTGCCAAAATAGTCCCAGGCGTACGTGTCAGCCTCGGGGACAAAACATTGGGTCGTGGTCAAGGCGTTCGGTAAAGGGGTGACATTGCCTTGGGCCAACGCCGTCCCCGTCACGCCCATAGCGAGGGGCAACACCAGCGCGGTGAGGGATAAAATAGTCAATAGAAAATAGAACGTTCTTTTACGCAAGATGTGGTTCATGTCCATACCTCCTCTTCAATACATAGCCAAAAAACTTGTCCATCACAATACAGTGCATAAATGTGTAAAACTTGCCCGCGCCGGCCACTCTCCGGTCGCCCATCGCCACCGGGAAAAGCCACAAGAACTGCTTGTTGTAAAAGTGTAGCACAGACCCAGCGCTTTGACAAACTTTTACAATACTAATGTTTCTAAAGTGCGGGAGGGGTATCTTGTCTTTTTGCCTTATCGCCCAAAAGCCAGTACAATATAGCGGTCAGCGTTGTTAAACACGACAACACCTGAAACCCATACGACATTCAGGTGGCGCCCAACAGACCGGTTTCTAGCAGGGACACCCGGCGGCGGCGTCTGCCGCCGAGCCTGTCCCAGCACAATCGCTTGAGGAGTTTAACAATGTGGCGTAAACCCGTCCAAATGCTGCTCTCGCTCTCACTGTTGGTGCTTTTCTCGATCGCAGAACCGGGGCACCTTGTAGTCCGGCCGCACGCCGCGCCCGCTTTTCCCTCGCCCTCTATGGGCCGCGCGCCCGGCCCGGCCCAACCCACACGCGACGCTATGACCCGGCGCCTGTCTCCGCTCGCCGGGCACGCGGCTTTTGTGGTCGAATTATATCCGGACGAATACATGCGCTATATTCCCAACAGCGCCACCCCCGACGCGTGGCTCGACGTGGGTAGCGTGGCGGACACGGCATATTTTGCCGGTGACTTTGTGGGCGATGACTGGAGCCAGGTGTACGTCATCGATTACGGTCTCAACGAACTCCACACCCTGGATACCCGCACCGGCGCGGCCACCCCCATCGGGGCGTGCCAGCCTATATCAGGACATGTGTGGACGGGCGCCACCGGCACCGCCGGCGGCGCCTTGTACGCCTCTTCTAACGACGAGGCGAGCTCTCTTCTGTACACCGTTGACATCACGACGGGCGCTGCGACCGTGGTGGGCCAGATCACTAACGCGCCCGCCATCATTGACATTGCCATCAACGCCGACGGCGAGATGTATGGCCTGGACATCTCTAGCGACAGCCTGGTGCAGATCGATCCGGCCACCGGCGCCGGAACGGTGATCGGGGCGGTCGGCTTTGACGCCGACTATGCGCAGGGGATGGATTTTGAACCCGAGTCGGGGACCCTTTACCTGGCGGCCTATAACACCACCGCTTCGCGGGGAGAATTGCGCACCGCCGACACGAGCACCGGCCAATCGACCCTGGTGGGCGTGTTTCCTGACGGCGCCGAGGTCGACGCGCTGGCCTTTACGCCGCCGCCGGCCCAAGTTCTGCAGAATCCAGGGCTTGAGGACGGCTGGGCCTATTGGCAGGCCGACGGCGCCCCATTCCTGTCGGATAACAGCCATAGCGGGTCCTGGTCGGTCACCTTGTCGGGCCAGGAATGCTGGATATGGCA
>CAZSJU010000112.1:0-6057 GCA_964607235.1 uncultured Anaerolineae bacterium | reverse complement strand
GCCATAGCGGGTCCTGGTCGGTCACCTTGTCGGGCCAGGAATGCTGGATATGGCAACCCGTCTTTATCCCGGCGGATGCGCTAGAGGTGAGCATCAGTTACTGGTTGACCGGCATCAGTTCAGACCCCGAGTGGGACAATGACATCCTGTGCGGCAGCATCTGGGACCTGGCCCGGCAGACGGAATACATCGACGTGTGTTATGGTCTCACCTATTTTTATAGCTATCCCATGGTATGGAAGCACCGCATCCACCGGCTGGAAGCGGACGAACTGGCAGAGGTCGCCGGTAAGCCCGTCGTGCTGGCGTTTCGGCTCACCCAGGACTGGAACCCCGGCTATCACAAGACCAGCACGGCTTATGTAGACGATGCCGCCCTCTATGTGACCCGGCCGATCTACAACTATGACCATTGGGTATATTTACCGCTGGTCGTCAGGTAAAAGATAAGGAGAGAAAAATGCTTGCATTCAACGGCTTCAAGCCCGAAGACTTTGGCGACATGGCAGGATCGACATGGCGCAGTCGGGACACGCTGGGCGGTGTGCTCAGTAACCGGCTGGGTCCCCCCTACCAATCGTGGGGGGTCAGACGGCGGCTGGAATTACACCTGGCCCGAGAGTTGCACTACGACTTTTACAATCCCCAGCTCTTTGCCAAGCTGTTCGTGTACACCGATCGTGACCTGGCCTTTGGCTTTTATGTCGAAACGCCGGCCAGGACCCAGGACGACGTGCACGCGTACGCGCACTGGCGCAATTTCCGAGACCAGTTGCAAGACAACGCGGCCATGCGTGAGGCGCTACTGTCAGCTATGGAAAAACACAGCCTCGTGATGGCCGATTATTACCGGCCAGAGACCGGCGGCGCGCTGGGCTGCCAATTCGCATTCCGGGAGGGTCGTTTACAGCAGCAGGAACCCGGTCGCCCT
Source organism: uncultured Anaerolineae bacterium (assembly GCA_964607235.1). Taxonomy (GTDB): domain Bacteria; phylum Chloroflexota; class Anaerolineae; order S140-20; family S140-20; genus CAZSJU01. The sequence goes on along the minus strand of CAZSJU010000112.1, from coordinate 5,126 downwards.
GACTGGCAGGACGTAACAGTTGAGCAACTCGTGCAACGGGTCGCGCGACTCCCGCAAGACGAGTGGGTGGACCTGCACATCTATGACACGATCGCCCAAGAAAAGGCCATCGAGATGGGGGATGGGGTGACCTTTTCCATCTTGTCCGTGCTCCACGATCTGGCGCCGGTTTACGAAATGAGCATCATGGAGCGCGAGGGCTAAAACGAGCCTATGAACCACCATTTTGGAGAACTGGGCGACGTGTGGAAACACCTGCCGCTGGCCGAGACCTTGCGGCTGAACCCGCCGCGCCACTATTGGGAGACGCACGCGGGTTCCGCGTACTATGCACTCACGGCCAGCCCGTCGCGCCGGCATGGCGCGCTATGGTTCCTGGCGCGCGCGCCCGGCGAGCCGGCGCTGCAAGGCAGCGCCTATCTGCAGGCCCTCGTGGCGCGGCCGGGCATCTACCCCGGGTCCCCCATGCTCGCCACGCGGGCGCTGGGACAAAACGCCCGGTACATCTTTTGCGACATCGACCCCGAGAGCGTGGCGAGCCTGCGAATCGCCAGCGCGGGCCTCGATGCGCGCGTCATCGAAGGCGATGGCGTCGCGGCCATCACGCGCGCGGCGCAGCGCGCGCGCGTCGACCCGACCGACGTGCTGGTGCACATTGATCCCTTTGACCCCCATGAGCGCCAGGCGCCCGGCAGCCAGACGCCCCTCGAACTGGCCGGGTGGCTGGCCGGCGCCGGATACCGCGTCCTGTATTGGTATGGCTATGAGGCGGTCGAGCAGCGCGGTTGGGCGCGCGACGCCATCGCCCGGCTGGCGCCGGACGCCGCGCTATGGTGCGGCGACGCGCTCATCCCGGCCCCCTTTATCTACCCCGACCGGTCCGGGGCCTGGGGCTGCGGCGTGGTGCTGGCCAACGCGACGCGCGCCGAGACGGACCTTTGCCAGCGCCTGGGGCACGCGCTGGAACGGATCGGCGCCGGTGATCGCCTCCAAGACAACGATCCCGCCCGGCTGAGGTTCCAGGTGATAGAGTGAGCGTCCACCATGCGCATCCATTTCACCAAAAAGGTCTTTACGAAAGCAGAAATCACCTTTATCATTGACAAGCTCGAACGGGCGTGTGAAAAAGGGCTGCTCACGCCCCGCACGGAAAACAACCCGTACCTGTTGGCCTCGTTTCGCGGCATAGAGCCAGCCGGCATCTCGCACAAGTGGAACGTCAAGATCTATCGCTACAACTGGAGAAAAGGCGGACACAGCGTGGTGTGCGTGGACACGCACGTGCTGATCAAGTTGGTCCAGCAAGATGACGCCAGTTTCACCCCACCCCCGCTGCCGGTGCTGCGCATCGACGACGCCGGGTGGGGCTTTCCCTTGTGCGGCGTGATGGTCGGCGTGACGGACGAGACAGCGGTGCGCACGGCCGTCGTGCCCGTCGCATACTTTCGCCACGACACGCGCGATCACTTTGGGACAAAACAGTACTTGAAAAAGTACAGCGACCTGGCGATCGAGATCCTGGGAACGTTCGGCGCCTCCCCCGAGACGCACCGCATAGAAATCTGCAGCGGGTACATCAACCAACCCTTGAAAAACCGGCTGCGGGGTCGCGGATACGACGTGCGCGTGGTGGAAATCCGAGGCTTGTTGCAGGCAGAACTAGAGGCGCGCTACCGGGTGCACGTCATGGAAACGGTAGGCGCCGACATCTATTACGATCCCAAGGATATGGCCCAGTCCGAGATCCCGCGCCGTTACCGGCACAGCCTGCGCCACGGGCAAAGGCACTGCCCGGAACAGATCAAGACGGGGTGGGAAGCGATCATTGGCACCCGCGACCCCATTGAAGCAGCGTTGTTAGCGATGCTAAAGGACGCGCACCGGCGCGGCGACTGACACGCGTTCTCCCCCACGTGGGGGGAGCTAGAGGGGGGGCACACGCGGTTCGACGATGCTCACCACAAGCCATAGGCGGCATCGCGCTGGTCCTGATGGGCGAGATGCGCTTTATTCAATACATCCCGTGAGGGCGCCCATGAAAAACTTTGTCCATCGATGGCTATTTGTCGGACTGTCTACAGCCATCACGGTGTTCTTTTCAGAAAAAGTCTACTGGTACGTGCAAGGCTATGCATACAAGGAACTTGTGTTGTATTACGCCTTGCCCGTTTGTGCCTGCCTGTGGGCCATCGACGCCTTTCGCGTCCGTCGATCGCCGGCCCTGGTTCTGGTGGCGGCGCTGTATGCCTTTCTGGTTGAAGGGGTACTGACGCCGGTCCTATACGAAGCCGGGTTGTTTGACCCGCTGATGCCGGCCTATTTCATCGGCTGGCACGGGCTTTTGAGTTTTGTTTTTGGCTGGTATGTTTTACAAAAGTGGCTACGGCGTGGCCAGTGGGGACGCGTCCTGGTCGCCGGATGCCTCGTGGGGCTGTTTTGGGGCGCGTGGTCACTCACCTATTGGCTGCCCGAAACGTTGGCCTCTTCGGCCAACTCGGGCCGGTGGCCGGTCATTGATTTTGCACGGTATGCCTTTTTCTTCACGTTCACGCTGGCGCTGAGCCATTGGTTACTGGGTCGGGGCGTGTGGCCACGGGAATTCAAGCCCAGAAAGGCTGAAAAATGGTTCATCATCCTTGCGCACGCTGCGCTTTTCACCCTGCTCGCCTGGCTACTCTTGCCGTGGGCGCCCTTGAAACTGGCCGCCCTCTTGGGGATCATTTTTCTCGCTCTGCGCAAGGAACGTGCCCGGGTACCGGGTGAACCGCACGAGACCCTGTTTTCTGAAATGGAGGGACCCATAAAAGGGCTTCACGTGCTGGCGTTGTTGGCAATGCCCGCGGTCGCGACCGGCGTTTACGCGCTCGCGGTGCGAGTCCAACCCTCTGAAGACGTGATCCGTGCCGTGCTATTGGAAAGCGTACCGTTTTTTCAAGCGCTCGTAGGCGCCGGCCTGTTTCTGTGGGCCGTATGGGCTGTCTTACGGCCTGGCCACCCCCCTGAAATGGAGGAACGATGACACCTCTTGCAGCGCACCGAGAACATCCTGGCGCCCTGGCTGGCGCACGCCATCGGCGGCATCGCGCTGGTCCTGATGGGCGAGATGCGCTTTATCCAGTACACCCCGTAAAGCCGCAGGCGCTTGAGAACGATAAATAGTGAGCAACTGCGGTCTTGCTGTCTGGCACGGCTGTGGTCGACTGTTTGCCTGGCGTGAAGAGTTGATGTATAGTTATCAACGAGCCTGCTCGGCTTATATAAACACTCAAACAGCACGGAGGCGAATAATGACAATGCGTGTTGCAGATATGAGCGTAGATGAGTTAAGAACACTTGTACAGGAAACAGTCACACAAGCCTTGATAGAATTGCTCCGCGATCCTGATGAGGGCTTGGAATTGCGCGACGATTTTGAGAAAGCGCTTCAACACTCGCTAGAAAACGTCAGGTCGGGAGGGAAGACACTATCAGCAGAGAGCGTTGCCGCCAAGCTGGACTTGAGTTGGTAAAATGCACGACGTCAGATTTACACCAACCGCACTAGAGGATTTAGAACGTTTGAGCAAGCCCATAGCGCAAAGAATTCTCACCAAGTCGGGATCGTGGCCGGCGTCGTGCAGATCGTCGAGTACGTGCAAGGGCGGCGCGAGAAACCGGTTCCCTCTTGAAGCAGCGTGGGCTCGCCAGCACCCTCATCCTCACACACCCTGAAACAAACCCTTTAGAAACATGAATGTGCAGAATTGTACCAAACGTGCTCAAATCCCATGCTGCAAAGCATTTGTCACAACTCAGTGGTGATAGTATAATAGGCATCGAAAATTGAATAGCCAGGACCGTCAAGACCGGTTCCCATATCATAGGCAACGAACGGGGGGAGACCCATACTTCAGCGTTGCTCCTTTCGACAGCGTGGCTAGCCGCCCCACAACGTGCAGGCACGCTACATTGACCAGTATGGAGGGTAAGGCTTATGCGCTTTATGCACATTGCCGACGTTCACCTCGGCTACCAACAGTACGGTTCAAAAGAGCGATTTAACGACTTTAGCCACGTCTTCCTCCACGTCACCGATCAAGCCATCGAACAACAAGTGGATTTTGTGCTATTAGCCGGCGACCTGTTCGAAAAACGCACCGTAGATCCTCTGGCAATGCGCGTCGCCATAGAAGGGCTCGAAAAACTAAAAAAAGCAAGCATACCGGTCCTGGCCGTCGAAGGCAACCACGAACGTGCCCGCTATCGCGACCAATATTCCTGGATGGATTTTTTGGACGCGGTGGGCTATTTGTACTTGCTTAACCCCGCTATCAAAAAAGGCCACGCGGTACTGGAACCCCACAACGGGGCGGGTGGGGCCTACGTAGACCTAACCGGCGGGGTGCGCGTCTATGGTATCAAGTACTATGGCGCTTCTACGGGCAAGGTCTTTAAACTCTTTGCCGACGCCCTGGATGAAACAGATCATAGCGCCGTCCAGTTTGCCATTCTGATGTCCCACGCGGGACTGGAAGGCCAACAACCACGCTTCTCTGGCACGCTCACGCACAACGACCTGGCCTCGCTGCGCGGAAAGATCCACTATTTGGCACTGGGGCACCTCCACAAACCCTATGAACTAGACGGCTGGATTTACAATCCCGGCTCGCTGGAAACCTGCAGCATGAAAGAAACCGCCTGGCCCGAACGCGGCTATTACCTGGTCGACGTCCAGCCTGGCCAAAGGCCCAATCACCGCACACAATTGATCGCCCCGCCACGACGGCCCTTTCACCGCCTGCGCCTGAAAGTCGATGCACTGACGGAACCCAAAGCGCTCTATGACGCAGTACGCAAGCTGATCAAACGCCGGTATGCAGAGATTGCCCACAATCCGGCCCCCGTCATCGAGCTCACGCTGAGCGGCGTGCTGCCCTTTAACCGTTTCGATCTCGATCTGGACTATGTGAAACGTTTGCTAGAAGACGCCTGTAACCCCCTAATCGCGCGCGTGCGCGAAACGATCACGCCCGTCGAGTTCGAGATCCCCGTCGACGCAGAGCTCAACCGTGAAGAACTTGAACGCAACGTCATACAGGAACTGTTAGAAAGGGATGCACGCTTCCGGCCACTGGCGGCAGAATGGA
>CAZSJU010000111.1:6316-10491 GCA_964607235.1 uncultured Anaerolineae bacterium | reverse complement strand
ACGGCGCGTCGCTCCAACGCCGCCACCGCCAGGGCAAACAGGCGCGTCTCTTCGCTGGGCGGCGTTTGCAACCAGCGCGTCGCCTGCAGGATGCCCCCTGGGGACAACAATGACACATAGTCTGCAAAGGCCTCGACGGTGTAGCGATAATCCTCGGCCAGGCTATAGGCGCCTGACCGCACCGGGCGATAGGGTGCGATCAGGGGCAGCGTGACGACGTCAAAGCGCCGGGCGGCGCCGCGCGCATAGCTGCGCCCGCTCTGGATGATCGTTTGCACGCGCGGCAGCGCATAGGGCAGCCGCGCTGCCTGGACCACCAGCGGGTTGGGCTCGACCGCCGTGATGGCGCGCGCGCCCTGGACGTGCGCCAGCAGCACGTCCGGCCCGCCGTGGGGCTCTAGCACCAGGGCGTTGGCCTGTGGGCGCAAATGGTAGGCCAGCGCTCCCGGCAAGTACCCGGCAAAGCCCGCGTCGTCCGGCGTTGTCACGACGCCGCTCATATCGTCCCCGTCGATGCTCAGCCCCTGCTGGCGGGGCAGCGATCCGGCATAGCGGTAGCTCAGTCCGGGAAACGAGCGGATCGCCGGGCTGGATACCAGGTCCACCCGCGCAAAGGCGCTCCAACGTTGCCAGATGATTTTTGCGTCCGGCACGTTGAGGGCGTAACTCAGGTCCTTGTAGGGTGAAAGCCGGATGGTCAGAAAGGGTGGCCGGAGCAACAGCGCCGCCAGGAGCGCCAGCAGGGTCAGCGCCGGCAGCGCCTGGCGCTTGACGCCCTCGTGGGCCCAGAGCAGCAGCGCCGCCAGTGCTGCCAACGTGCTGCTGAGCAGGACGACGCCCTCCCCGCCCAGGTAGCGCGGTGCGATCAAGGCCAGCAGGCAACCGGCAGCCGAGCCGGTCAGGTTTACGAAATAAGTGCGGGCGGCGCGCGCTGGCTGCGCGGCCAGCAACAGGCCGGTCGCCGCACCGCCGCAGAAAAACGGCGTGGCTAACACCAGATAGTGCAGCGCCAACAGCAGCACCTGGCGACGATCCCAGGCGATGCTAAAAGAGTCAAAAGGCAACTGGTTGGTCAGGATATAGCTGCCTATGCTGCTGAGGGACAAGCCCAGCGCCAGCCAGGCCAGCGCCTGCCGGGTATGGCGTCGGCCCCATTGGGAGAATAGCGCCAGGGCTGAACCGCTGGCGCCAAACCCCAACAGCGCCAGGCTGACGATCATAAAGGCAAAGTGGTAGAACTGGGCGATAGAGAACAACCGGGTCAAGTTGATCTCAAAGACCAGCGTGGACGCTGAAAGCAAGAACAAACCGAGATAGATCAAGATGGCTCCGCAAGTTGGAGGCGCGTAAGGGCGGGGATGGCTCGACAGGACGCGACCCGTATCGATATCGTAGGGTAACCTTAACCAGGCTTTAACAAACTCTTAAACAGCGGTTAACGCACCGGTGTTATGCTATAGCCACAAAGGAACTCGAGGTGGCTCTTTTGCTTCTTCTTTCCTTCCTCCAAAGATGCGGGCCAGTTTTCACACAGGCCCGCGTCTTGTTTTTGGACGCAGATTTCTCAGATAAGAGAGGGCGTCATGTTAAAAAATCCAACGCAGGCCCAATTCAATCCAGCAGCTTGGGGCGAATTTGGTTCGCCCAGGCGCGGATCGCTTCCCAGTCCCGAAAGTCGCCTGCAGGGACCTTGCGCATCTTGAGGAGCAGCCGCATGATGAAAGGGATCTTTTGCAAGTCCATCGCGCCGGCCAAGAGGCCCATGCTCACCGGTTGCACGTCTGGGAATCGCTCAAGCAGCGGCTTTAAATAGCCCTCAACCATGCAGCGGTTCTTCTCGGTGTCCTCTTTCATCGTCAGGCACACGACGAAATAAGCCACGGGTATCTGGCTCAACGTCGTTTGGTGTGCGTCCAGGAACGCCACCGCTTGTGGATGCAGTTGACCGGCACGGATGGCGCTGCCCAGCACGACGGCACGATACGCGCTGACGTCGTCCACCTCTGAGGCCGGTCGCACGTCGACCGGCGTGCCCTCGTCGCCCAGCGTCTTGCCAATTGCTTGTGCGACCTCGCCGGTGGACCCGGCCCAGGTGGCAAAAGTGACCAGAATCTTGTCCCCCATTGTCTTTTGACCTCCGTTTTTGGCTACGTGTGATGAATTTCGCCCCTGAGGGGCCCATCACGTCCCAGTATACACCGATCACGTTGGAGAATCAATCGGCAGGCGGCTGGTCGGGTGGCGTGTCCTGGCTTTGCTGGCCGAGGACGGTCAAACATGATGATTGGTCGGGGTTGGTCAATTGTAGTAAAATACAAAGCGTCGATTATTGTCGTGAGAAAGGTGTGTGGTTCCCTATGGCCAAGATAACACTCTGTCGAGATAGCCTGGTGCTCTATAAAAACCGGCCGGCGCGCGTCACGCGCATCGGCAAAAAGCTAGAGATCGAACTGCCGGAAGCAGAGACCTTGAGCGTGCGCGTCAAGGACGTCACGCCGCTGCATCCGGGGCCGGTGGGACGGCTGGATAGGTTGAAACCGCCCCCCGGTGAGGTCGAGACTGCCTGGGAACTGTTGAGCGGCAACACCACCCACCTGGTCGAGTTGGCCGAGCTGGTCTATGGCGCTTATACGCCGACCACGGCGTGGGGGGTGTGGCAACTGTTGGACGACGGTCTGTATTTTGAGGGCACCCTGGAAGAGATCGTGGCGCACGCGCCGGAAACGGTGGCGCAAGAACAAAAAGCGCGCGCGGCCAAGGCGGCTCGGGTGGGAGCCTGGCGCGCGTTTCTGACACGCGCCGAGGCGGGTGAATATGCGCCGCAGGACAAGCGCTTTCTGCGGGGCGTGGAGACCCTGGCGCTGGGACGGCGCGAGACCAGCCGCGTGCTGCGCGAGCTGGGACGGTCCGAGCGGCCCGAGAATGCCCACGCGCTATTGCTAGAGCTGGGCTATTGGGACCCTAGCGTCAACCCTTATCCCCGGCGTTTTGACCTCGAGATGAGCACGCCGGATATGGCGCTGCCGGCGCTGCCGGAAGAGACACGGGTAGACTTGACGCATCTGTTGACCCTGGCTATCGACGACGAGGGTTCCCATGACCCGGACGACGCCTTGAGCCTGGAAGACGGGCGCTTGTGGGTGCACATTGCCGACGCTGCTGCCCTGGTGCCGCCAGACAGCTCGGCCGAGCGGCTGGCGCGCGCCCGTGGGGCCAACCTGTACCTGCCGGAAGGGACCGTGCCTATGCTGCCGCCCGAGGCGACGCAGCGCCTGGGGCTGGGTCTGAACGAGACTTCACCGGCGCTGTCTTTTGGCCTGGACCTGGACGCTGCAGGCGAGGTCGTGGACGTCGAGATCGTGCCGAGCTGGGTGCGCGTCACGCGCCTGACCTACAAGGAGGCCAATGCGCAGTTGGATGAGGCGCCGCTGGCGGGATTGTACCGCCTGGCGCGCGATTTTCAGGCGCGCCGCCTGGCAGACGGCGCAGCGGCCATCGACTTGCCCGAGGTTCGCATCCGGGTAAAAGGGGAAAAAGTTGTGATCCGGCCCATTTTGCCGTTGCGCAGCCGGGAATTGGTGGGCGAGGCCATGCTCATGCTCGGCGCTGCAATGGCCCGCTTTGCTATAGAGCGCGAGATCCCCTTTCCCTTTGCTACCCAGGACGTGCCCCCCACCCACGACCAGCCCCAGACCCTGTCCGAGATGTACGCCCTGATGCGCACCTTTAGCCGCAGCCAGATGCAGAGCACCCCGGCGCCGCACGGTGGGGTGGGCTTGGAGGCCTATTGCCGGGTGACCAGCCCGCTACGGCGTTACGTGGACCTGCTGGCACACCAACAATTGCGCGCTTTTATACAGGGGGCGCCGCTGCTGGACGAGGGGGCGTTGGTGGCGCGCATCGGCGAGACCAATGCGGTCAGCGGGGCGGTGCGTCAGGTCGAGCGGCTGTCCAACAAACACTGGACGCTGGTTTACCTGTCTCAGCATCCCGATTGGCGCGGCGAGGGCGTGCTGGTAGAGATGCGCGGCACGCGCGGCAACGTGCTGATCCCCGAGCTGGCGCTCGAAGCCGACGTGCACCTGCGCCAGGAACTGCCGCTGGACAGCCAACTGACGCTGACCGTGAGCGGCGTGGACCTGCCCGAGTTGGAGGCACACCTGCGGGTGGTTAAA
>CAZSJU010000111.1:4318-6216 GCA_964607235.1 uncultured Anaerolineae bacterium | reverse complement strand
CTGCTGGACGTTACGCCATTGACACTCAAAACTGCTCGTCGGTTGGCAACACAGTACCCGCTGCGCGCCTATGATGCGGTACAAATAGCGGCCAGTACATCACACGCCCGTTGCGCGTTCAGCAAGACTGCGTCTCAAGCAAGAGCCAACTTGCCCCAGACGCAGTTCTGACCCGCGCAAAAATCGAATTAATTAGCGCAACAACCCCTCTACCACGATATCGACCGCCTGATCCTCGTCCAACCCGCGCGCCATCAGGGTCTCAACCTGCTTGCGGTCCACGCTGCCGATGGCGGCCTCGTGGGTCACTTTGGACGTGTGGTCGGTGACATACACCACCGGTACGTTCTTGGCCACCGCATTGTCGCCCACGACTTCGGTGCAGTCCATGTGCCCCCGCGTGCGCGGGGCCAGGCCGTGCATCTCGGTATAGACATCGCTGCGGGACTGGTCGACGACGACGACGTTGGTCTTGGTCAGGCCGCGCGCTTCCTCACCCTTTAGGTATAGCACCTCGCGCACCTTGACCAGGTCATCCCCTTTGCCGTAGGCTTTGGTGGTAAACTCGCCCACGCCGCGCGCGCCAATGTCCGCTTCAAAGTCGATGTCCAGTTCGCCCACTTTGCCCTCGATCATTTTGAATCCGCTGATGAACCGTCCACCGGGGCCGACGATGGCGCGGGTCTTGGGGCGCGTCTTGACCCCGCCCTGCGGCCCGTGATAATGCACCTCGTTATAGTTCATGGACGCCCCGGCCCCAACGTGTACTGTCGCCTCCATTACGTGGGTCACGTCGACGGCGTTGGGGAACGAACAATGGGACAAAAATTCGACCTTGGCGCCATCACCGATGTGGTATTCAGAGATGATCTCTTGCAACCCTTCCTCGGTCACCACGCCAAAGCACAGGTGAATGGGGTTCTCGACCACTGTGCCCGGGTCGACGTCCAGCCACACGCGCACGCCGTGCTCTAGCTTTTCGGAGCGCATATGGACGCCGGGGATCTCGTTCTTGCCCAGCACCTCGTTGCCGCTGACCACCAGGCTGGCCACGCTGTCGCTTTTCAACAGGTTCGCGTCGCCGCCCGAGAGCTCGTAGGCTTGGGCGATGGCTTTAAATTCCTTGCTGTAGTTCATTGATCTCTCCGTTCAGGTCAGGGATGTTGGGGTGTTTGCAGTCGTCGCAATGATCGCGGAAATACTGGGCGACGGTGTGAGGATCGCCCGAGGCGATGACCTGGCCGGCACACATTAGCGAGGCTTGGTTGGCCATGAGCGCCATTTCCTCGCGGTGCGTGATGAGCAACACTGCCGACCCTTGCAAGCTCATATACCGGATGACGTTGGTGATCTCTTCTAGCGATAAAAAGTCGATGCCGGAATCGGGCTCGTCCAGGATCGCCAGCCGAGGCTGCATGTTTACAACAGAGGCCAGTTCGATCCGCCGGCGCTCGCCCCCGCTGAGGCGCTCGTCCACAAAACGATCCAGGTACTGCTCTGGCGCCAGGCCGACCATACTCAAGCTCTGCGCAATTTTTTCATCCTTCCCGTTTTGTCTCGCACGGCTGCCACTCAAATCCAAATAGTGGCGCACGGTCAACCCTTCAAAGCTGGCCGGCGCCTGCCAGGCCAGGGTCATGCCGCGCCGCGCCCGTTCGGTGATCGAGGCCTGGGTAATATCCTCCCCATCAAACAGGATGCGCCCCTTGTCCGGCCGCAACCCTTGTAGCCCCATCAACAAATAGGCCATGGTGGACTTGCCGACGCCGTTCACGCCCAGGATGCTGTGAATGTGACCCTCGGCGACCTTTAAATTCAGCTCGTACAGGATCGGTTGCTCGTCCAGCGTCAAATTAATGTCTTGTACTTCTAGCAACATAGTTTTTCTAACCCTCTCT
>CAZSJU010000111.1:0-4218 GCA_964607235.1 uncultured Anaerolineae bacterium | reverse complement strand
CCAACGTCATTGTACTACAAGAGTGACAGACAGGCCACAAGGTCCGCCGATTTGACTTCTCTGACAAAAAGTCCGGATCGCTTGCCGGCGGTCCCTGTGGCCTCGTGGGTTATGAGATCTTATGGCGACGCTGAGCCACGCGCTTTTGGACAAAGGTAGCGAGGACAATGAGGGCCATGAGGATGGCGATCACCTGGACCAGATCGCTTTGAAAATCCGTGCCGATCTTGATGGCGTGGACGGTGATCAGCCAAAAGGCAATATAGTTGAGAATATGGATGAGCCGCCAATTCTGGCCCAGTGTCTTGCGCAACACGGCCGCCAGCGCGGCCACCCCGACCAGGTACAACGCCGGACGCCCGCCCAACGTCAAAAATAGGTCCAGCGAGTCAAACTTGGGCACAAAGACGCCAATGTCTGCTGCGTCGATCGCCAGGCTGAGCGGGTGTAACGCGATCATGACCAGGCCCGTGACGGACACGGCGTGATGCACCTGGATAAAGGGCCGGCCAAACAGGCGGAACAGTTGCTTCATATAGGCCGAAGAGATGATGGATAGAAACAGCGCCATGTAGCCCAGTAGCGCCGTCCCTCGCACAATCTGCCCCAGGGTGGAGCCAGAGGATTGCCCGGCCATGAGGATCAATGTCAGGGCCAGGGCGACGGCGCCGGTCAAAACCAGGTACCACGTCCCGCGCGTTTTCTTGTTTGCCATACTCACACTCCTCGTCTGGCGCTAGGGGCCATACGTCTCGGCCAGGTAATCGATCAAGATGCTCATTTCTTGTTCGTTCAACTCGGCGCCCTTTTGGACCATGCGGGTGACGGTCTTTTCCCACTCTTCGCGCGTCTTGGTCGCGCTGGTCGTCCGGTCCAGGCCGTGACAACTGGTGCAACGCTCTTGCAAGAGTGCTTCGCCATCCGCTTTTTCTTCAGGGGCCGTCTCTGGTTCCTCTGCCTGGGGCGTGTCCGTTGTCTCTGATCCGCAAGCCAGCAGCAATCCGGCGCTCAGGAGCAAGACCAAGGCCAACGCCAGGATCAACTTTTTATAGGACATCTTTGGCTCTCCTCCTATCTTCTTGTGGCGCCAGACTGTGCCGCCATGGTCAAGCCTGACTCGGCAGCACAGTCTGGTCATGTGTGTTCACTTGCAGTGTCTGCGAGTGATCTAGTTTAGCCGTTCAGGACACAGATGGCCTGAGGGCGTCGGATGCGGGGCACCAGGCTCTCAGAGATTGAGAACTCGATCTCGTCCCCGGCAGGCCCGATAAACCCGATGGTCATGTCCTGTCCCAGGACGATGGTAGCGAACTGGCGTCCGGACGCCAGCAGCACCCCACCGCTCTCCAGGCCGGGCGCCTTGAAAATGCCGTCGGTCACGATCATCTTGAGATGCTCGATCTCGCTCTGTCGCCCGCGCGGGTACAGCCGGTACAGCAAGTTAAAGCGCCCAGGGGCCAGCGCCAGCGTATAGGGGCCATGAAAGCCCGCGCTGTCGAGGGCCGTGATGGCCTGGATCAGGTCGTTGGCCGCGGCGCCCACCTCACTCCAGTCAGACAGTTCTATACTGTTGGCGTCCTCGGCGGTCATCAAACCAGGGACCCCCGGCGCCCCATTAAAGATCAGGTCGTCTTCTTTGCGCGCGCAGGCCTTGGCCGCCTGTGCCACCGCCTGGGTGTCGAGCGCGATGCTTTGGCCCTCGTAATTGGCCAGGTCTCGCATTCCCAAGGTGAAAAACTCTTGGATCAGCGGGACGGGCAAAAACTGGCTGGCGATCATGCCGTTGCCCTCGACGTCTTTTAGGGGCACACCTTTGAGCCCTAAACCAAAGGGACCCTCGATGTGTAACAGCCGACGGCCGATCAACTGGCTTTTCGCCGCCTCTTTCATCGTGGCGTCCAGCTTTTCCCATATCTCCGATCCAAAGGGCGCGTCATCACGCGCCAGGTACTTGTTTGCCATCTAGAAACCTCCTTATTTATAAACCGAATGGCTTGACGCGTTTACTCTTTTAGCGATCCGATGGTCGTCGTTTCTTTCTCACCGGCATCGCTCGCGGGCGCCGCTGCGGCCCCGCCCATCTCTTCAATCATCTCGTCAACTTCTTCCCGGCCCTCGGCCATGAACTTGGCCTCGTCCCCGGACAGAACCTCGATCAGCCGCTCAAACTCGCCAATGTGGACGCGTTCCTCGTTGGCAATGTCGATCAATACCTCTTTTGCCAGGGGATGGTCGGTGGCGTCGGCGTGCGACATGTAGAGATGGACCGCCTCGTGCTCGGCGGCAATGTTGAGACGAATCGCCCGAACGAGCTCCGCGTTGGTTAGTTTGCGGTCGGGCACTTTACCACTGAATGGGTTGAGAAACTCTGGCATCTAATGACCTCCTTGTGTAAAATCGGTTATCCATTTGTTTGAGAGAACGTCCCACCAGGGCGCCCATCAGGGACCGTCCTTTTAATCAAGTGGCAGCGAGCGCTCTGCCACGTACTGCCGCTATTCTGAGGTGACCGGCACTTTCTGACAAGTGCCGGTCACCTGGATCACGATGTCGGGGCCAGGCGTGATTCGATCTTGATGCCGTTCATAAGCATCTTGTGGATGGGACACTGGTGCGCGATGCGGAGCAGCTTTTGACGATCTGCCGCCGAAATGTCGCCGACCAGTTCGATCTCTTTGTCAATCTGCTCTTCATATTGGTCGATTTCTGTGCAGGTCTCACAGTCCTCTTGAAAGACGCGGTCGTACGCGAGCCGCAGCTCGACGCTTTGCAGGTCCACCGCGTGGTTCTGTGCATAGGTGTGCAGGACGATCGCGCTGCAAGCGCCCAGGCTGGCCAACAGCATACCATAGGGCGTCAATGCGTGAAGGTGTGCGATAGACTGAAATTCGTCCGTATCAGGGTGATGGGGGTCAATGGCGAGAAATTCGGTCTCAAAACGGTTATTTTGGCGAACGATGACTTTTTCTGACATGGCTCACTTTCAAGGGATATCTGGCGACAATGCGCAAGTTGCCCGACAATGACGAGTACGTGGATGCAATGGTTTGTGGAATATGTTTCAGGCCGGCGACCCAGCGCCGTGGGGAAAAGCACTTTAACAAACCGGGATACCCCCACGCAGTCCAGACGTCCGTTTAACGCCGGCAGCCTCTTATATCATAGCAGAAAACAAGCCGGATGTCCATAAATTGTCAGTTTTACCAACCTCATCGCCCCGTTAAAGAATCTCACGGGAGACGCTCACTCGAGCGTGCGGCGAAAGGTCTTGACCGCCGGCCGCCAGTCCTGGTTGACCCAAAAAGCCACCGCCACGTTATCTTGGGGAGGCACAGTGGTTTCCAGGGACGTGACGCCGGCCGCTTGCAAGCGCTCGGTGAGGGCCGTCACGAGCCGGCTGCCCCAATAACGCCGGCGCCAGCGTGGCGCCACATAGACCGTCAATATCTCGCCTTGCGTCGTGCCGACCTGCCGTCCCGCCGCGACGCCGACCGGTGACCCGGAGGCCTGCAAGCACAGCAGCACGGCGGAGGGGTCGACCAGCAGCGCCGCCCAGTCGAGCGCATGGGGACAGAGCGTCCGCAACGCTGGCAGGTCGTCGTCCGTGGCCGGCCCGATACAAAGCTGAACGGGCGCCCGTCGCCGTCCCCGCAGCCGGCGCCAGAGGCTTTGCACGGCGCCCGGCAAGACGGGCGCCAACAATATCAAGAGCACCAGCCCGCCCGAAGCCACGAAATAGGGCTCTCCGGCGCGCAACAGGGGCAGCGCCATCAACCCGGCATTATACGTCATGTGCGCCACGATGGTCGTGCTC
Source organism: uncultured Anaerolineae bacterium (assembly GCA_964607235.1). Classification (GTDB taxonomy): domain Bacteria; phylum Chloroflexota; class Anaerolineae; order S140-20; family S140-20; genus CAZSJU01. Next base: position 404 of record CAZSJU010000111.1, on the reverse strand, counting down.
AGGTCGAAACGCAAAAAGAACCAGCCCTCCAACAAGACCGCCGCCAGGGTCAATTCGATCCCGCGCAAATAAACAGGGTCGCGCACGTACGTCATGTGGGCAAACGCCCACAGCGCGCCCGGCACCAGCAAGGCCAGCCAACGGCGGCGCGTCAACCGCAATACCAAAGCCACGCCAATCAGCCGGAACAGCAGCTCTTCCTGCATGGCCGGCAACAAGCCCAACTCGAGGGGGGCCAGGAAAGGAAAGGGGGTGGCCCACAAGTCCGTGCTCGGCACGCCCAACGGTGTCCAGCTCCCCAGCAGGCGGGTCGCCACCAGGTAGAACAAGATCAGGTATCCGCCCAGCAGCCCGCCCAGCATCAACCCACGCCAACTTGAACGGGCCAGGATCTGCCAACGGTC
>CAZSJU010000110.1:5468-10510 GCA_964607235.1 uncultured Anaerolineae bacterium | reverse complement strand
TTCACCCGAGCGGGCGTGCAAAAGACCAGGGCGGCCAGCGGGTCGTGCAACGCACCGGCAAAGTCGAGTTGGTGCAGGTCAAAGGCGATAAAGTCGGCCGCTTTGCCCGGCGCCAGCGCGCCGATGTCGTCCCGGCCCAGCAACTTGGCGCTGCCCAGCGTGGCGATCTCTAGCACGTCCTCGGCGGTCAGTGCCCCTGGATCGCCGGCCGCGTGGGGGCGTTGGGGGCATAGGCGCCCCAATAGCATTGCCAGGCGCGCTTCGGCCAGCAGATGACTGCTGTCATTGCTGGCGCTGCCGTCTACCCCTAGCCCGACTTTGACCCCGTGGTCCAAATAGGCGCGCACCGGGGCGATACCGCTCCCCAATCGCATATTGGACGCCGGGCAATGGCAGACGCCGGTCCCGGTGCGGGCCATCAATGCGATCTCGGGTTGGTTGACGTGCACGCCGTGAGCATACCATACGTCGTCACCGACCCAGCCCAATTCCTCGGCGTAACCGACCGGCCGGTGGCCAAACTGACTCTGGCAGAATTGTTCCTCGTCCAGCGTCTCGGCCAGGTGCGTGTGCAGGTGGACGCCATAGCTTCTGGCCAGACTGGCTGACTCGCGCATCAAGTCGGGGGTCACCGAAAAGGGTGAGCAAGGCGCAACGATGATGCGGATCATCCCATAACGCTCGGCCTGGTGAAAAGTCTCGATGGCGCGCTGCGTATCGCGCAAGATGTCTGCCTCGTCTTCGACGACCCGATCGGGCGGCAGGCCGCCTTGGCTTTCACCCAGGCTCATGCTGCCACGGCTGGCGTGGAAGCGTAAGCCGATCTCTTGGGCGGCGCGGATCTCGTCGTCGATGCGCGCATCGTTCGGAAAGATGTACAGATGGTCGCTGGCCGTGGTACAGCCCGATAGAATCAACTCGGCCATACCCACCAGTGCGCTCACATAAACCGCCTCGCCTGTCAGCCCGGCCCAAATCGGGTATAGGGTCTTGAGCCAGGTAAAGAGGTTGGCGTTTTGAGCTTGTGGCACGACGCGGGTCAGCGTCTGGTACAGGTGATGGTGGGTATTGACCAATCCGGGCAAGACAATTTTGCCACGCGCCTCTATAACAGTGTCGGCGCTCTCGGGCAGGTCGTCGGTGGGTCCTACCGCCTCGATGACATTGTCGCGCACAAAGAGCGCGCCGTCAGGGGTGCAGCGCCGTTCGTCGTCCATGGTTAAAAGCAGGTCCGCGTGGCGTAAGAGCAATGTGCTCATCTGTTCTACTCCCGGTACATATGTGTATGTTTCTGGTTCTGGTTATCGAATCTATAAACAGAAAGGTAGGGCTTTTCAAAAACATGGTGCGCCAATTATACTCAGCGTTGGCGACAGTGTAGCATAAACTGGTCTCCCTGGCAATGTGTTATCTTTTTTTTTCTTCTTGCCCTTTTATCATAATTTCGGTACAATTGGTAAAACACAGTGCGATTTTTGGGGGAGGGGACCCTTTTTCTGCCTTTGGGTACAGAGGAAGGAGTGTGTCCATCCCCCTGTTTTTATATGGTATGGTATTGAGGAACTGTGATGACTCGACGGAAAGCGGTGACCTATGTAAGCAGTGCCCTCGTCGTCTATGGGCGTGAAGCGCTGAGACCCGAACGCAAGGCTGCGGAACTGTTGGCGCGGCAGTTGCAAACACGCGCGGGAGTGCTTGCCAAAGTGGCCGATGATCAGAGTTATGATCCGGAAGGTTGGCAAGCCTTGATCATGCTCGGTCACCACGACCGGCACCTCGTGGCCGCCGCGTTGATGGCCAGCCACGGCGTGCGCCACCCCACAGACGTCCGCCCTGGCCCTGAAGGGTACGTGATCCGGCGCATTGATCATTCCCGCGCGCCCACTATTCTCATCGCTGGCACGGATAGCCGGGGATGTCTCTACGGCGCCGGCGCCTTCCTACGCGCCTTGGACCTGGGGCGTCGTGGCCAGGTGGGTATTCCCTACCTCAAGCTGTCAGGTGCGCCCGCCTTGGCCATCCGGGGCAGCGATTTAAAGCCCTGCGGCAAGACCACTGACCTGGAAATGGGGCCGTGGTCGTTGGAACAGTGGGAAGCGCAGGTCGCTCAACTGGCGTTGAGTGGCTTTAACCTGGTGCGCCGGCAGCTCTTCAACTCGCCCTTTGACACTTGGTTAGACGAGCGGGAATGGATGGTCGAGGACGGCCCCGGCAAGGCGGGATGGGAGAGAGAAAGACAGATCAACCACATCATCCACGACTATGGGCTTGCGGTCGGCATCTCCTATCCGCTCAACACGATAGCCGCCGCCGTCGCCCGTGACGATTGGCACCCCGGTTCTCCCTGGCCGCGCGTCGCCTGTCCGTCCATCGTCGGCGCGCGCGACCGCATACTGTACGAGCGCCTGCAAATCTTTAAAGAGTTGGATCACGTCGATCACTTTATCATTTTCCCTTACGAGGTAGGCGCTTGCCAGTGTAAAGCGTGTCAGCCTTGGGTAGAGACTTATCTAGGGTTGGCCCGCGATACGGCCAAGCACTTGCGTCGCTATCACCCAGATGCCAAGGTCTGGCTTTCCAATCAAGGGCTTGGTCCCAAAGAAAACGAGCGTCTGTGGCGCATCATCGCAGAGGAACGTTCGGATTGGTTCCAGATGGTGCAATACTCGCCCAATGTGGAGCGGTTCCCCGTTTATAGCGAGCCTGCTTATGTAGGGCAGACCCCCCGGCGTTATTATGCGGCGACCGGGGCATTGTCCCGCACCTTGCAAGAGACCGCCCGGCATGTGCCGATTGATTATACACTGGTCCTTGGACCAGATGTGACGCACGTTTTCCAACCCCAATATGGTTTGGAGCACATCGATCCGGCTTTGCTGCGGTTGCATTCCCTCCAGAGCCCTTTTGCACGTCCCTTGGGTTACCATCAAGTCTTTCGCGCCACGGTCGGCGCCAGCGCTGGCGTCAATCTGTATTCTGAAGGGGTGTACGATGATTTGAACAAGGCGCTGTGGGCGGGCTGGGCCTGGTCACCGGACCTGTCACCCTGGGATGTGACGCTGGACTATGCCCGTTGGTGGTTTGGCAAAAACGCGGCGCAATTGGTGACTGAGGCAATCCTGTTGACCGAGGCCAACTGGGAGATCCCATTGTCGGACAACGATCAGGTTGAGCAAGTAGTGCTAAATCTGGATCAGGCCGAGATGCATATCCCGCCGCACCTTCTAAAAGGGAACTGGCGCTGGACCTTGTGGCGGCTGCGCGGTTTGTTGGACTTGTTGGCGCAGCGCAAGCTAAATCTGGCCGACGAGATCCGTCAGGTCGCCCACGCGTTGTTGTTGGAAGCGCTCACCCAATCCCGCGGGATGGTGGAGCGGGTGCAGGCTGCTTGTGGCTTGTTGGACCTCGACCACAGGGAAAGCAGCCTGGCGCAATTTAAAGATGAAATCCGTGAACTGGATGGCTTGTTGTATGAGCAAATCGGCTTGCACCTGCCGGCTGTGGCCAATCTGGACGTCGAGTTGACCAATTTGGGATGGGAGTGGTCCGAGTTACGCAAGGCGCTGGTGGCGCATGCGAACAACGGTGCGTCGGACTTTGCTGCCTTGCGTCAAGCCATCGTGTTGTGCCTGAACTATGAGAACCCAGGGCCAGGGGGTTTTTACGATGACTGCGGGCACATTGGCCGGGACCTTCACTTTGTCGCGGGCCACCGCATCCCCGCTGCTTGGGGGCTTGATCCTGAGGGCCGACCTTCGACCAGGACTTTTGCGGCTGGCCTTGGCGAGGCCGAGGACGTGGTGTTTGCTTATCGGGGACTGGACCCCCAGTCCGATTACCAGGTGCGTTTGTCCCTGGTGTGCCCTCGAGAAGAGTGGGACAGTCAACTGTTTGCGCTGGCGGCGGGCTTTGGCATGACCGACGCCAAGCTGGACGCGGTGCAACGTTTGTATGCCAGCGGTTTCTTGGTGCACGACGACTTGAGCTTGCCTAAAGGCGTCGCTGAGCAATTTACTTTTGATCTGCCGCGCCAGGCCTATAGCGACGGTCAGCTCGAGTTGCGTTTTACGCGGGCGTCCTCCGGTCAGATGGTGGCGGTCTCGGAGATATGGCTGGCACGTCGCCAGGGATAAACATAGCCCGGCTGTCGCCAACCGGGCTATTGAAGCGATGAATGGTCAAGATCGCTAGCGTCGCTACAGATAGAACGTCATCCGTTGCAAGTGTGCCACCGGGTCAATATATTGCACACGTACACCGGCGGGTACACTCAACGTGATTGGTGCATAGTTGAGAAATGCCTTGATCCCGGCTTGGATGCAAGTGTCGGTCACCTCTTGCGCGGCTGAGGCTGGCACGACAATCGCCGCGATTTGATACCCTTTTTCCTTTATGACTTGGGCCATATGACCGGTGTCTTGCACGACGCAATCGCCCAGTTTTTGCCCTTGTTTGGCAGGGTCTTTGTCAAAGATGGCCGTGATGCGAAACCCACGCTCCGGGAACCCCCCATAGTGCGCCAGTGCGTGCCCCAGATCACCGGCGCCGATCATGACCATTTCCCATTCGCAGTCTATCTTGAGGATGCGTCGTAACTGTTTTTTTAAAAAGTCGACGTGGTAGCCCGTGCCTTGTTTCCCAAACTCGCCAAAATGGGATAGATCTTTGCGGATTTGAGCCGAGCTGATTCCCAGCTTTTCGCCTAATTCTTGCGAGGACGTAATTTCTTGTCCCTTTGCCTCCATAAAGTTAAGAGCGCGCAAATATATCGGCAACCTGCCAATGACAATATCTGGAATTTTTGAGTGATTACCCATTCTTCCCCTCCTTACCCTTTCCTTGACCCCGTGTGTAACGTATGAAACAGACCGCCACTCAAATTGAGTGTTGTGACCGTATGTGTATTAACATCGTGCTCCCGCGCTGCCATGCAAGGCGGAAAATGAAATTTTACATTGTCTTTGTAGGCAAGTAGGCCGGGTAGATTGTGAAAAAGTATGCGATGCATTCTAGCATGGTTGGTTGGGATTCGCAACTGGGGG
>CAZSJU010000110.1:1782-5368 GCA_964607235.1 uncultured Anaerolineae bacterium | reverse complement strand
TGGACAAATGGCTGACACTGATTTTGAATTGTGTTATAATTTTCGACATCAAGAAATGGAAAAGGAGCAAATTTATCGTCATGAATAAGGTGATAATAGCGCTACTTATTATTGTCGCCATTGCGGGTGCCGTCTTTTTTTTGAACGGCCGCTCTGATGGGAGCGACAGCGCGTTGGAGAATATACGTCGAGCCACGATCGACCGTGGCGATTTGATCGTGTCCGTCAGCGCCACCGGGAGCATCGTGGCCCGTAAGCAGGTTAACTTGAGCTTTGATTTGCCGGGCAAGGTCAAAACGGTTAAAGTAGAGGTGGGCGATTTTGTGAGCAAAGGGGATGACCTGGCGCGTTTGGATGATGCCAATCACGCCTTCCAGGTGCGTCAGGCCCACGCTGCGTTAGACAGCGCCCAAGCCCAACTCGATCAGTTGCTGGCCGATGCCCGCCCGCAAGAGGTGGCGGCAGCTCAGGCGAACCTGGAAGCGGCCCAAGCCGCCGTCTGGAGCGCCGTGGCCCAGCGCGACCAGGTCAAGCGCGGACCTACCGAGGCCGAGATTGCGGCCTCGCGTTCCCAGTTGGCCGCGGCCCAATCGCAACAAAAGGTCGCACAGGACACGCACGATCAGACGATGCGGTGTGAAACCGTCACCTTGCCCGGCGGTAAAAAACAAGAGATTTGTCCCGGGCTGGGGATGCCCGAGGAGCATGCGCGTTATAATCTACACGCGGCGAATGCATCCCTGACCGCTGCTCAGGTGCAGCTTGACCAGTTGTTGGCCGGTCCAACTCGAGAGCAGTTGGACGCGGCCAATGCCAACGTCGCGGCGGCGACCGCCCAGCGAGATGCGGCGCAGGCTCAGCTAGACTTGTTACTGGCCGGCGCCAGCGTTTATCAGATCAAAGCGGCACAAGCCAGCGTAGAGCAGGCCCAGGTGGCGTTAGAGATGGCCCAGGCCGAGTTGGCCAAGACCCGGCTGCTCGCGCCCTTTGACGGGGTTGTGACGACGGTCAACGTGCGTGAAGAACAAATCGCCCCGCCTAGCCTACCGGCGTTTGTGCTGGTCGATATGTCCGAGTTGCAAATCATAGTAGACGTAGATGAGATTGATGTCGCGCAAATCATAGAGGGACAAACGGTGGCAATCACCGTGGACGCTTTGCCTGACCAGACGATTCTGGGCCACGTGCAGCATGTTGCCCCTGCAGCCAGCCAGACGGGCGGCGTGGTAGTGTATCAAGTGACCATCGTCTTGGATGAGGCGGACGTGATGCTGCGGGTAGGGATGACGGCGACGGCAGACATCACCGTCGAACAGCTGGAAGACGTGGTGTTGGTGCCCAACTGGGCCATTCGTATCGATCGCGAGGCCGGTCAGACCCTGGTCAACGTGTTGCGCAAAGATTCGGTACAAGAGGTAAAAGTTGAGCTGGGGTTACGTGGCCGGGATGTGAGCCAGGTGCTATCCGGGTTGAAAGAAGGGGACGAGATTGCGGCTGGAGAGGTAGAAAGCCTGCGCTCCTTGTTTGGTCCGGGGGGGAGTGAGCGGTGACGCCTGGAGCTAACGCTAACATGCCACAGAATGTGATTGAAATTGAGGACTTGACCAAGGTTTATCACATGGGTGAAATTGATATCCACGCGCTCAGAGGGGTATCATTGGACATCAAGGAGGGCGAGTTACTCTCCATCATGGGACCTTCGGGCAGTGGCAAGTCCACACTGATGAACATCATTGGTTGCCTGGACCAGCTCACCTCGGGTTCTTATCGGATTGATGGCCGTGATGTGAGCAAACTGGATGATGACGCGCTGGCCGAAATTCGTAATCGCAAGATCGGCTTTGTGTTTCAGAACTTTAACTTGTTGGCCCGTACGTCTGCGCTACAGAACGTCGAGTTGCCGCTGGTTTACTCGGGCAAGCGCAAGCGGCGTGAGCGTGCCCAGGAAGCGCTAGAGGCGGTCGGGCTAGGCGATCGACTTGAACATCGCCCTAACGAGCTCTCTGGGGGACAGCAGCAGCGGGTCGCCATCGCGCGGGCATTGGTCAACGACCCCGCCATTATCCTGGCTGACGAGCCCACCGGCAATCTGGACAGCCGTTCGGGCGCCGAAATCGTGGCCATCTTTCAAAAGCTGAACCGGGAACGGGGTCTGACGGTCGTCTTTGTCACCCACGATGCACGCATCGCCCGTCATACCGGGCGCATCGTTTACCTCGGCGATGGGCAGATTGCCGGAGAGGAGATCGTGGCAGAACCCTTGGTCGCGACGGAAGAGTTGCCCGCCTTGGTCCAGGCACAAGGGGAAGGAGATTGGGGCGATGAGACTGCTTGAAAGTTTTCTTATCGCCATGCGCGGCCTGGCAGCCAACAAGCTGCGCGCTGCGTTGACGATGCTGGGGATCATTATCGGTGTGGGCGCTGTTATCACGTTGCTGTCGGTAGGCGAGGGCGTGCAGGGGTTTGTGTCCGACCAGTTTGCCGGCATTGGCACAAATTTATTGTTCGTCATCCCGAATTTTGGGGACACCTCGGGTTTGGTCAGCGCCCGCCGTATGGGCGCCCGCAGTAACTTGACCATGGGGGACGTGCAGGTCTTGGATGATCCTTTCCGCGTGCCCGACGCGCAGGCCGTCGTCCCCGAGGTACAGCGGTTCGTCCAGGTCGTGGCCGGTAATCGTTACGCCAATACGCAGATTATTGGCACCTCGCCTAATTATCCAGAGGTCCGCAATCATTATCCTCTAGTGGGCTCTTTTATCACTATGCAGGACATGGATCGGGCGGCCCGTTCGGTGGTATTGGGTCAGACGGTGATCAAGGCGTTGTTTCCGGACCAGGCCTATCCGATCGGGCGGACCGTCGAGGTCAACGGGGTGCGTCTGAATGTGGTGGGCGTTATGGAGAAAAAGGGACAGGCCGGCCCGAACGATCAAGATGACGTCATATTTGTTCCACTGACGACCGCGCGACGCTGGTTGTTTCCTGACCGCGACCGGTCAGGAGAGTATATTGTCGATGTCATCTATGTGCAGGCGCGGGACGAGAATCGTATGGATGAAGCGACGCAACAGATCGCCGAGGTGTTGCGTGAGAAACGGGGAATCAGTTTTCGTGACGAGGATGACTTTTATGTCTTTTCTCAGGAAGAGATCCTCAATATCTTTGGGGATATTACAGGTGTCTTGACGATTTTCTTGGGTGCCATTGCGGGCATTTCCTTGCTGGTGGGTGGCATCGGTATTATGAACATCATGTTAGTGTCGGTGACCGAACGGACGCGCGAGATTGGCCTGCGCAAGGCGGTTGGTGCCAAGCGACGGGATATCTTGTTGCAGTTTTTGGTCGAGGCGGTGTCTTTGTCTATGATGGGAGGGCTGATCGGGATTGTGTTGGGCGGGATCGGGGCGCAGATCATTTCGACCATCGCTCAAAACGCGGGCCAAGATTTCAGCGCGCTCGTTTCTATCAAAGCGGTGCTCATCGCCACGCTGTTCTCGGCCGCCGTGGGCCTCTTTTTTGGCATCTATCCTGCCCAGCGGGCGGCCTCGTTGAACCCGATCGATGCGTTGCGCTATGAATAGCA
>CAZSJU010000110.1:0-1682 GCA_964607235.1 uncultured Anaerolineae bacterium | reverse complement strand
TCGTTGCCCGACATCGCTATCACCATTCCATCCGGTGAGTGGGTGCAACCAGGCGACTGGGTGCCTGTAATGCTTCCTGTGGAGCAGTTGGTATTTTTTGACGGCAAGACCGAGATGAGGATAGGATAGCGTATGTTTTACGATCAAGCGAAAATCTATGTCAGGTCCGGCGATGGTGGCGACGGGTGCGTCGCCTTTCGCCGTGAAAAGTATGTGCCCCACGGCGGGCCGTCCGGTGGGGATGGCGGCAAGGGAGGGGACGTGGTGCTGGTGGTCAATCCACATCTGAATACGCTCTATCGTTTCAGCCGCAAACGCCATTTCAAGGCTGAGCAGGGTGCACACGGGCGGAACAAGAAACAAACCGGTGCGGAAGGCGCGGACTTGGAGGTGGAGGTCCCCCCCGGGACGGTTGTGCGTGACGCCGACAGCGGCGAGTTGTTGGCCGACCTGACCGAACCTGAGCAGCGTTTCGTCGTTGTCCGGGGCGGTCAGGGGGGGCGTGGCAACGCCCGCTTTGCCAGCTCTACCAACCAGGCGCCGCGTATGGCCGAGCGGGGGGCGTTGGGTGATGAGCGCTGGCTGATGCTGGAGCTCAAGCTGTTGGCCGATGTGGGGCTGGTGGGGTTGCCGAACGCGGGCAAGAGCACCTTGCTGGCGGCAGTTAGCGCCGCACGCCCCAAAATCGCCGCTTATCCTTTTACCACGTTGCAGCCCAACCTGGGTGTCGTCGTCCTGGACGATTATGCCAGCATGGTATGGGCGGATATCCCAGGGTTGATTGAGGGGGCTAGCCAGGGCGTCGGCTTGGGCCACGAGTTTCTGCGGCATGTTGAGCGCACCCGTTTGCTGGTGCACTTGTTGGATGGGAGTGGTCAAGATCCGCTGGAGGCTTTTGATGCGATTAACGCCGAGTTGGCCGCCTTTGACGAGATGTTGGCGGCCAAGCCACAAATCGTCGCGTTTAACAAGATGGATACCCCCGATGCGCAAGCGCTGTGGCCGTTGGTGCGTGACGCGTTGACCGAGCGAGGTTACAAAGTGATGTCATTGTCGGGCCTCACTCGCCAGGGCACACGGGAGTTGGTCTACCATGTGGCACAGCGCTTGGCCGAGTTGCCTGCCCCGGAGGATACGCCGGCTGAAGAGACGCCTGTGCTGCGACCGGACCTGGACGAGGGTCACTTTACGATCCGCCGCGATGAGGCAGGCTGGCACGTGCGGGGGGAGCGGATTGAACGCATCGCGGGTCGAACGCGCTGGGATTTGTACGAGGCGCTCGGTCGTTTCCAACGCGTGATGGAGCGCATGGGCATCAGCCAGGCGTTGGAGGAGGCGGGGGTGCAGGTGGGCGATACGGTGTTTATCGGTGAGACCGAGTTAGAGTGGAACGAATAGTCTTTGGGCAGACCCGCGTGACCGTCGGGCTTTAAACTGGCTGGCACTAGTTTCCCAATCTACCAATTTCCCAATCTAGTGGATTTGCCACAGGCAGGATGGCATATGGAACGCAACGACACAGTTAAACGGCTGGGCGTCTTGGGCGGCACCTTTGACCCCCCGCACTATGCTCATCTGTTCCTGGCGGATACGGCGCGGGTGCAGTTGCGTTTGGACCGGGTGTTGTTTGCGCCCGCAGGTGCACCCCCACACAAATCTGTGGTGAGCTCGTCGAATCCACC
>CAZSJU010000109.1:9063-10590 GCA_964607235.1 uncultured Anaerolineae bacterium | reverse complement strand
CGGCCATGTAACCGACCCACGTTGCATCGCGATGTTTTTCTATAGCGCTTTCCATGCAATCCCTCTTAATTTTCCGGTACTTCCACCAGGGCCGGCCGTCCTCGCGTTGTCCCTCCCCCACCCAGCCTCCCCCACACGGGGGAGGAGCATCGTCGCGCTGCGCCAGCCGTCATTCCGAGCGCGGTCGAGGGGAATCTCGCCCCCACCCAGCCTCCCCCACGCGGGGGAGGAGCATCGTCTACCCACACAGATCGGGCAACGCCATAGACTCGATGTAGCGCGTGTTGAAATCGGCGTCGAGGTCCAGGTCTACCTGCTCGGCCGCGGCCGCGATGCGCTCCCCGCGCGCAAACTCTTCCTCGTCCAGGAACAACGCCGCGCCAAAACCTGCCCCGTTGGCCGGCGTCTCGACTACGTCCAGGCGCACCGGCGGGATCATGCCCATCCCCACCACGGCCTCGACGTTCAACTGGCTGCCAAAAGAACCGGTCAGGATCATGTGCTGCAGGTCGCCGGCCCCCACGCCCAAACGGGCCATCAAGATCTCTGTCGCGGCGCGGATGGCGGCCTTGGCCTTTTGCAGCTCCCGGATGTCGTGCTGCGTCAGGTACAATGAAACCTGCGCGCCGCCCTCGGTGAGGTCCACCGGCTCGTCCGTAAGCAGGATGCGGCGCACGCCCTCCCGACTCTTGCTGAGGCGATGGCCCAGGGTGGGATGCTCGGACACGATGCGGCCGGTCTTGTCCACCAGGCCCACCCGCCGCAACTGGCACACCAGGTCCAACAGGCCCGACCCCGTCAAGCCCACCGGCGGATGGTCCCCGATGGTGCTAAACTCAAAGCGCCCCTCATCGGGATGCGCTTTAACCCCCACAATGGCGCCGTCCACGGCGCGCGTGCCACACGAGATATTGACGCCCTCAAAGGCCGGGCCGGCGGCGGTCGAGGCCACCAGGATGCGCGCCCCATCCGTGACCATGACCTCGCCATTGGTGCCCAGGTCAATGGCCGCCATCGGTCCGGGCGCGCGGTCAAAGCCAAAATAGGCCAGGCAGGCCAGCGCGTCCGAGCCTACAAAACCGCCAATCAGGGGCGGCAAGACCACCTGGGCGTTGGCGGGCGCGATGTCCTTGAAAAAGCCATCCTGGTCCCGCACGGACGCCATATCGTGGGGCTGGAAAGGCAGCGTGGCCAACGAATGCACCGGATAACGCAACAGCAGGTGGTGCATGGCACAGTTGCCCACGATGCTCATCTTTACCACGCGCGCTTTGACGCGCCGGGATAATTTGAGGGCATCGATAGCCTGCCCAATAGAAGACAGCGCCAAGGCCGAAAGGCGTTCGGCGTTCTCCTGGTCATCATTGACCGCCGCCATGCGCGAGATTACGTCGGCGCCAAAGACCGTCTGCTGATTGAGCGCCGCCGCCCCGGCGCACACCTTTGCTTCCAGCGCTTCCAGGCCATCGGGTAACGTGGTCAAAAAAGCGGCCACCGTCGTGCTGCCCAGGTCAATGGCCAGCCCCA
>CAZSJU010000109.1:0-8963 GCA_964607235.1 uncultured Anaerolineae bacterium | reverse complement strand
AACGTGGTCAAAAAAGCGGCCACCGTCGTGCTGCCCAGGTCAATGGCCAGCCCCAACGGCACCCCTTTCCGCTTGTATTCATCCGACGTCCGGAAAATCTTGTTCGAATAGACCACGATGGGCGCCAGCGTGACCGAGACGTTGCCCCGGACCCGCGCCCGGCAGGCCAGGCGATAGCCGGCCACCAGCTCGGCGGGCGAGAGCTGCTTGCGCTCGACCTCGTCCAGCGGGCTCAACACGCCCTCAACCAGCACCTTGCACTTGCCACAGGTGCCGCGTCCGGCGCAAGGCTGCTCCAGCGGCAACCCTGTGGCAATGATGGCGCCGCCCAACAGCGCGTTCTCTTCGACCACCACCGAGCGCACGTCGTCGCCATAACGCACGGTGACCTTGGTGGTCAGCGCCTCGCGCACCTTTTGATAAAAGTCATCCACGTGCTGGTGCATGATCTGCGCGGCCTGGTCGGCATCGCCCACCTTGATGGCCGTCACCAGGTCCAGGTGCTTTTCCACGGCCGCCGGCAAAAAGTCGAGGTAGGGAAGCGCCAGATACCACAGTCGTTGCGAGAGGCCAAAGAAACGCTCCAGCGCGTCGGCCAGATACGTGTTCCCCGTGGCCTGGGCGATGGTTTGATGGAACTTGTGATCGACCTCGAACAACTTGTGCGTGTCGTCGCTGGACACCTTGGATTGTTCCTGGGCCAACGCTTCCAGCGCCGCCATATCGTCAGGCGTCGCATGCTCGGCCGCCAGACGCGCGCTGAGCGCCTCCAGGGTCAAACGCACCCGGCTCAGGTGCTCCAAATCGGCAAGGTGCACGTCGGCCACATACATCCCATGGCGAGGCGTCACCCGCACCAGGCTATCGTGCTCCAGTAGCTTGAGCGCTTCCTGGACCGGCGCCAGTGCGATGCCCAAATCTTGCGCCAGGTTCTCCTGGTTGATAGAGGCGCCGGGCGCCAGTTCTAGCGTGACGATCTGCTCTCGGATTAATTGATAGGCCCGTCTGGTCTCGGCGCGCATCGACTCGATTTTAAGAGACAAAGTATTCTCTTCCACGGCTTGTTCCCTTCTAATATAGGATCATAGGGGCAACCAGGCGCCGATGCCCTTTTCCACAGCGCGCTGGTAAAGGAGGGGCGCCACCGCCATATCGTCCATCGCCAGCCCCAGGTTGGCCGTCATTGTCCGTTCCGTGGACGTCTCGCGGCCCGGCTTTTTCCCAACAACCAACTCGCCCAGGCCAGCATAGACCTCGGGGATGTCTTGGAAATAGCCCACCTCTTGATAATGGCGCAGTTGGGGCACGTCATCGGTGCAAAACTTGTCCGCCTCGTGCATGGCCGCCGGATCCCAATAGGAGTCAAAGTCGACCAACGAGGCAAAAGCCCCCTCGGGCAACCAAGCGGCCTTGATGGTGCGGTGGGGCGATTTCAAGATCGGTCCGGCAGTGACCACGAGATCGCAACCGGCCACCGCTTCGCGCGGCGTCTTTACCGGCACCACCTCCACGTCAAAGCGCTCACTGATCTCCTCAGCATAGCGCCGCGTGCTCTCGGGATCGACGTCATAGGCCAGCACGCGCTCCAACGGGAACAAGACGTTCAGCGCCTCCATATTGGTGCGACCCTGTACGCCACAGCCCAGCATTCCGAGCACTGATGAATCGGGGCGGGCCAGGTACTTGGCCGCCACCGCCGTCGCCGCGCCGGTGCGCATCCCCGTGATCCACACACAATCCATCACCGCCAGTGGCAGGCCGGTCTCGACGTCGTTAAAGATCAGCAAGCCGGTAATATAGGGTAAATTCCGCCGATAGTTCTCGGGAAAACCACTCACCCACTTGACCCCGGCCGAGTTGAGCGCAGGGATATAGGCCGGCATGGCGTGAATAAAGTTATCGCCCTCCCCAGGGTGAATGCCTGGCTTGGGCGGCATCTCGACCCGCCCCTGACCCTTTTCCTTAAAAGCCGTCTCTAACGCCGCAATGACCTCGGCCATCGTGACGCCGACAGCGTTGACGTCTGCCTGAGAAAGATAGAGTAACCGGTTCTTTTCCATGCGAGATCCTTTCTGTCTACAAATAGTAAATTAGGGATTGGGGATTGGGAATTCCAGAAACCCGGTTTTTGAAAAACCGGGTTTCTAAATCTCTCCTGTCCACCCAGCCCTTTAGTCGATCTGACCCTCTTTTTTTGCCGCCAGGGTCTCGTGCACCCTGTCGTAAAACTCTTTGACGTGATCGTACATGACCTGGGCCGCCAGGTCCGCGTCCCCGGCCTCGATGGCGCCCACCAAATCCAGGTGTTTCTTGACCGCCGCAGGCAAGTAACCCATGTGCGGCAAGACCAGGTACCACAGCCGCCGCGACTGACCAAACAGCCGTTCCAGCGTCTGGGCCAGATACTTGTTCTTGGCCGCCTGGGCCACCGCCTGATGGAACTTGTGGTCCACGTCGAACAAGCGCTTGCTGTCCTCCGGGGGCACTGCCGCCTGCTCTTGACGCAACGCTTTTAACACGACCAGGTCGTCGGGCGTGGCGCGCTGGGCCGCAAAACGGGCCGAGAGCGCCTCCAGCGGGAGGCGCATCTCGCTGAGCTGCTCCAGGTCAGGGATGTCCACGTCAGCCACGTACAGGCCGTGGCGCGGCGTGATGACGACCAAGTGGTCGTGGGCCAGCAAGCGCAACGCCTCACGCACCGGCACCAGGCCCATGTCCAACTGCTCGGCCAACTTTTGATCGTTAATTTGCGTGCCCGGCGCCAATTCCAAAGTGGTGATTTGCTCCCATATCAACTCATAAGCGCGTTGAGTGTCAACCCGCACCATTTCCATAGCATTTACCTCCGCTACCGCTAGACTTTTTATCGGCTAGATAAACTGAACTGTTTTAATTCGCCAAACGAGGATTGCCCATCGCCTTGGCACGGATGCGGACCGTGTCCAACCCTTCCCGCATCTCTTCCACGACCACCTTGGGATTGTCCGCGCCCGAACGCAGCGCGGCTCCCAAGGCGCGCTCCCGGCTCAAGTTACGCGCGCACGCCAAGGCCTCTTTTAACGCCTCAAACTCGCGCCGGTCCTCGCTCGTCTGCACATAATACCCCAACACTTCCAGGCCCGAGTGGTCAAACTGCGGGTAGATCATGACTTCCTCAACCACCATGACGGTGCCCGCGACGGCGCCCAGTGCGTTCGCGACATGGTGATACTCGTGCAAGATCAGGTCAGTGTGCAGCAATTTGGCGACCTCTTGCAGGAAAAAGCTCGCGGGTGCGCCGATGGCGATCATGGGCAAGCGCAGTTTAAGACGGGTCTCTAACTGCGGATGCGTGCTATAAAGGCTATTGTAAAAGAACCAACGCGCGATGTCATCTTGTTCGGCGTGCCTGCGTCCATCCGGAGCGGGCAAGCTCTTGCCGCTGAGGAACGTGAGTATGGCGTGGACGACCATCTCGGTCACCCGGTGCCAGATTTCCTGGCGGACTTGATCGGGATCAAGATATTGATGGTGGGCGAACACTTGCAAAGCCAACGCCGCCGCCTCGGCGTCCCAGGGCGCGTAACGTCCTTCGATATGCAACAAGTCCGTAGACGTCAAGCCCGATTTGACGATCACCTCCTGGCGCAACAGTTCCTGCGCGCCGATCTGGCCCACGTGTAACACTTTGAGGTGTTTGACGATCTCGGGCACCGGCTTGGGACTGTCGCGCAAAAACGCGACCAGGTCCCTTTCGTGCCCCGTCTTGAGCAAATTCTCTTGCGGTTCGCGCATCAAGAACCAATATTCTAACCAATCGGGCGTGGCCTGTGCCCAGGCGCGCCGCGACAATGCGGCCAGCCGCTTGGCCACCGAAGGATGCTCCGCGGCCAGGTGCGACAAGGGCACCACGCGCTCGGGTCCGATGGCGATTTGTCCTTCACGATTCAAAGTGATGTGACTGTCGCCGCCCAGCGCGATGGAAAGCAAGTCGGCCGCGTTGACGCACGTCTTGTAATCTCCGACGCTGGCGCCTTCCTCGCTGACCGTCACCTGGCCGTCCACGATCAACGCCAGGTCGGTCGTGGTGCCTCCGACATCGACCACCAGGCCATCGTCCAGGCCCGAAAGGAACCGCCCACCAATGGCGCTGGCCGCTGGCCCCGAGTGAATCGTCTCGACCGGCGTGCGGGCAGCAAATTCGTCACTCATCAGCGTGCCATCGCCGCGCACCACCATCAATGGCGCTTCAATCTTGCGGTGCTCCATCGCCCGCCGCACCGCGATGATAAAGTCCTGCAGCACCGCCAGCAACGAAGCATTCAGCGCTGCCGTCGTGGCCCGTTCGACCGAGCCGAGCTTGGTCGAAAGCTGGTGGCCCAACACGATGGGCAAATCGCAGATACTGGCAATAGCCTTGTACACCCGGTTCTCGTGCTCCGGGTTGAGCGGGCTGAAATAGCTCGAAACGGCAATGGCATCTACCTGATCCTTGATCTGGTTTACCTTGTCCAGAATGGCCGGCAGGTCCAGCGCTTTCTTCTCACGGCCATACAGGTCGTGGCCACCGGCGAAATAGTAAAAATCCGGCGTGGCAAGGCGCGCTTCCATCTTGAAAGACTTTATCAGTTCTGGGTCATAGCCGATCAACAACAACGCGACCCGCTTGCCCTTGCCCTCAGCGATGGCATTGGTCGCCAAGGTGGTCGAAACAGAGACCATCTTGATGGCCGAAGGATCATCAATTTGAATGCCCCCAATAACTTTTTCGATACCAATAGCAAAATCGCGCTTGGTGGTCAGGCTTTTCTTGCTAGCCAACACCCGGCGCGACTGGTATTCCATCAAGACCCCGTCAGTATACGTACCGCCGGTGTCTATCCCTAACACAAGTATGTCTTGAGCAAGTATGTCTTGAGAATGATTGTCTTTGTCCAATGCATTACCTCACCCAAACCCGTACCGGCCCCTCTTCCCAAACCTGGGAGAGGGGCCGCAGAGTTTATTCATTTACATAGCGTTACACGTGCAATTTCAACGCCTTTTATCTCCCAGGTCAGGTCCAAATGTAACACAGAAGAAAAACAGCGTCAAACCGCAGAGCAAGTCTCTTTCACTATATGCCGATCAAGCGATCGGGCGATCGGGGTCGGACACAGGTTCCCTCTCTGGCACCCATCAGGATGCCAGAGAGGGACAAAAAGAGTGAACCAAAAGCGACGTTGCACTCGTCACTTGCTCTTATACAAACATGCTCACGTCGAGCTCTTCGTCCTTGTGGCGCTCATCGGCCAACTCGCAGACGCGGAGCAACTCTTTGTACATGGCCTCATCGAGGATCGGGTCCTCTTCTGCTTCGATGATCTCGATCATGCGCTCATGGACGCGTTGCTGGAAAGTCTTGCTGCCCGCTTGCACCCAGTCCGAGTACACGTTGCGGTCGGTCAGCGCACCGCGCCAGATATCGGTCTTGAAGCGCTCATAGGTGTGGTCGTGCGCCAGGTAGTGACCACCGGGGCCGACTTGTTCCATCACGTGCAGCGCCTTGGTGTCGTCGGTGACGGGGATGCCGCGCAGGATGCGCTTGGTGCGATCAATGATCTCGTTGCAGGCCACCAACATCTCGGGGCAGCTCGTCAAGCCCTGCTCGATATAGCCCACGTCGTGGATCATGTTGCCGCCGATCAAGCCGGCGACATTGATGTTAAAGGACGCTTCCATCAGCGCCTGCTCGTCAAAGCACTTGGTGTCTGAACAGCCGGCCGTCTCGTACTCGGGCACGCGCAGCCACTTGGTAATGTCGGTGTAAGCGGCGCTCAGCAACGCCATCTCGGGCGAGCCGTAGCAATAGACCGAGGTGCGCATGTCCATGTTGGACATCAGGCCACCGATGATCACGCGCGAGCCGGGCTTGCGCAACTGGCTGAGCACGATGCCAAACAGGCTCTCGGTGAGCGCCTGCACTGCCGTACCGGCCAGCGTACAAGGCGACGTCGCCCCGGCCAACGGGCAAGGCGTGTAGACAAAGGGGATGTCATTGTCGCAGCAGAACAGCAACTTTTGCACCACCTCTTCCGAGTGGCTCAAAGGCGAGACCGGCTCGATGTACAGCGAAAAGGCCGGCGCCTTTTTCCATTCTTCCTTGCCGCCCAGCCGGATGTAGGCCATCTCGAGCTGGTCTCGCAAGCCTTCAATGTCCACGGCGGTGATGTTGATCGGCTTGTTGGTCCCTTCCAACATGGCCAGGTACTGCCAGCGGTCATAGGTGCCGACCGCGGTGTCCTGGGTGATGCCCAAAGACATGAAAAAGTCAATATTGGGCATGGCCTCGGCGATGCGCGCCATGTTTTTGACGTCTTTGTACAACGCGCGGCGTCGCTCGCCAGTGTAAGGATCCAGAGTAAAAGGCGTGTCGGACCCTGACCCATAGTACATCTGGTCTTTATAAAGGTCCATCACGTACTTGCGATTCCCCTCTTTATCCGGGGGACCGGTGACGACGACCCGCTCGGGCAACGTCGCCCGCGCACGGTCCACCATCCACGAAGGCATCTTGACCAGGCTGCTGTCAGCGGTGGTATCCTCAACGATGGCGCCACCTTCATAAGCGACTTTTACGCCTTCTTTTTCATAAACTCGAACACCTGTCTCTTCCAAGACCCGCAGGGCAGCGTAATAGATCGCCTCGACCTCTGACTCGGTCAAAACCTGCAGCTTGGGTGTAGCGTTCACTAGGTAATTGGTCTTTCTCACCTGCATATTATCTTCTCCTGTCTCAAATCACACGGCCTGTGGCGGTCAGTCCCATGGGGAGACTATGCACTGCATCTGCCGCCCAGCCCATGAAATTGATACTGATGGATGTCAAGCTGCACCAACGAACTTTTTCGCCAGGTCAGAGCCGGCCGGCGCATTGGAACCATAGCCGTCGGCGCCGATGCGCTCGGCGAACGGGGCGTCCACGGGTGCACCACCGACCATGATCTTGAGCTGGTCACGCAGACCGGCCTCTTCAATGGCCTTGATAGTGTGTCCCATGGCGCGCATCGTGGTCGTCAGCATCGCCGACATGCCCACAACTTCGGGCTGATGCTCCTTGATGGCCTCAACAAAGGCCTCGGGCTCGGCGTTAAAGCCGATGTCGATCACTTCAAAGCCCGCGCCTTCGCACATCATGCCCACCAGGTTCTTGCCAATGTCGTGCAGGTCGCCCTTGACCGTGCCCAACAACACCTTGCCGATCAATTTGACGCCGCTGCTGATCAGATGCGGGCGCAAAATCTTGGTGCCGACCTGCATCGCGTCGGCGGACATTAACACCTCGGGCACAAACATGTCCCCAGCCTTGAAACGCACGCCGACCTCGGCCATCCCGACCAACAGACCTTCGTCCATGATCTCTTTGGACGACATGCCCTTGTCCAGCGCCTTTTGTACTTGCTTGCCAACGAGTTCTTCATCCCCTTCGAGGATGCCAGTTGAAATTCTTTCGTATATTCGGCTCATGGTATTTACCTTCTATCCCTTTTATCTATCTATTTCTTGTCTTTGACGCGCTCTTCATGCTCGGCCAACACCTCTTTGATCACCTTTTGCGTCTCAGGCTTGATCGGTGAAGGCTGATGCGTGGCCAGAATGTCTCGGACGCGCGCAATCGTGCGGTCCTTCATGGTCAACTGGCCGGTCGCGCTCCAGCTCTCAAAGTCCTGGCGGTCGATCAAATTGGGGTACCAGAACTCGTTCTTGTAATAGCGGCGGGTGTGCTTTTGCTTCAAATAGTGGCCGTTGGGGCCAACGTTGTTGATCACCTCTGTCGCCAGCGTGTCCTCGTTGACCTCAATGCCGCGGGTGATGCGTCGTGCATAGCCGATCGCCTCATCCATGGCCGCCAACTGGAACAACGAACCCGTCATCGCGCTCTCGGTATAGCCGACGTCGTGACACAAGTCTCCGCCGGTGAGGGCAGAATACAGGACCGAGGTCGAGCCTTCGATCATGGCCTGCCCGTCAAAGGTCTTTGAGTCAGTGCAGCCGCCCGTCTGCCACAGCGGCAGGCCGGCATAGTGGGCCAACTCGGTCAGGCCCGCCATGAACAACGGCAACTCGGGCGCGCCGTAGGCGAGGATCATGGTGTTCATGTCCATCACCGAGAACACGCCGCCCATGATAAAGGGCAACCCGGGCTTGATGATCTGGGCAAGGGTCAAGCCCATCCAGGACTCGGCCGCACCCTGGGTGATAATGCCCGCACCCGTGATCGGTGCGGTGCCCCCGGCGATGGGGCAAGGTGTAAAGACCAGGGGAACGCGGTGCCGGGCCGCAAAGATCAACTTGTCCATCGCTTCAAAGGTACTGACCAGCGGCGAGAGCGGTTCGCAATAGTGCACATAGGTCGGCCGGCGCTCAAAAGCGGCCTGCCCACCCGCCTCGGCGACGGCGATCTTGTGAATGCCGTCCGAGTCATAGCGGTCGTAGGACCAGGCCACGATGGGCTTGCTGGTGTTGGGGAACATGCCCGCAAACTCGTACAACGCGCCCAGGTCAAAGTGCACGTCGTTGACCGTGCCCAACGACTCGCAAAAGTCAATGTTGGGCAATGCGTCGACTGTCTTGGCCACCAGCGGCACGTCACTCTTGGTATACTCGCGACGCTCCATGGTCTCCACGTCGATAAACTGCGTGCAGGTCGGGCCAGGGCCAAAGTGCGCCCGCCCCGGGCCGATTTGAATATTGTGCTTGGCGTTGCCATCGCGCGCAAACAGGGTAAAGCTGCGCGGCGCCATATCGAGCGCACGTCGCACCATATAGGAAGGCAGGCGTACCCGCTCGCCTTCTACCCAGGCGCCCGCTTCTTTCAGAACCTCACGCGCCTCTTTGTGTTTAACGTCCAGCCCCGTGTACTCGAGCAAATATAGTACGCCCCAAAACATCTCTTCCAACTGATCCTGGGAGAACATGTTAAAGCGCACACCAGAATTTACAAC
>CAZSJU010000108.1:0-10633 GCA_964607235.1 uncultured Anaerolineae bacterium | reverse complement strand
TTTTTTTGCGACGACACTTGCGCTTGCGCGCAGTGCAAGCGAGCAATCTCCTCTGCTGCTTGGAGATTGCTTCACCCCGGAAAAAGCGTCCGGGGCTCGCAATGACACCTCAAATTTGGAATTGCTGGACGCGCGGGCGCACGCTTGCCCGATCCGACACTTGGTGCTACCATTGTGCCATGCGCAGATTATTTACCCTCATCACCTTGACCGCTCTCTTGTTGGTGACCGGCTGCGGCGCGCCCAGCGTCACGCCGGTGCCCAGCTACACGTCACGGCCGCACACTGCTACCGCCCCACCGGCCCCTACGATGACGTCCGCTCCCTCGGCCACCACCCGGCCCCAGGCCAGCGCCACCGCAGCGCCGCCTCCCGTCACACCCTCGCCCACCGTCACGGCGACGCCCGCCCCACCCCAGGTCACCTTTAGCGACGACGGCGCTCACGCCTTTCCCGTGGCCGGAGACCTGGACCTGATGACGTGGACGCACTATCATTGGGACGGCTCCAACGCCGTGGACATTGAGGCCGCCCGCCACCTACCTGGCGACAGCGTGGCGTTCCAGACCTTTATCCAACTGCCCGTGGTGGCCGTGGTCAGCGGCACAGTCGCCATCGCCGACAACCCGGCCGGGGGACTGGCCCTGCTGCTGTACGGGGAGGATGGGTACACATATTATTATGGTCACCTGAGCGAACAATGGGTGACGCAAGATCAAACAGTGCGAGTAGGGGAATGGCTGGGCCGCATCGGCAACACCGGGCGTTGGACGCAGTACATCGAACCGCACCTGCATTTCTCCAGCGCCACGCACAAAGCCGAGGACTGGCGCTGGGAGCCGGACATCAATGCGGCCGAGCAGTTTTTGACATGGTTCGACCTGCCCTGGCAAGACCTGGACATCCCGGATTATCCGGCCGAGCAGGTGAGCGGTTGGCCGTTGGCCGTGCCGGCACAAATCACGCGCAGCTTTGCCGAGCGGGAAGCTGAAAACGCAGATCAGGGGTCGATGGACATCGCACCGACCGTGTCCGGCACGGCGCTGCTACCGGTCTATGCCACGCTGGGCGGCGAGGTCAATGTCAACCGCGCCACGGTGATGGGATTGCGCGTGCAAATCACCAACCGCCCGGCCCGCACCACCGTCGTGTACTCTTTTATGCAGACGTCTACGGTGACCGATGGGGACGTGGTGCGACGCGGAGACCTGGTGGGCTATCTGGACCCCGCCGGCGAGCTGAATTACATGCTGTTCGTCAAAGACGTGCAGATTGACCCGGCCCCGACCCTGAAACGTTGAGTAAAAGCATGATCTGCCACGGAGGCAGAGAACACAGAGAACTTG
The DNA here is from genome assembly GCA_964607235.1 of uncultured Anaerolineae bacterium. Lineage (GTDB taxonomy): Bacteria > Chloroflexota > Anaerolineae > S140-20 > S140-20 > CAZSJU01. Next base: position 9,287 of record CAZSJU010000108.1, on the reverse strand, counting down.
ATATCGACACCCAGTGCCAGGCGCTGCACCCTCACCTTTATCTACCCAAGACACGCTGTACGATTTGACAAGAGCGGCCCAGGCGCTAGACCCGGGCCAGATCCAAACCGAATTACGCGCGCTGATCGCGGCGGTGGAACAAGAGCGCGCCCAACCGACGCGCCCTTGTACCTTTACGCCCCCACCCCTGCCGACCTCGACACCCTTTGCATTCGTGCCGGTCGCTTGAGGCCATCTACCACTCTACGTGGGACCGCAGTTCATGGCACTTTTTGCGCAGCCTGGGGATCAAGCCCCGTCTATTGCAATACAAGACCAACTCTCTGGCCTTGGCGCTCTTGCCCGCGCCGGGCAAATTCTCGTAATCGGCGCCCACATCCAGGCACAAGAAACGCAGGTCTTCATCACCAAAGTGGGCACTGATATCGCGCGCCAGGTCGGGCAAGCTCACCGGCTTGTGGGGATCAAAGGGAACCGCAGAAACCGCCGGTGTTTCCACGGCGCCCTGGCCCGCTTTGGCCTCAGGCATATCGAACAGATGTCCGTCGCGCACGCGCATGAACAACACCGGCGTGGCAAAGTCCCGCTTGCCATAGCCGGCCGGCCCCAACGCGATGCGCCGCCGGCCCTCCTGCGCTGCCTTGTCCACCGGGTCCCCTTGGGCCAGGCGCTCGTAAAATTCAAGCGCAAAACGCGCCGCCGTCGAGTTGGACACTCGGTACTGCATAGCAACCACCACCGGAATGTTCTGTTCCACCACCCGTGAGGCCACGCCTACAAAAGCCTGAACGGCAGACGTCGCGGCGCTCTCGCATGACTGTAACAGCACTACACCTGGCCGATAACGCGTAAACAATTCACTAAACTGCTCCCCATCAAACCACAACGGTTCATCAGAAAATTCATTCGCCAGAGCAATCCGGCCTTTGTCCCGCTGTTGCGCATCTTGCGCTAACTGGGCATGGCCGATAAATTGAAAAATATGCGGCTTTTGCTCCAAGACGTCATCAATGGCCGCCGGTGTGGCCGGGTTGATCAGATCCAGTAACCGGATCCGATCCGGCATCTTTTCAGCCAGCTTTTGCAACGCTTTCCATACCTTCTGATACTTGACCACTCCCAGCCCCTGCTCGTCGGGGGCAGCGACGGCCAGAGCGATGCGCAGCGGCTCGTCCTGCTCAAGCTGGATCGGTTCCGGCGCAATCCAATGCGTGCGCCGGCGCGAAAAGATGACGTCCGGCGCCGTGCCCAGCCACAGGGTGCCGTAGCCGCTGTCCGTGGGGACACGCATAAACTCCCAGGGCAACGCTGCCAGGTCGGGCAACGCGCGCTCGTCCACGTCCAGCTCGACCCGCACCAGCGCCCCTTCCTTGCGCGCAGCTTCGTACAGCCCAAAAAAGTCGTGTCGCAACCTTTCGTCAAACAGTGCCCCGAACAATTTCTCGCCCAACGTCTTGATCTGCGAGCCGTCAATCTGGCCCGCCTGGGCCGCCTGATGCAGCGCTTGCACCTGCGCCTGGCACGCGTCGTCGTAGGTCAGACGCCCTTCCGGTTCACCCTTGAGATGATCCTCGAGATCACGCATTTCCGCCTGCACGCGCTGGCGATTGTTGATCCGAATGCGATACGTGTAATAATCTCGCGTCATACGTCACGATCCTTTGGGCAGAGTCAGCGTCCACTGTTCAGCCGCGCCTCGGGCGAACTTGTCCGCCGCCACATCCTTTTGCCGCAGCAGCGCCTGGAGGCGGTCTCCCAGGTCACCAAAGACGTCGCGGATGTTGGCTACCAACCAGTTCATACGGGGTTCAGCCCAGGCCACGCCGCGCAAAGTAACCTCTTGTGTATCCTTTGGCACTTTAAAGACAACGCCAAACTGCACCGACAGCATCTTTTGTAAATCTGGTTCCTGGATATACCAGTAACACTCTGAGCCTCCCTCCCCCGCGGCCGCGATGTCAAAGCGTCCGACCTCATAGTTATAGTCGGGGATGACGATGGAAGCCTTGAATTCGTCCTTGTTGGCGACGTTGGCCTTCAGCTCGCCGGGCAGGTTGGCAATCTCGGCCGCCTGGGCAGCGTCCACACCTACGCGCCACTCCAGGTTCCCGTCGAGCCCCAGGCTCATCCCGCCGCCCCAATTCATCACCGTGCGCCACTTGCTCTTCGGAAAAATCGTCTGGACGATGGGTTCGTTTTCGCCTTTGGGGCCAAAATTCAACTCGCAGCACAACACCTTGAACTGCACACCGGGCTTGGGCCGCATGTTCACCCGCACCGTCATGTAATAAAAGTCAAACTGGTCCTGCATCTGCTGCTGGCGGATGGCGTTTAGCTCGACGCCGGCTTCCTCGAACAACGCCGGCGTCAGCAATATAAAATTATCCCTGGGGTTGCCAAAATCGACTTTGGTCTGAAACAGGCTGTCAACGGCTGCAGCCCCCATCGCCAGCTCTGTCCCGCCGGCCAGGGTGCCTTCCCAATCTCGCACCTCTTGAAACAGATCAGCCAACAACGCTTCAGCTTCCTTCAAATCAGGGGGGGAAATGCGCTGGATATTCTCGCTCATATCACTACCTCCTCGGCATTGAGCAAAAAGTATGGGCACGTATTTTAAAATCGACGTCAGGTTGAAAATCCTGGCATAAAACAGGAGTCACCTCTCACGCGCCTATTATACACTCGTGGTGGTAAGCTGACAAACCCGCATCGCCCAGGCATTGCACGGCAAGGGTAACTGGAGCGAAATCAAACTGTAACGCCACCCGACAAGCCTTGCGCTACAATAACACCGGATTTGTTCACCACCGCGACGGACAAAAAGGACATGCTCGAACGACACTTGGAACAGCTATTTTCTGACACGACGTTAGCGTCCGCACCCGACGCCCACATCAAGTCACTCCACACGGTTTCCACAGGAAAAGCCAAATTCAACGCGCTGCGGCTCAAAGGCATCGCGATGGCCTGCCTGGTGTGCCTTGTGGCTGGCTGCTGGCGCGCCGCCCCAAGAGCCCCTGAGACAGGCCGACGCCGCCGCGCCCTCTCAAAGCGCCATCTGTGGTGAGCCTGCCAAATCCACGAGCACGCGCAAACGGCCCACGGCCGACGTCGCCCTGGTCCTCAAGACCGAGCGCACCATAACGGCCAAGATGGCGACACCGACGCCCATTGCGCCCCCATCCCCCACCCCATCACCCAGCCCATCCACCGCCGCGACAGCCACCGCTACGGCCACCCCATCCGCCTGTGGTGAGCCTGCCGAATCCGTGAGGGCGACAGCCACGCCTACAGTGACCAAGACAGCAACGCCGACGCCGGCTCTAACGCCCAGCAATACCCCATTCTCCGCCTCGGTGGACCGGCACGTCACACCAGCCACTCCCACTGCGACAGGGTTTCTCATCCCGGCCCCAGATTCCAGCCCCACGCGCCTGCTCATCCCAGCCATCCACCTGGAGGCGCCTATCATCAAAGTAGGGTTGACGCATTACCAGGCCAACGGGCAAGCGGCCACTACCTGGGGTGTGCCCGACTATTTTGCCGTCGGCTGGCACGACACTTTAGCCCTGCCCGGGCAAGGCGGCAACACGGTGCTGAATGGCCACCAAAACATCCATGGCGCGGTATTTCAGAACCTGGACCAACTGGCTACCGGTGACGAGGTCATTGTTTACGTCGGCGCCGTGGCCTACCGCTATCGCGTGGCCGAAAAGCACCTGGTGGCCGACGAAGGCCAGCCAACCGCAGTCCGCGCCCGGAACGCGCGCTGGATATTGCCCACCCAAGATGAACGGCTGACGCTGGTAACCTGTGCCCCCGCACCCCACGGCGACCACCGCTTGATCGTGGTGGCGCACCCCCAAAACAAAAGTAACCCTTGATATTCTGAGCCGCTCACGGTAAAATGACGGGGTGGATGGGCGCTTTACTCGGACCCATCCACCCTATAATCATGTCCCAAAGGAGTCACTATGGAAGCGACCATCCAAGAGATCAACGAACAGGTCCGCCAGGAAGCGATCTTTGTCCAAGACCTGCTGGCCGAGATCGGCCACGTCATCGTCGGCCAAGAACGGCTGATCCAACGGCTGCTGATCGGCCTGCTAGCGGACGGCCACATCTTGATCGAAGGGGTGCCTGGGCTGGCCAAGACGCTGGCTGTCAATACCCTGGCCCAGGCCATCCAGGCCAGTTTTCAGCGCATCCAGTTCACGCCCGACCTGCTCCCGGCCGACCTCACCGGCACACAGATTTACAACCCACGCACGGGAGAGTTCACCCCGCGTCCGGGACCGGTCTTTGCCAACCTGATCCTGGCGGACGAGATCAACCGTGCGCCCCCCAAAGTACAAAGCGCCCTATTGGAGGCCATGCAAGAGCGCCAGGTGACCATCGGCAACACCACCCACAAGCTGGAGGAACCTTTCCTGGTGCTGGCCACGCAAAACCCCATCGAGCAAGAGGGCACCTATCCACTGCCCGAAGCCCAGGTGGACCGCTTTATGCTCAAGGTCGTCATCACCTATCCGCGCCGCGACGAGGAACGCCAAATCCTGGAACTGATGACCGGCGCCACCTTGCCGGTGGTGCGCCCGGTGATTCGCCCTGAGCAGGTTCTCCACGCGCGCCACGTCGTGCGCGGCATTTACGTCGACCCCAAGGTCAAAGAGTACGTGCTGGACCTGGTGTTCGCCACGCGTGAACCGGCAGAGAACGGTCTGCAAGACTTGGAGGGGTTGATCGCGTATGGCGCGTCCCCCCGAGCGACGATCTATCTGGTCACCACCGCCAAGGCCCACGCCTTTCTCCAAGGCCGCGGCTATGTGACGCCCGAAGACGTCAAGCAAGTCGCCACCGACGTCCTACAACACCGGGTCATCGTGACCTACGAGGCCGAAGCAGAAGACGTGTCCTCGGCGGACATTGTGCAACGCATCCTGGATCAGATAGAGGTGCCCTAGTGCTCCCTGCCGAACTGATCAAGACCATCCGCCACATCGAGATCCGCACCCGCCACCTGGTGAACGACAGCTTTGCGGGCGAATATCAGGCCATATTCAAAGGGCGCGGCATAGAATTTGACGAGGTACGCCGTTACCAACCTGGCGACGAGGTGCGCACCATCGACTGGAACGTCACGGCGCGCATGGGCGAGCCGTTCGTCAAGCGCTACGTCGAAGAGCGCGAGCTGACCGTGATGCTGGCTTTTGACGCCAGCGCCTCGGGGCACTTTGGCACGGCAGGCCGTCTCAAGCGTGAGGTCGCCGCCGAACTCGGTGCGGTGCTGGCCTTTTCAGCCATCAGCAACAATGACAAGGTCGGGCTGTTGGCCTTTACCGACCAGGTCGAACTGCACATCCCGCCCCGCAAAGGTCGCCGTCACGTGCTACGCCTGATTCGCGAGCTGCTGGCCTTTGAACCGGCTGGCCACGGCACCGACATCGCCCTGGCGCTGGACCAGCTCAACCGGGTGCTCAAGCGACGCGCCATCATCTTTCTCATCTCGGACTTTATGTCCACCTGTGATGAGCCTGTCGAATCCACGCGCTACAAACGGGCGCTGCTGGTGACCAACCGCCGCCACGACCTGGTGGCGGTCACGCTGACCGACCCGCGCGAAACCGCATGGCCCGCCGTCGGACTGGTAGCGCTGCGAGACGCCGAGACCGGCGCCACCACGTGGGTCGACAGCAGCAACCTGGCCTGGCGACAGGCCTTTGCGCGCCAGGCCCAGGCCCATCGCGCCGCCCGCGACGCGGCCTTTACCCACGCCCAGGTGGATCAAGTGGACGTGACGGTAGGCGAGGATTACGTCGGTCCTTTACTGGGATTTTTCGAGACGCGCGCCCGGCGCTGGAGGCGATAAGCGATGGGTCGACGCCTCTCCATGATATGGCTGATCGTGTGGCTGGCGACCCTGCTCACGCCTGCTGCTCGCGCCCAGCCCCCTGTGCAGGTTGAATGGGAACGCGGGAACCCCTCCCCCCCGTCGCCCGAGGTTGACGCGCTCACCGTGGGCGACCAGTTCACGTTGCGCCTCAAAGCGACCTACCCGGCCGAGGGGGACGTGGCGTTGCCCGCACTGCCCCGAGAATGGGGACCCTTTGAAGTGCTAGACCAGCGCGCCCTGCCGACCGTCGAAAATCAAGACGGCACGCGCACGGCAACACGCGAGGCGACAGTCACCCTCTGGGCCCCGGGCGAATTTCAGACGCCGGCTCTGGCCGTGCGCTATCGCACGGGCGACGACGCGCAAGAAATCACCGTGCCCCCATTGACTATCACCGTCGCCAGCGTGCTGAGCGGGGACGAGACAGAAAAGCGCGACCTCAAGCCCCAAGCCAGGCTGCCCCACCCATTTCCCTGGCTCTGGGTTTTAGGCGGCACGTTGCTGACCAGCCTGCTCGGCGCGTGGGGCTGGCTGTGGTACACGCGTTGGCGCCGTTCTCCCGATGCTTTTGCAGCGCCCGTCATCGTCGACCCGCACCCACCTGAGGAAATCGCCCACGAAGAGTTGGACCGCATCGCGGCTCTCGACTTGCCAGGTCAAGGCGACCTGAAAGGACATTACACGCTGGTCGCCGACTGTATGCGACATTACGTTCAAGATCGCTATCATTTGCCAGCCCTGGACCGCACCACGTGGGAGTTGATGACCGTGATGCGCCGTGCCTCCATCGAGCGAGGACCCACTGTCCGGCTATGCGAATTGTTAGAAGAGGCAGACCTGGTCAAATTTGCCAAGGCGCGTCCAGCGGTCGACCAGGCGCGTGACGCCGTGCGGCGCGCCCGGCACTTTGTGACGGTCACGACGCCGACGCCGATGCCAGAGACAACGCCCAGGGACACGCCGACAGCAAAGGCAACCGCACCGCCCTATTCAGATGACAGAGGCACGAGAAACCCGTAATGTTCCGATTTGCGCACCCTTTATGGTTACTGGCCTTGTTCCTGATCCCGCTGCTACTTGCGATTCATCGCCGGTGGGGGCGCCCGGCCACCTGTGGTGAGCCTGCCGAATCCACCTGTGGTGAGCCTGCCGAATCCACGCTGCAATATTCTGACGTGCGGCTGGTGCACGGGTTGCCACGCTCGGCCCGGCTGCGCCTGCGTTGGCTGCCGCTGGCGCTGCGCTTTGCGGCGCTGGCGTTCTTGATCGTCGCCATCGCCCGGCCCCAGACCGGGCGGACCCTGGAAGTGATCCGCGGCCAGGGGGTCGATATTGTGATGGCGTTGGACATCTCGGGCAGTATGGCCGCGCTCGACTTTGAACCGCAGAACCGCCTGGGGGCAGCCAAGCAAGTGATCGACGCCTTTATCGACCAGCGCCGCTACGACCGCATCGGGCTAGTCGTCTTTGCCCGCGAAGCGTTCAGTTCCAGCCCTCCCACTTTTGACTATGCGGTGCTGCGCCGGCTATTGTCCCAGGTCGAGTTGGCGCCGGATTTGGGGCTTGACGACGGCACCGCCATCGGTCTGGGGTTGGCCCAAGCCACCGCGATGCTCCAGGAAAGCCAGGCTAAAAGCCGCGTCATCATCTTGTTGACCGACGGGGTCAACAACGCCGGTCAAATTGACCCCCTGACGGCTGCCCGGGCGGCGGCGGCGTTGGACGTCAAGGTCTATACCGTCGGGGCCGCGCGACCGGGCCAAGTGCCAGTTCCGGTACAGGATCTCTTTGGGACTACAACCCGCATGATCGAAAGTGAGATTGACGAAGAGACGCTGCAAGAGATCGCCGACGAGACGAATGGTCTCTATTTTCGCGCCCAAGACACACAGGGGCTGCAACAGATTTACGAACAGATCAACCAACTGGAAAAATCAGAGGTGGAGGTCCAGGTTTTTACCCGCTACCGCGAGCTGGCCGGCGGGCTCTTGCTGGTCGCGCTAGTTCTGCTGTTGGTAGAAGCCCTGTTGCGTCACACCATCTTTCGGTCGATCCCCTGAATCTCAAGCTTTACATCGCCCCTGGTCGTCTGACCGGTCAAAAACCCCGCCATCTGTCCAGGTCTCCTTTACCCGGTTGATGGATGCGCCGGATGCGATATCGGCTATAATAAGCTTGACTTTTAACTCAAGGGTGAGGAGGAATCCGATGATCAAACCAACATCTGTAATCAAGCATACCCGCCTGCTGGTAGCGGTCTGTCTCGTGGTCTTGGTGTTGTGCCTGGTCCCGTGGGTAGTCACGGCAGCTCCACAAGCCGACACCGGCAAGTGGTGGGGAGACTATTTTGCCAACACCACGCTGAGCGGCGCTCCCGTCCTCAGTCGCTACGAGGATGCCATCGATTTTCAATGGAGCACCGGGGCGCCCGGCCCCGGCGTGCCCGCGGACAATTTCTCGGCCCGCTGGACCCGTGAAGAGTGGTTTCAAGCCGGCACCTATCGCTTCTCCGCCCGCTCCGACGACGGGCTGCGCGTGTGGGTCGGTGACTTGATGGTCATCGATGCATGGCAAGACCAACAGGCGGGCTGGCTGACGCGTGACGTGCACATCAAACAGGGCACCTATACCGTGCGGGTCGAATACTATGAGCATGGCGGTGACGCCCAGGTTTACGTAGGCTGGGAACCCATCACCGGCGGACAAGGCTGGCGCGGCGAGTATTTCGCCAACCAAAACCTCGAGGGCAGCCCGGCTTTGATCCGCACCGACGCCGCCATCGACTTTGCCTGGGCCGATGGCGCTCCGGACGCGGCGCTCCCTGCCGATCATTTTTCCGTGCGCTGGACCCGTACCCTGGGCTTTACGCCCGGCACTTATCGCTTTTCCACCAGCACCGACGACGGCGTCCGGCTGTGGGTGGACCACCACCTGCTGATTGACGCGTGGAACAAACAAAAATTACCCAACACCCACAGCGGTGACATCACGCTGAGTGGGGACGGGTTACATCAAATCACCGTGGAATATTTTGAGCAAGGGGGCGAGGCTCACGCCCACGTGTGGTGGCAGCGCTTGGATGGGTTTACGGGCTGGAAAGGCGAGTACTTTGATAACAAAGAGTTGGTCGGTGGCCCGGCTCTGGTGCGGGACGACGCCGAAATCAACTTTGATTGGAGCACCGCGCCGCCTGTCTCCTGGATGCCCGACGACAACTTTTCCGTGCGCTGGACGAGGGAACTAGACTTTGCGCCCGGCTATTACCGCTTCTCCGTGCGAGCGGACGACGGCGTGCGCGTGTGGCTGGACGACGCGCTGATCATCGACAAGTGGCAAGAGATGAACATGGACTGTTTAGAGCCCCGTTTTGGGGCTAACCATCTCCAAAAAGTCG
>CAZSJU010000107.1:5324-10664 GCA_964607235.1 uncultured Anaerolineae bacterium | reverse complement strand
GCAGGCATCGCCTCGATGGGCAAGACACCGCTCGTGCAGATGTGATTGTTCGTGTTCTCGCGCCCGATATGATTGTTCTCGTTCTCACACTTGATAGCCAGACCCATCTCGGTCAATTGCTGCACACGTTCCTCCCGGCCGACGATCAGCAACGTGTCGGCCGGGTGAATGATCTGTTCGGGTGATGGCGAAAAGATTTCCGCGTGACCATGCCACACTCCAGCAACAGCCAGGCCCAATTGCTCACCAAGGCCACTTGCAGCCAGCGAGGTATTGGCCAAAGACGAATCAGGCAACACCACAGCTTCCCACAATCTCTCAGGGAGCTGATAATAATCTTCCAAGTCGCTAACGGTGTGGCGGGTCATCATTAATTCAGATGGCGGCTCTCGATCAGGCAACAGACGAGGGCCAAAAAATCCCAAAAAGGCGACCCCGGCGAGGACGATCAGCCCGCCGGTCGGCGTAAAGTCCAATATATTTAGCATCTCTTGAGGTGGACTGGCTGCAGCCAACAGATTGCTGACGACGATGCTTGTGGTATCAAAGTAGGTGGCGGTGCCACCCAACAAGCTGCCATAAGCCACTGGAATCAACAACTTGCTGGGTTTGACGCCGGTGCGCCGGCAAGTTTCCATAACACTGGGCAACAGCAGCGCTCCTGCCGCCAGGTTGTTCATAAACAACGACAAGAAAGCAGTAGTGGCTGCGTACAATACGATCAAACGCCGCTCCGAACGGCCGCCAAAGCCTATAATACGGTGAGCGATCCAACGCGTCGCGCCGGATTTGTGGAGCGAATGCGTGATGATAAAAAGACTGAGCAGCGTCAAGACCACCGGTTCACTAAAACCAGAAAATGCCTTAACGGCATCCTCAGGAGCGTGCTCGGCGCCCAGCAGCCCCAACCCAAAGAATTGCCCAAGGCCCAAAATCACGGCGATTAACAGAGCGGCCAGGTCTGGTCGCAGGCGATTACGAGCGACCAGTATTAAGGGAATCGAAACGATAAAAATTAATAAAAGCTGAGAAGAAATCACATGACCTCCTTTTTACTACAGAACACTCAAAAGAGGCTGACCTACAGTCTATCCAAGCTCTCGCCACAGGGCAAGGGACATACGATAGGTCAGCCTCCACAGGTATAGTGCCATAAAACGCGCATTTACGCAACTCTTTTGAATGCGTGCGCTTGGGTTCCTGGCTTGTCCCCTGAACGCTTGCGAGTATAATAGACAGCACCTCTGCAACCGGCCGATTGCAACCAATAAACCAATAATCGACCTTGTGCAACCGTAAAGGGGGACCTATGACGTCCACAACCCAGTTTATCGACCGCGGCGCCGGCAATGTCGAGACCGTGATCGTCGGCAAGCGCCAACAGATCGAATGGCTCATGGTGGCCTTGTTGTGCCGGGGGCACGTATTAGTCGAGGATGTGCCCGGCACCGGCAAGACCATGCTAGCACGGGCGACGGCCGCCAGCCTGGGGTTAGCGTTCAAACGATTGCAATGCACGCCCGACCTGTTGCCCAATGACATCACCGGCGTCAACGTGTTTAACCAGCAGACCAGTTGCTTTGAATTTCGACCCGGCCCGGTCTTTGTCAACATCTTGCTGGCCGACGAGATCAACCGCGCCACGCCGCGCGCCCAGGCCGCGCTGCTGGAGGCGATGCAAGAAAGCCAGGTCACGATGGACGGCATCACCCACCCGCTGCCGGCGCCCTTTTTGGTACTGGCCACGCAAAACCCCATCGAGTACGAGGGCACCTTTCCCCTGCCCGAAGCGCAATTGGACCGCTTTCTCATGCGCTTGTCGTTGGGCTATCCCCAGGAGCAAGAAGAGATCCAAATCCTGCGCCGGCTGCGCAAAGAACATCCCATCGAGACCATCGCGCAGGTCGTGGCGGGGACCGAGTTGCTCGAGCTATATGACGCCATAAGCGACGTACACGTGGACCCTTTGCTCGAAAGCTATATCGTGGCGCTGGTGCGCGCCACCCGCCGCCACCCTGACCTGGCACTGGGGGCCAGCCCCCGTGGTTCTCTGGCGCTATACAAGACCGCGCAGGCGCTGGCCGCGCTGCGCGGGCGCGACTATGTGATCCCTGACGACGTCAAACCCCTCGTCCCGTTGACCCTGGCGCACCGCTTGATCCTCAAACCCGAGAGCCAGTTACGCGGGCGCACCGCTGCATCCATCCTGGAAGAGGTGTTAGAAGAGACCACCCTGGACATCGGCGAGATGAAGAGCCAGTCGTAAAAGCTTTGAGCATCGTCTATCTCGGTCCGGGGGGGCATAAGCATCTAGACATTGCCAATGATTGCCACATAGGCAGAAAGGGCAAAGGTGCATCATGAACTTGCCAAGGCCCAGCCCAGCCGATAAAAGAGACTGCATCGAGGTCGCCAAATCCGCTTTGCGCGACGACGCCCACACCGGCTTTGAGACCCAGGCGCCGCACCTGCGGCAGGTCCTGGAAAACCTGCCACTCTTTCCTCCCGAGGCCGCCGCCCCACCACGCTTGCCGGTCGAGCAGGCCGCGCGCCAGAGCCTGGAGGAATTGCTGGGTTATCTATCCAGCAAATGGATCGCCCATCATCCAAGCAGCTCCCACGAGGGCGCGATTCACCTCAATGTTTCCGGCACGCCCGACGTGTTGACGCTCACTTTTTCCATGTACCTGTGGGGCAAAACCATTCAGGTGCTGCGCTTTGTCATCGCCCGCATGGCGCAAGACGCATTTTTGTGCTGGACCCTCGATCAAAACGCGTTGTACGGATCGTCCAGGCTGCGCGCCACAAGCGATATCGTCGCTGCTGTCCGGGACAGCAGCGGGGCAAACCGGCCAGCGCCGGATTTCCGTGACGGGATACTGGCCTGGCTTTGGCGTCGCGGCTGGGCCACCGGCGCCATCGTCGTGCTCATTTATATCCTGGTCTTTGGCGTCGTCGGCGCCATGGTGGGCGGCCTGTTCGGGACGCTGTGGGGGTTGAGTGAATGGGGAAAAGCTGATGAACGTCAAACGCCCCTTACCCAAGTACTATTTGCACGCGCTGAATTTATGTTGTATAATCCTGATACAGATTGCTATGCAGGCGGCTCACATGGCCAACGCGCTCTCGGATGAGGAGGATAGATTCATGAAACGGTTTAAAGGTTCTCTTTTCTTGGCATTGATATTGTCCCTGCTCATCGTGACCCCAGTTTTTGCCGGCGGACACATCTATGGCGTCGTCTTTATGGACGAAAATAAAGACGGCGCATGGGGTAACGAACCTGGCGTCGCCGGAGTAAAAGTCCATTTTATCACCTCTGACGAAAAGACAGAATTTACCCTGGACTCGGCCTGGAACAACAACGATGGCATAGAGGGTCCTGACATGTATTGTTCGCATCTCCAAGAGGGACACCGCGACGTGCCCAAGGGGTGCAATGGCACATTCGGCCTGACACCCATCTATGGCTGGTGGAAAGTGTACATTGACGTGCCTGACGGATACGCGCTGACTACCCCAGGCTCTCGAGATGACCCCTATCTCGTGCCCGCCTTGTTCACTCGTGAAACCTGGGACGATGGTACAGAATGGCTCGAGTTTGGCCTCACCCCGGCCAGTGCCAGCACGCGCAGGATCCCCGCATACACCGGGAATTACGTCTTTCGAGCGGCCGATCTTCAAATGGCCGCCATGGGGATTTCTATCACCGGGCCACAGCAGGCACGCGAGATGCAAGATACACCCTAGCCGCCGCGCGCTACGCTTCATCCGCGCGTTGGGCCTCGCCAGCGCCCTCTGCCTGCTGCTGTTGGTCAACGCTTGCAGCGCGCCACCGTCCACGCCTACCGGGCAGCCCATTTCACCGGTAGCGACGCCTACCCTGCCACTCCCACTGGTGCTCCACCCCCTATCCACACCGGTGCACCCCTGGAACATTGACCTGCGCATCCTGGCAGACGTGCTACAACAACTCGACGAAAACACACCGCCTGACGTCCGGCGCCAAATCGAGGCCGCGGTCTCGGACATCACCACGACACGCTCCCCCTTGAACGAACAAGAGATCGTCGTGGCCCTGATGCAACTGGTGAAACGGTTCGGCCACGGGCACGTGGCGCTCTCCTGGGAACACGTGGGCTATGGCTTGGAAAAAACGTTTCCCATACAATTCACCTGGTTCGATGACGGCCTGTATGTCACCCAGGCCACACCGGACTATGCCTATCTGCTCGACACGCGCCTGGTGCGCGTCGGTCAAGTCAACCTTCAAGGTGCGCTCAGCGCCATCGCGAGCGTGGCCCCGACACACCCGTCCGCCACCCTTTATGCCAGCGCCTCGACGTACCTGAGCAATCCAGGGATACTGTACGGCCTGGGCGTGCTGCCAGAGCCCAGCGGTGGCCGGTTCACATTCGAGGATGCTGTAGGACACATGTTGTCGGTAGACCTCACCCCGCTCTCGCCCGGTCAAGCGACGTGGGCCTCGGCGTCCCAAACGGCCTTCCCTGCCCCCTTGCCCCGCGCCGCCAATTACTGGTTTACCTATGTGCGCCACAGCCAGAGCCTATATTTTCAGTATAATTGCTGCGCATCGGTGCAAGGTCTGCCCTTTGAAGCTTTTGTCGCCGATTTGATGAATGCCTGGCAGAATCAACCCGTGACCACGTTCGTCGTCGACCTGCGAGGCAATCCGGCCCCCTTCCAGTGCTCAGAAACGGGGAACAGCGCGGCGCTCAATGAACTGTTGCTGTCCAGCATTGCCCAACGCTTTGCAGATGAACGGGGTACACAACTATTCGTGTTGGTGGGGCCTGGAACCTCCGGGGCAGCCGCCCAACTCACCGCTCAGCTCCGTCAATACACGCCGGCCGTCCTGGTCAGCGCACCCTATGTCCTGGCTTATAATGACTATGCGAAGGAAAGACACGTCCGGCTGCCCCACTCGGGCCTAAACGTGCACTATGCCCCCACGAGCTCGCCCGCCGCACCGGCACTGGAACCAGACCTGGTCCTGTTGCCCCAGGCCCAGGCCTACCGGGCAAACCAGGAGCCTATGCTGGCCGCCATCACGGCGCTCAGCACCACCACATATCTACGCCAGGAGCCCCCCCAGCCCTATATCGCTCCCAGGGTCACCCTGACCACAAACCTGCGGAGCGATCGATGGCGCGAGGACCTGTATGCGTTGGTCAAAGAATTACAAAAACTGCCCGAAATCCACGATGATAAATTTGAACTCGTCAGTAGCGATACATTCACACAAGCGGTAGATGCATTGAACGCAGCGATCCCCTCTCTCGAAGACCACAAAGTCGTCGTAGGCATGATGCAACTGCT